>CALMEF010000001.1 GCA_937862825.1 uncultured Armatimonadota bacterium
AACGTGGGCCTTGCCGATGAAAAAACCTGCGAATCCGCCAGCCGCCGACCATGCTCGCAACCCGTTGGCTCCATCGCCCAGCAAGCCGCCTGCTCCAGTCGCGTCATTTTGGCCCCAGACCCCAGAGTTCGTGCTCACGGTTGCCACACCAACGATGGCGGGAGTATTTACTCCGTCTGATTTACCGATGATCGAGTTCCCACCAGTAGAGAGAGCGACGATGTTAACATTAGGCCCGAGCAGATTGACCTGATCGCCCCGAATGAGGCCGCTCACGTTGATGTTGCCAGGTTGAACCACACCCGGAAACGAAGACTGCAGCCGAACCAGAGCACCGGATTGCCCGGATGACGTCGCTACACGGGCGGCGCCAGCAAGAAGTCCGCAGGTAGACGCGGCAACAATTGTAAATGTGACAGAACGTTTCATAGATTCCCCTCCACCAAGAACTCGCATTATACGACGGATAGCGTATAGTGGCCCCTGGCAAGACAACCGGGATTTTGGACGACTTAAATCAACGGATTCAACTCTGACGCCGCAAAGTCGCCGGGTTGGAGTCCCGGGAACCAAGAAACCAAGTCGTTTTGGCGCGAGTCGCTATCTGGCTCTGAGATCCGTGCGCCGTCTTCGAAGTAGATGATCGTCATGACTTCCCTCATGCGGTCAGGGCTCGAGTTGCCTGGTGCCCCGTGAATGCACCACCCGTCATGAAACGTTGCGTCACCCGCAGCCATGTCTGGCGAAGCAGTGATCTCATAGCCCCGCGCACGAATCAGTTCCGCCAGGTTGGCTTCCGACTCGTCGGAAATGTTCATTGGGCCCAAATAACCCAGGGCCTGAGAACCCGAGGCAAACCTCATGGTCCCCATTTCAGCAGACACGTCCACGAGCGGCATCCACATCGTCACGCATTTGACGTCGTCGAGAGGCCAATACTGCTGATCTTGATGCCATGGTGTTGGACCGCCGCCCGGTTCTTTGAAGAGCGCCTGATCGTGATAGAGCCGAACTGCCGGCACTCCCATGAGGTCAGCTGCAACCTTCGCGAATCGTTTGGCAAGCACAAACTCGGCAATCCGGGGGTCTCGCACCCACAGGTTGCAGTGTTGAATGAATGCCTTGCCATAGGTGCCGCGCTCAGCGAATGGCGCGTACTGTTTAGCCGCTTCAGCCGCTTCGGCGGCAATCAGATCGCGAAAGGGCTGCAATTCCTCGATCTTTGCCAACCCTCTTAACAGCACATGACCATTGGTCTGATAGTCTCGAACAAGGTCATGCTCAAGGGCATAGGCAGTTTCGAACGGCATGGGTGATTCTAGCACCGAGCAGGCGTTGACCTCGAATCGGTAATGATGTTGCTAGGTTTATTCACGACCTTGTGGCGTTTTTGCACCGACTGAGATAGGATATTTGGTAGTTTTCCGAACGGAAGACGGAAGGATATATGCAACTCAAACCACATTTCACTTTGACGGCATCAATGGCAGCATTGATCATCGTTTTGAGCGCAACCGCCGAGTCTGGCGGCCAATCTGGCGCTTTGGTTCGCCTTCAGTCGGCAACGCCCGGCGTGAGCCAAACTGGACATTTGAACATCAGCGGAACAGGTCTGTTCGGCAACTTACGGCTACCGAGCGGAGCGGCAGACGGTCGATACCTTCGGTCCGACGCTTCTGGTAACGGAGTCTGGACAGCCTTCCCTACTTCGCTTGCACCCAGCGGCGCGGCTGGTGGTGATCTGTCTGGAACCTATCCCAACCCGACGCTTGCAACGCTGGGTTCGTCGTTGGCCAAGGTCAGTGGAGGGGGAATGTTTGCTGCCAATGACGGCAGTTTCATTGGGATCGGCACGACAACTCCCATCGGTTTAGCTCGGTTCGTCATCAGCCAGCCAACATCCAACTTCGGCGGTATGTACATCAATACCGAAACAGCGGGTCGGCCCTTCTATGGCTATGCCAACGGAGGAGCCTTTAGCGCATACCATTATGTGGATGGGTCAGATCTAAACAAGTGGAAACTTCACCAGGGTGGATCCACACGGCTAATCGTTCAGACAGACGGCAAAGTGGGGATCGGCACGAATCCACAGTATCAGTTCGATGTGGATGGAAACTCGACAGTGACTATCCACGCAAACCAAAATGGCGGCGGATTCGGCGCTGTCACAACGGGCATCTGGGGTGATTCCGGCGGGAACTACACGAACGGTATCAATGGCTCAAGTTCGGGTGACTATGTTAGCGGCGTGGTCGGCACTGTTGCCGGCACCAACAATAGCGCTATCGCAGGTTACACCTATTCCGTTGACTCAGGTTCCACTGGCGTTTACGGAGGTTCTGCTACAGGAGCCTATGCGGGCCGGTTTGATGGACGTGTTCAGGTGACTGGGCTCCTTTCGAAAGGCGGTGGGTCGTTCCAAATCGATCACCCACTCGACCCTGCCAACAAGTACCTCTTCCACTCGTTTGTCGAATCACCCGACATGATGAACATCTACAATGGGGTCGTGACGACTGACGAGAAAGGCTATGCAACCGTCACGATGCCCAGTTACTTTGAGGCGCTCAACCGGGATTTCCGGTATCAACTCACAGTCATGGGAGAAGGTGAGTGGACGCTGGCTCGTGTCGCCCGAAAGATCCAGGGTAACAAGTTCACGATTCAGACTAGCCAGCCCAACACAGAGGTTTCTTGGCAAGTGACTGGTATTCGCCAAGACAACTTCGCCAATGCAAACCGTATCGAACCCGAAGTTATGAAGGAGCCCAAGGACCGCGGCCGCTACCTACATCCTGTTGAGGCTGGACAGCCGGAGGAATCTGGCATCCTTTATCAGAACCGACTTCGGTTCCCGAAACCCATAAACAAGGATAAGTAACCGACCAAGAGGGGTGTGCCCATTAAAGCGCACCGACAAAAAGTTGAACGCCCGGGAGTCTTATGGCGACCGGGCACTTTCATTTGGCTCATCTTCACATAGGAGTGCTCGGATTTCCGAAACTGCTAGGTTTTGCAGAGTTTTGGACCAGATGACCTGCTTTTGCGATAGGCTAAGGGCGTCTGACATTCTTGTTCAGGAGAGAGCACCCTTGTATATCAAACCAAACCTTGTCATCTCTGCGGCTTCCGCCACATTACTGATCATTGCCATGAGTGCCACATCGGTTTCCAGTGGCCAGTCCGGCGCCTTAGTAAGGCTCCAATCAAGCACCCCTGGCGTTGCCCAAACGGGACACTCGAACGTCACGGGCACGGTCCGGGCGGGGCAACTCGTCGGAGCAGGCTCGGGCATCACTGCCCTCAATGCGGCGAATCTTGCAAGCGGCACCGTACCAGACTCCCGTCTTAGCGGCACCTATGCGGGCGTGTTGACTTTTAGCAATGCCAACAATGCCTATTCTGGCAACGGTAGCGGCTTGACCGGGCTAAACGCGTCCAACTTGAGTAGCGGCACTCTCGCCTCAGGAAGGTTGAGCGGACTCTACAGCAACGCCTTGACGTTCAGCAATGCATCGAATGCCTTCACGGGTAACGGATCGGGTTTGACGAACGTCAATGCGGCGCAACTGGGCGGCTTGGCAAGTTCTGCATTTGCTCAGTTAGGTGGGACGAACACCTGGACGGGTGCGAATACGTTTGGCAACGCAGGTAACAGTTTTTCAGGCAGTGGTTCCGGGTTGACGAGTCTGAACGCGAGCAATCTGGCAAGCGGGATCGTTCCTGGGGCACGAATTGGCGGCATTTATGCCAACGCGGTGTCATTTACGAACATCAACAATACATTCACGGGTAGTGCCGTCGGTCTTGTTGATCTGAACGCGAATAACATGACGGCTGGGACGCTTCTGAATGGTCGCTTGAGCGGCACGTACACGAATGCGTTGACTTTCAACAATGCCTCAAACTCTTTCTCTGGCAACGGGGCGAACCTGACAAACGTGAATGCGGCGCTTCTCGATGGAGTAGACAGCACGGCATTTCTACAATCGGTACCAAACCCGCTTATCCTGAGTGGTAACACAAACGCTGGCGTTGTCCAGATTAACGGCACAACGAACGGCGATTTCGGTCAGGCATTACAGGTCAATCTTTCGGGAGACGCTTCCTTTTCTAGTGCGATCTACAGTAGGATGACCACAACTAACTCCACTAATGCCGCCATTCAGGCTGACATGTTTGGCAGTGGCATGGCCCTTTTTGCCGGTGCAGCAGGACCGTCTTCTGTCGGAGTGAGTGCGTATACGGATAGCGCAACAGGAATTGGAATCGTAGCAGCAAACTTGGCTGGCGGTCTCGCATTCGTTAGCGAGAATAAGTCCTCTCTGAGAGGTAACGTGGGCATTGCTGGCTCCCAAGACCCGATTTTCCCGATCGACTTCAATGAGAACTTGGGCGATAAGATTAGCCTATGGGGGACCGACCCAACCAGTCATTACGGCTTCGGAATCCAGGCCGCTCGGTTGCAGATGTTCACTGCTACTGTCGGCGACGTCATTTCGTTTGGCTACGGAGGTAGCACCGCCCTCAACGAGACCGTCAGGATTATCAACTTGAACTGTGAACTGCGTTTGCGACCCAGCGGAGGAGACTTCAGTTCTCGCATGACGACCCCCTATGACCTACTGGTTGAACACGACTTTGACAATAACAGCACGGATTCATGGATTCGAATCCATACCAACAGTTACTCTATTGAGCAAGTTCGAATCCAAGATGGAGACGAGGCGGCAACGCTGTTTGACGGCGCGGTCACGGCGAACGGCATTGACTTTGCCGAGGGCTTCAAAGTCCACGACGAAACGTTGGAACCCGGAGACTTAGTCGTGAACTACGGTCAGGACTGGGAGTACATCGCGCGTTCGCACAAGGCCTATGACAGCGCAGTTATCGGCGTGATTTCGACGAAGCCAGCCTTCATTGCTGGCATGAGTTTCAACGCGGAAGACGGAATGGATGCCGAGTTAACGAAGCGGCGAGACGCGGCTCGCAAGGCGGGCGATCACGCGTTGGAGAAACTACTAACAAAGCAAATGCGCGAGATGATGCTTCGACGCTACCGACCTGTCGCCTTCATGGGTCGAGTTCCGGTGAAGGTTACTGGCGTTGTTCGTCCTGGCGATCACCTGGCGGCCTCAAACGTAGCCGGGACCGCCATGGCCATGAATCGAGCCGGGCACTCCATCGGCATTGCGCTCGAAGGTAACAGCGGCGGAAACGGCAAGATCATGGTGATGATTCAGCCCCGGTTCTTTAACGGTCTTGAGGTTCCAAACAACCCCGACACGAAAATCGAGAGTCTTGAGGCAACGGTCAAGCAACTCCAAAGTGAAAACGCGGAACTCCGCAACCGACTGGATCGCCTTGAGCAAATGATGATGAAGCGCTAACGGCACCGTTAGTTCCGAGCGTCACGAGCCTGATCTCGAATGTTACCGCCCGGTATCACCTTTAGCCGGGCGGGCATATCCGATTCGATGCTCTTCGCTAAGCCCGTAGGACTCAGGATCGTAATACTTGCCGCGCGCGGCCTTGGGCTTTTCAAGTACTGACTCTGCCCCAACTCGCCGGACCCCCGCTTCGTTTCGGACCCCTTCTACCCGCCAAGAAACCAAAGTCTCCGGCTTGCTGGATCGGATTCGGAATGAGTTGTTTGTTACGGTTTGGCTGACTTTTACGAGCACAAAATCATCTGATTCATCAACCACAGTCAGCTGATATCGAATGTCACGGTTAATCTCATCAAAATAGTCTGGAAGCGTCACCGTAGCGAACCCTCGGGCGTCGGTTCGGACATTGCCACTATAAACGTTCAACGGCTGCTCCCCTTCAGTGCAGAAATGGCGAAGAACTTTGCCAGCCGGATCGAGAGGGTGATCGATAACAAAACTCTTGGTTCCATTAGAACCCGTGTTGCCAAATGCGAACAATGCATAGGCGTCTGGCTGACCTGGGGCTTGACCAAGCACGCCAGTTCCAGTAGTTGACGTCGTCCGGCCAAAGACGGCTGGTGTAGTACCTGAGTTTGCTTCGTTGGAAGCCCACACCGCGACTCCCGTGGGGCTGTTGTTGTACGCGACCAAACTAAAAGTGCTCCCTGACGTCGCGAGTGACGTTGCCTCCAAAACGCTCGCCAATGAACTCGCGTTCACGAAGATGCCAGTCTTATTGGGTCCGCTCGGATGGGCTGATGAAACCCTCAGCCCTTCGGACAAGCGTCCCGTGGACCGAATGGTCATTCCCCGACCCGATTCGCCTGTGGAATCAACCCATATTCCGTACCCGAGTTGGCTCGGATTCTTGAAGAATCCCGCATAGTTCACGCCACCTGTTGCGGTTGCTTCGGCATAAAGTGCCTGCCCAGCCGAACTATTGGTTATTGCCGTGACGCCACGAGCGATGCCCGTACCAGCCGTCCCAAATCCAAAGACCCCGGTTCCTTCGGTGCTGCTGGACTCGCCGGTCACACCTCTAGTACTTCCGGAGAGGTTGTTCGCCAGTCCAACGACTCCGTAGCCTGTTGGGCCGGAAGCGCGCCCGAAAACCCCGTAGCCGCCACCGCTCAACGAATTGTTCAAGCCCGATACGCCGACACCGGTTGGACTTTGCGTCTCGGCCAACACTCCCCAGTTTGCCCCGCCCGTGCCGAGGTTTCTGAAATGCCCCGCTGGTTGATTACTTGTTCCCGTGCCGAGGTTCGTTGCGAGAACCG
>CALMEF010000002.1 GCA_937862825.1 uncultured Armatimonadota bacterium
TACGGCGATATCGGTCGCATTTATCTGGTTTTCATAGTCGTGCCATTCCAAATAAACGAACTCGTCAGGATCATTATCGTCGTGTTTAGCAACATGTGCCGAAAATCCTAGGCTTTCCATCCCTTTGAGAATTTGAACACACCGCGAACTGGGAATGCGAGACATTCGCTTGAGTAAGTCGATACTCATATGCATATTGTCGGGCAGCTCCTCAGGGCATCCCGAGAGCATTACGGTCATAACCAGCTGCCGCTCCCGCTTATTTGTTCGTTGCATGCGCGAAAAAAAGTTCTGGACTACGGCTTCTACCAAAACCCTGTTCGGCCAGTTTCCGATCAAGAGATCTTCGTAGAGCCGGTCCAGGTTTTCTGGTGCTGCCTCATGTGATCTCTTCATGCCCAGCTTCTGAAGGATAATCTCAGCAAACTGTGTATGAGATAATCGCCTCAGGTCGATGAAAGCAGTTGAAGGTGAAAGGCCCGGAACAACTGTGTCATCAAATCGAGCAGGAAGAACGTATTCGGTTTGATTTTCAAGGGCACGAGCGAGTGCACTTCGGCGCTCCAATGTCGGCCAGGGTTTTGCCGCCGAGTGCGCAGAGACGAAGAGCACGCAATATTCTGCCTTCTGGGCGAATACACTCTGAAGGTGCTCAATGAGGTCCTTGCCCCAGAGTGATACCTTCTCCCATTCATCGTAAAAGACACGAACGCCTGCCTCGTTAAGAATCTGAGCCACTGCCTCAACGTACACCCTGTCCTCTCCCGCAAAGGAGAGGCACACGTCATAGTCTCGTTTCCTTGCTTTCCTCCGTGGTTTCACGTTGACACTCCTAACTACACCCGCTCGTTTCTCCGCACGAATCGCACTTCAGGCACACGCCGTTCCGCACCATCGTGAACGCGCCGCAGTTTGAGCATGGGTCGCCTTCGTAGCCTTTCAGGCGGGCTTGGCGGACACTTTCCGTGAGGGAGTTGGTTGTTGGGGATTTCGTGACTTGGGGTTCGATGACTGCGGTGACGCTCGCCGAAACTTGGCGCACTGACTCACTCCGCTTGTCGCGTTGCTCCAGTTCCCACGTTGGAGAGCCGGTGTTTGGGGCGCCGAAGAGTGAGGCCTGGGGATCATCGCCCTCATCCCCATCAGGGCTGGAGAGGGGGTTCCCAGATGAGAATCCGCGGCCCGCATTTGAGACATAGGCCGAGCCGGGAACGTGGCCGTCGAAGTCGCCGACCTCTTCTTCCTCGCTGAAGTCGGGAATCTGCGAAGGCTTGCCCATCGCGTCGCCGCGGAGGTCCTCCGGCTTCACCTGTACCAGGTCGGTTCGACCCAAGTAGGAGAGCGCGAGTTCGCGGAAGATGTAGTCGATGACCGAGGTGGACATCTTGATGTTATCGTGGTTTGATACGATGCCGTTCGGTTCGAAGCGCGTGAAGACGAACGCCTCGACGAACTCCTCAAGCGGCACGCCGTACTGCAAACCAAGCGAGATCGCGATGGCGAAGCAGTTCATCAACGAACGGAACGCGGCGCCTTCGCGGTGCATGTCAATGAAGATTTCGCCGAGTTGGCCGTCCTCGAACTCACCGGTTCGCAAGTACACCTTGTGCCCGCCGACAAGAGCCTTTTGGGTGTAACCCTTTCGGCGACCGGGCATGATGCGGCGCTTTGCGATGTAGCGGTAGACCAACTTCTGGGCAGCCTGGGCGATGGCGGCGTGCTGATCGGTCGGATCGGCCTGCTCAGACATATCGGACTCGCCGAGGGTCGCCTCAAGAATCGCCGCGGCGGAATCGTCGCTGCTTGAGTTGAGCGGCTGACTGAGTTTAGAGCCGTCTCGATACAAGGCGTTCGCCTTCAGACCGAGTTGCCACGACATCATGTAGGCATCATTGATCGCCTCCACCGGAGCGTCGTTCGGTAGGTTGATCGTCTTGCTGATCGCGCCCGAAAGGAACGGCTGGGCGGCGGCCATCATACGGATGTGTCCTTCCGCGCTGATGTAACGCTGGCCCTTGCTTCCGCACTTGTTGGCGCAGTCGAACACGGCATAGTGCTCGGACTTCAGGTGCGGAGCGCCTTCAATGGTCATCGTGCCGCAAACATATTCGTTCGTCGCATCGATCTCTGGCTTGGTGAAGCCCATTGCTGCGAGCATGTCGAAGGTCCAGTCGTTTAGTTGATCCTCGCTAAATCCGAGGGTGTTTTTGCAGAAGTCCTCGCCGAGGGTGAACTTGTTGAAGGCGAACTTGAGTTCAAACGCGCTGTCGAGCGAGGCGTCGATGGCGTCCAGTTTGTCGGTCGTGAAGCCTTTGGCAATCAGTCGGTCGCGGGTGATCAGATTGGCATCGACCAATGGGAGCGCCTTGTGGCCCACCGCATACTTGACGATGTCATCAATTTGATCTGCCGAGTAGCCGAGGCGAGTCAACGCCACGGGAAGCGACTGGTTGATGATCTTGAAGTAGCCACCGCCAGCGAGTTTCTTGAACTTGACCAGGGCGAAATCGGGTTCAACACCGGTCGTGTCGCAATCCATGATGAGGCCGATCGTGCCGGTTGGGGCGAGAACGGTCACTTGGGCATTGCGGAAACCGTGCTGCTCACCGAGGTCGAGCGCCTTGTCCCAGGCGTCGCGTGCTGCGGAAAGCATGTCTGTCGGGCACTCGTCGGGGTCAATGCCCACTGGTTTGATGCTGAGACCCTCATACTTCGAACTCTCGTTGTATGCGGCGCGGCGATGATTGCGGATGACGCGAAGCATCGAGTCCTTGTTGCGGTCATATCGCGGGAATGGCTTCTGCTCTTTGGCCATTTCGGCACTTGCCGCATAAGAATCGCCGCCAAGGATCGACGTCAGGGCGCCTGCGATGGCGAACCCGCGGGGGCTGTCGTAGGGGATGCCCATCTGCATGAGCAACGCGCCCAGATTGGCATAACCAAGCCCAAGTGTTCGGAAGTCGTAACTCAGTTGGGCGATCTCTCGGCTGGGGAACTGCGCCATCAGCACGCTGATTTCAAGCACAACGGTCCACAGTCGGATCGCGTGGCGATAGCCCTCGATGTCGAACTTGCCCGTTTCGGGGTCATAGAACTTGATCAGGTTAATGGAGGCGAGGTTGCACGCGGTGTCGTCGAGGAACATGTACTCGCTGCACGGATTACTCGCGTTGATGCGGCCATCGGCTGGGCAGGTGTGCCACTCGTTGATGGTCGTGTCATATTGAAGGCCAGGATCGGCGCTCGACCACGCGGCAAAGCAGATGTCATTCCAGAGGTCACGGGCTCGGACGGCCTTCACCGACTTGCCGTCGATGCGGGCTTTCAACGTCCACTCGTCGTCATTCTCAACTGCCTGAAGGAAGTCGTTGGTGACCCGGACCGAGTTATTGCTGTTCTGCCCACTTACGGTCAAATAGGCTTCTGACTCATAGCCCGTGTCGTACGTTGGGAACTCGATGCTGGTGTATCCCTGTTCGGCAAGTTGGATGACGCGCTGAATGTAGTTGAGCGGGATGCTGGCGGCTTTTGCTTCGGCGATGGCCCTTTGGAGCGTCTGGGTGGTTCGCGGGTTAGTGTCGCCCGCGCAGGCCTTCATGATCGCGTTGAGGTGCTTCTGATTGAGTTGGGAACCCGTCACGAGCGAAGCAACCTTCTGCTCTTCGATGACCTTCCAATTCACAAAGGTTTCGATATCGGGATGGTCGACGTCCAAGCACACCATCTTCGCGGCTCGCCGAGTGGTTCCGCCGGACTTGATGGCGCCCGCGCTTCGGTCACCGACGCGCAAGAAGGACATGAGACCGGAACTCTTCCCCCCGCCGGAAAGTTTTTCGTTCTCGCCGCGAATCTTTGAGAAGTTGGTGCCAACGCCCGAGCCGTACTTGAAGATGCGGGCCTCTCGGGTCCAGAGGTCCATGATGCCTCCCTCGTTGACGAGATCATCCTTTACTGAGAGAATGAAGCATGCGTGAGGTTGGGGTCGCTCGTAGGCGTTCGCGCTTCGCTCCAACTTTCCGCTAATCGGATCGACGTAGTAGTGCCCTTGAGGAACGCCCTCGATGCCGTATGCGAAATGGAGTCCGGTGTTGAACCATTGCGGGCTGTTGGGGGCTGCGATTTGCTGGGCCAACATGTAGCAGAGTTCGTCGTAAAACGTCTGTGCGTCTTCTTTCGTGTCGAAGTAGCCATGCTGCTCGCCCCAGTGTCGCCAGCATCCTGCCAAACGGTGGAAGACCTGGCGACTGTCGGTCTCATGATCTTCGGTTGGGACCAGGAAGCCCACGTCAAGCGTGCCTTGGTCGGGAGTCGGCTGGTGGCCGTTGAGCAGACCTGCTTTGCGGAAATACTTCTGCGCGAGGATGTCGGTGGCGACCTGCGACCAATGGGCAGGCACCATGACGTTCTCCATCGAGAAGACCTTTGAACCATCCGGGTTCTTGATCTCGCTCTTTCGCGGCTCAAACGGGATGCCCTCATAGGCTCCCTTACCTTCCTTGGTGAAAAGACGACTAATCTTCATTTGCTTCCAACTTCCTCCGTGATGTGATGATCTGTTTTAGTGCGGTCGCCGAGTCGCTCGATCACTTCTCTGAAGTCTTCGAGGGTCTCGAAATCGCGATAAACGCTGGCGAATCGAACGTAGGCAACGGTATCAAGCCCTCGCAACTCGGCAAGCACTCGTTCCCCTATTTCCGTCGACGTGATTTCTTCGATGAGTTGATGCCGCAGATCGCGCTCGACATGGTCGGCGGCGGTGCGCAGAACGTCAATGCTAATCGGTCGTTTTCGACATGCGATGAGCATTGAGTTCAGGATCTTGTTGCGATCGAACTCTTCTCGGCCACCGCCTCGTTTCACGACGAAAAGTCGCGGCATTTCATATTCTTCAAACGTCGTAAATCTTCGCTCACAGCGAACACACTCGCGGCGTCGGCGAATCGCCTCTCCCTCTCGTGCTGGTCGAGAATCGAGTACTTTCTGCTCGGGGTTTCCGCAGTAGGGACAGATCATCTTCCCGAACAGTGTATATCAACATCTTGTGGTATGTCAATATCTCAAACACGACATTTTGTGGTTTTCCTCACGTTTTCGACAAGTTGTCGTCATCATACGCTCGGGCGAAAAGGGCCGTTCATCGGACTTGGCCGTGGTATACATAGACCGTGGATCTCGACCGTCTAAAGGAAGTCGTTTCGGGAAACGAATCAACGCTTCGCAGCAAGTTCCACGTTGCTTCCCTTACGGTGTTTGGTTCGGTGGCTCGAGGCGAGTCACAAGAGGCAAGCGACATTGACTTCGTTGTCGAGTTTGACGGCGAGTACTCGTATGCGCAGCTCCTTGACTTAGTTGAGTTTTTGGAGAGGCTGCTCGACGCGCCTGTTGACTTGCTGACCAAAGGTTCACTCACTCCTAGACTCCGCAACAAAGTCGAAGCAGAAGGCCTCCGTGTCGCGTAGCGTTGACGATCTCCTGGATTCCCCCAACTCCTGAACTTGTTCTAAACTGACCAGCACATCCTCGCCAACTAACTCGCTAGGTTGCGTAAACTCTGGATATGGCAGAACAGTTGTGGGCACCGTGGCGACTCTCCTACATCCAGAAAGCCGACGCTGAGGCGGCAAAGGGTGGGTGTATTTTCGTGGATCTGCCGGCGCAAGACAGCGACCGCGAGAACCTCATCCTCTTTCGCGGACAACATGCCTTTGTGATGCTCAACGCCTTCCCTTACACGTCCGGACATCTCATGGTCGCGCCGTACCGCCACACCGCTGACTTGAATGATCTGAACGACGAGGAGTTGTTGGAAATCAATCAGTTGGTCAGGGATTGCACGAACTGGATCAAGTCGGTTTACAAGCCGGATGGGTTTAACATTGGAGTGAACTTGGGTAGGGCAGCAGGTGCTGGCATTCCGAACCATGTGCATTGGCATATCGTGCCCAGGTGGAACGGTGACACGAACTTCATGACCACCGTTGGGGAGGTTCGTGTTCTGCCACAGAGCCTTTCGGAGAGTTGGGAGCAGTTGCGGGCCGTTGTCAACGAGTGATTGATGCGCCAACCTGTCTTTTGGATCACTGGCCCTCCAGCGTCTGGGAAATCAACCACCTCGGTGGCCCTTTTGCAGCGCTTTGAACGTGGAATTCACGTACCGGTCGACGACGTTCGGCAATGGGTGGTCAAGGGCCTCGCTGACTCCGTGCCGTGGACCGAGGAAACCGAGCAGCAGTTCCAGGTCGCAGAGCGCGGGATTTGTGGGCTAGTTCGTACATATCACGAGGCGGGCTTCGCGGTGGTGGTTGATCATTGCCGCAACTTGACTCAATTGGAGTCTGTGATTGGTACAGAAATGCCCGACCTGCCCGTCGTCCGTGTTTGCTTAGTTCCGGAGTTGACGGTGAACCTACAAAGGAACCACGACCGGACCAACAAGACCTTTGATCCGCACGTGTTGGATGAGACGATTCAGTTCACCAACGACCGGTTCCGTTTGGATCGGTTGGAGAACTGGCACTTCGTGGACAATACGAAATTGTCCGTTGAGGAGACCGTTGACGTTATTCTCCGGTTCACCTCATAGCAACGAACCGGTTCACCCGAGTCGAGTCGCGGCTCAGGAGGACCGGTTCCTCAACCAACTCGGAAGGAAGGTCGGCGCCGTCGGTCTCGGTCGATTCGCCGACTTTCCACGCTCCTCGAAACGCGTCCAAAGCGGCTGCGCCGGTCATCGTGGGGAAGTCGAACCCTGAAAGCGCAGACTCCAACTCCGCTCGGGTCTTTTCCGTACCTGCAACCACCGCGAGAGGGCCGATCGCGCGGTAGTCCCCGTCATATTCCAGCACCATCAGTGAGTCTTCTGCTGGCGTGTCGCAGACTTCGGCAAACAAGCACGTGGCCACGACCGGACTGGTGTTAAAATCCGCAAATGACCGCTTGATCGAGGTGCTCAGTCCAGCGACAACGCGCTGCACGGTCACATCTTCCTCGCTGCGCGCAAAGCCCTCCCGGTGCGTGAACTCAATGGCCGCAATGCGAATCGCTTCAACATCCGACTGGAGCCCAAGGCCCGAAAACAAGAGCCGGTCGTAAATCTCGAACACCTTTCGGGTTCCAACCCTTCGCCACGTCAGTACGGCAATGCCGTCCTTGCAGGACGCCGCCAATACCGGCACGCCATCGGCCAAGCGACTTTCGACGTATTGCGCGCGGTGGCCAATCGCCTCCTGCCAGTCGTAGGGCGTCAACATTTAGCCTGCTCCAACGCCAGCGAGAATCTCTTCACCAATGATCTCGCGCACGACCTTGTTTTGGTTGATTCGGTACTTCCTTGGCCGTGGCGCAATGAACCTGCAGTCCACTGGCTCAAACTCAAAGGTCGGACCCGTTGGGTTCCAAGTGGCCAACGTCGTCTTCAGCCAGTTCGTGTCGTCACGATCCGGTGTGTCCAATTTGAAGTGGGCACCACGAGACTCGTCGCGCACGATAGCGCCGCCGACAATCGCCTTCGACATCTCAATCATGCTGAGTAGGTTTCGCGTGAACGGTACGGCCTGGTTGCTCCAACCCGAGTCGTCAAGCACTCGGCATCGGTGGGCTCGCTGTGCCAAGTCGTCAAGCGCATCACGAGCGGCAAGCAGGTCCTTTTGGAGTCGCCAAATGCCGCAGTTATTCCACATGATGTCGGTCAACTCCTTGTGGAGACCATACGGGTTCTCGCTTCCTTGACTTTGGCGGAGCGTGTCGTATTCAGATTGCCGCTGTGCGCGTGCCTCTTCGGCAAACGTGCCCGCCGAGTCGCCAGCCGCCTCCATGGCCGAAAGATAAGCCAAAACGCCTTGAGAGGTGATTTCGCCGCCATATAGACAAGAAAGCAACGCATTCGCACCCAGGCGGTTTGCGCCGTGATACTGATAGTCGCATTCGCCCGCGGCGTAGAGGCCCGGCACGTTGGTCATTTGGTTGCGTGGTGAGTTCGTTTCAATGGCCCCGTTGCTGTCGCACTCGTAATCCACCCATAGCCCGCCCATCGTGTAGTGAACCGCGGGATAGATGCGCATCGGCGTCTCGATCGGGTCTTCGCGCATGAACTTCTCGTAGATCTCAAGCACGCCCTCGAGTTTGTCGTTGATGATCTCGCGCGTGTGGGGCCCGCCCCGGCTCTTGTGAAGGTGCGTGATGTCGAGATACACCTGCTCGCGACCTTGGATTCCGCGGCCAGTTCGGCAGACGCAATAGATCGTGAAACTGACCAAGTCGCGGCTGAGCAGGTTGCCATAAACAGGGTCCAACTCTTCGCAGAAGTACCAGCGGTCCTTTTCGGGAATGTCCAGCGGTCGCCGCGAGTCGTGCGGGTCGCGCGGGGTCCAGAGTCGTCCCCCTTCGCCGCGCACCGATTCTGACATCAGGCGGCACTTGTCCTCGCCAGGAATCGCCGTCGGGTGAATCTGAACCATTTCGGGATTTCCGTAGCGGACACCCTGTTGATAGCAGATACTGACCGGCGAACCGGTGTTGATGATCGAGTTCGTCGAGCGCCCAAAGATGACGCCGTTGCCACCAGTGCAAATGACGACCGAGTCGGACGGGAACGCCTCGATTTCCATCGTTCGAAGGTTCTGCGCGGTGATACCACGGCAGCGCCCCTCGTTGTCCTTGATGATTCCCAAGAACTCCCAGCCCTCGAACTTCTCGACGGTGCCCTGGGCTTCCCATCGTCGAACCTGCTCATCCAGCGCGTAAAGCAGTTGCTGACCAGTGGTCGCTCCGGCGTAGGCGGTTCGATGTTTGAGCGTTCCTCCAAATCTTCGGAAACTGAGCACGCCTTCGTGGGTTCGGTTGAACGGCACGCCCATACGATCGAGGAGGTAAATGATGGCGGGGGGGCGCTCGGTCATGCGCGTGACCGGCGGCTGGGGGTTTAGAAAAGCACCCCCCGGGGTCGTATCTTCGGAAGGAAGGGATGGCGGGTCGCCTTCGCCCCTCAAGTTCACCGCACCGTTGATTCCGCCCTGAGCGCAGACGCTGTGGCTCCGCTTGACGGGAACGATGCTAAACAGTTTGACCTTGACCCCCGCCTCGGCGAGTTTCATTGCGGTCATGAGGCCAGCAAGGCCCCCTCCTACGACGACGACGGTTCGTTGACTTGCCATCTTCTTGGTTCTACGAGTCGGAGTTTACCGCTGACGCTGGCTGTGGCGGCGGTTGCTTGGGTTTGGGGCGTGGTTTCGATTCCCCTTGCCTTAGACGTCTAGTTCTCGATGACGATATTTGATGCTCCCAGAGACTGGCTGCACGTGGGCGGACTCTTTAGCGCCATACAAATGTGGGGTCAGGCAGCATGTTCCTTCGACCTCTTCAATACATCCATATGTGCCCTCACAGAACTGGCAACAAGTAGAGCTGCGACCAATAGCGCAATGACCCCGACACGGATGTTCCTCTGCAAGCCAACATAGGCCTTCCCGGATGTAGCATCAACATAGACTATGCTTTCCTGCGCAACTAGTCGCTCATACTCCTCTTGCTCGATCAAAAGGCTAGTGAGGGGAATACCTTCAATACGGTGTCCACCTACCAGCTTGACCTTTGGCAGGTCGCTAAGTTTGAGCGAAGGATCACTCCTTCCATAGCGATAGAAATGGGAAAGTGTAGTGACGACGACGATTCCAAACAACGTCGCCATGATCATTGAGAGGACATAGGTTTTCATGACGCGAATCCTTCGATCACCTTCACCAAGGGAACTGCGTGGAGGCCCACAACAGTTCTTACACCTCGCCAAAGACGGCCGACGCAGCGGGGGTTCAGTATACGTCTGTCCTAGAAGAATAAAGACAAACTCCGATTCCCCTTCCCAACGTTTCCCCCTTGGCCAAGGGGGAAACCAGTGCCTGTTGAGGCTTTGTCGCTAACTTTCCCCTCACCCCCAGCCCCTCTCCCCGCAGACCCGGAGAGGGGCGAAGATACGATCACTTGCCCGCATGCGACCACTACTCCCAGGACGCCGATTGGACAAATGTAGACACTTCATTACACCTTGAGGTTTGCAGGTTCAAAACCTCACAAGGCTCTTGAGGAATTGAGGATTTACTCGCGCTCCTTCATGAAGGAGCGGCGATCCGGACGTAATTCTGCGGCATCCGGAAGGAAGGAGCGGCCATCCGGACGTAAGGACGCCGCATCCGGACGTAAGGAGCGGTTATCCGGACGCAAGGAGTGGCGATCCGGAAGGAAGGACGCGGCATCCGGAGGCAAGGAGTGGTGATCCGGACGTAAGGAGCGGTCATCCGGAAGGAAGGAGCCGTGATGCGGAAGCAAGGAGCGGCCACCTGGAAGCAAGGCTTACACCTCACTCACTCGGGTTGAAGGACGCGTACAGCGATCCGCCGACAATCGAAACCACCCACGCGATGCCAAACGCCATGGCACCGCCTATGAGCGACGCGAGTACGGGGCTCTTAAACCCAGCAATGAGCCCGACGATCGTTCCCGCCGGGAACGCGACGGCTATGACCGACCCCAGCAGCATCATCAGACCGCGAAACTGTCGCTGGCTTGGATCATCGAGATCGGGGAATAGCATGACCACGGCAAAGCCGACGGCACTCAGCAGCAACGAGAACATAGTCGACGCGATGGCGCCGCCGAGGGCAAACGCCCACAGAGTGGGCTTCAGGATGAAGGCAATCAGGCTTCCAAGGATGCAGGTCAGCGCTCCAGGCACCGCTTTCGCGACCACCTCCATGAACACAATCCGCTGCGCCGAAAATGGCATCGGCTTTTGCAGGTCAACGCGGCGCAGCACCTCGATGAACCCGACTTGGGTGAACGACATGGTGATCATGAAGATCGTCATTGCTTGCATGCCCATGAGCGCATACCCGCTGACCTCCACGCCGGGACGGCGCGACGACTCGGGGATGATCGCCGGGAAGATGACCATGAAGCCGCCCAGGATGGCAAAGGTGATGAACATGCCCAGCGAACCCCTGAACTGGAGGATGATCTCCTTCAGCACGAGAGCAGACGCCCCCTGACTCTTGAACCTTTTGGCGAGATTCAATCCGCGCACTTTGAACTTGCCTTGTCGCGCACGCTCGGCAACCGCCTGCATCATATCGCCCGATTTCGCGATCTCCCGAATCTTCTGGGTGGCAAATCCCTTAACCGCGGCTTGGTCGTACATCCAGTCGGCCTGGGTCATCGCGATCCGAAGGGCGATGAGAGTGATTCCGACCAAGCCACCCACGCCAATCAGCGCCTGAGTCCACGAACCATTGAGAGGCGCGAGAGCCAGTTGTTCGGCGAGCGTCGCGGTGAAGAAGATTGTCCGCAGAATCGGGTTTTGTGCCATCGCGATCAGGTCATTCACCGACTGCATGGACTGGAACCCTTGGATCATCACGAACGTGGCAGTGCCGACCATGCCGACGATCACCGTCCAGAGAATGCGCATGTTCCGCTCTGACTTGAGGTCGCTGCGGTTGATGAATAGGCTCACGGCATAGCCGATGACGACCCAAGCGACGGACATGAGAATCCATCCAATCGTGAGCGCTCGGAAGGTCATGCCGGCATATTCCGGGTTGGGCATGTTCTTAAAGATCGCTTCCCAGCCTGTCTTGATCGGGCGCAGCCCGACAATCGCCATCAGGAACGGGAAGATCAGGGTGATGAGGAAATCGCGCAGAATGCGGAAGGTCAGCACCACTCGTGGCGAGATCGGAGTGCTGAACAGGACATCCACATCTGCCGGTTTGAACGTGCCGAGATAACTCGTTACGCCAAGCAGCATGAAGAGCGACAACACTGAGAACGTGCCGAAGGTGAGCGCTTGGATCGCCTCCATCGGAGGAAAAGAGAGTTTGTCTCCAACATTCGGCACCGGCATCTCCGACGAGGTGAGGGCCGGACGAATGAAGATGAAGAAGTAGTAGCCGATGAAAATGATGAGGCTGATCAAACGGCGCGGCGTGGTCAACGACCGCTTGACGCCGTTGAAGATCGTCCTACTCAGCAGGAACAGGAGTGGCTTCAGCGCTTTCATCGGTGAGTTTCAGGAAGACGTCTTCGAGGCTTTCGCCCTGCATATTGCTGAGCGTTTGAAGTTGTTCGAGCGATCCTTCGGCGAGTTTCTTTCCTCGCGACATGATGATCACCCGGTCGCAGAGTCGCTCTGCGGTATCGAGCAGGTGCGTAGAGACCAGAATCGCGCACCCTCTTGAGCGAGCGTCCTGCATTTCCTTCTTGATCTCGGCAACTCCCGCGGGGTCAATGCCGATCAACGGCTCATCAAACAGCACCACCGTAGTCTCATGAACGAAGGCGCAGGCGATGGCGAGTTTCTGTTTCATGCCCTTGCTGAGGGTGGCGACGAGGTCGTCGCGCTTTTCCCACAGATGGTAGCGTTCCAACAACTCGCGGCCCCGTAGTTGGTAAATATCCAGCGCGCTGAAGCACATCGCGACAAATCGCAGGTGCTCGTCCACGGTCAGCAGTTCGTACAGCGAGGGCATTTCGGGAACGAAGGCCAAGCGCTGCTTCGCCTTCGCTTGGTCTCGCAACAGATCGTGCCCGTTGATGATGATCTGACCCTGCGAGGGTCTCAGAATGCCGGCGATGCACCTTAGGGCGGTCGTCTTGCCTGCACCGTTTGGACCGAGGAGACCAACGATTTCGCCGGGTTGAATCTCGAACGACAAGTCATTGACCGCACGAAGCGATTTGTATTCCTTGACAAGGTTGGAGACTTGGAGCACTTATTGCTTACCCTGTCCAATAGTTTGATGGAGTTCGGCTTCTGCTTGCTGAATGCTTCTGATCTCGCCCAGGCACATGTCAATCGCCGATCCGGACGCAAGTGGTCTATTGGTGCTGGAAGTGAGGGCCTCTGCGCTCAGCCGCTCCGTCTCTGCGGCAAGGAGTTTTAGTTTCTCAGCGATTTCACGCGCAGGAACATAACCCGCTGGAAGTGGGCCAAAGTCGCTGGGCCGATCATGGCCCAAATACTCGGTGAGCAGGCTCTCAAGAACGTTTTGCCATCCCCCTCCATCCGTGCGAACGGTGTGTGCGAGGAGCAAAATGATCTCATTCATGGCCTGATCTGCGGCGGTTCTGAGTTGGTTACGAACGGCCTTCCAGTGATCGGCCAGATTGTCGTCCTTCCAAACCGGCGTATCGGTGGTGGTCATGACTCGCCACCAATGTCTGGAGGCTTCCTCAAGGAGCAGACCAACGGGCTTTTCCAGACTCGTATTGAGTCGACGGCGCTGAGCCAAGGTGGCCAACATTTTCACGGTTTCGCGCGCTTCTCTCGCCAACGGGTTCTTTGCCAGTTCTTCCCGCTCGTTCTTGTTGTTGAGATAGGCATAGTAGCCGATCGCTCCTGCTGCCATTGCAAGGTTTCCAATGATCCAGGCCACCGCCCCTGACATTCCGATGTCAAGAACTCTCGTTCCTGCGAGGATGCCGATCAGAGCGCACAGGCCCCCGGCCAGGCTTCCCACCACCCCACCGAAAACGCCAATCCTGGTTGCTTTGGCTTCGTACTGCTTTCGGCGCTCTTGGAGGAAAGTAGCCAGGTGAGGATAGATGCCCTCACCACTGAACAGACGCAGTCCGACGTTCAGGAGTGGTTTCCAACTTCCTCTAACTCGCGCCATTGCCCTAGAATGTTACGCGATTCCCACCTCCCAGGTTGCTACCTGAGAGGCTGTTCGCTAATCGTTGATCTGCTTGGCCTTCTCGATGTCGAGATTGGCTGGTACTCGGAACCAGAAGGTCGACCCAACGCCGACTTCCGATTCGCACCAGATGCGACCAAAGTGAACTCCCTCAACCAGGTGCTTGACCAAGTAAAGTCCGAGACCAGTTCCGTAGATCTTTCGGTTGTCCTCGTTGTTCACACGGTGGAACTTCTCAAAGACCTTGTTGACGTGGTCCTTGGGGATGCCCATACCCTGGTCTTGGACGCCCATCAAGATTTCATCGCCATCTTGTCGGGCGTGAACCGTGATGATTCCGCCATTTGGCGAATACTTGATCGCGTTGTTGAGCAGGTTCGTGAGAATCTGGTCGAGTTTGTCCTCATCGCCAACGATATTGGGGATTGCACCCTCAACGTGAAGTTGAATTTCGTGTTTGTGGGTCGCCTGCTTTTGGATCATAACGACCTTTTCAAGCAACTGCGAGAGGTTAACGGTTGAGTAGTTGGGCTTGAGACTTTCGCCGGCCTCAATGCGTGCCGTATTGAGCAAGTCATCAATTAGGCGGCGAAGTCGATCGCACTCCTGAACCACGATGCCAAGGAACTCTTTCTGCTCATCCTTGCCATAGATGTCCATGTCAACGGCTTCGAGCAGGGTGCTACTGAAGCCCTTGATCGCGGTCAACGGAGTTCTTAGTTCGTGCGATGCCATCGCAACGAAACTGGACTTCATCTTGTCAATCTGCTTGATCTCAGTGATGTCGTTGAAGATACAAACGACGCCAAGATCTCGACCGTCCTCGTTGCGGACCGCTGCGGCTTGAACCTGATAGAATCGCTCACCGCCGGGCACGTCAACTGTGATTTCGCGATGGGGGGACTCTTCGCTGGCCAGCGCCGCTTGAATGATTTCGTCGAGTTCCTTGACTTGGACGATTTCGCCCAGCGTCTTGCCAACCGCGTCCGCAGGAGCGCTGAAGATGGCGCGCGCGCTGCTGTTCATTTGGCTGACGCGCATCTCTGGCGAGACAAGAATCAGACCGGCAGCAAGCGACTCGAACGTTTGGAGCAGTTCTTCGCGCTCTTCAACAACTTCGCGATACAGTTGAAGGTTGGCGATGATCGCGCCAACGTTCTTTGCCATGCGCTCGAGAAGTCGAACGTCTTCATCATTGAAGTCCTCGCCGTGTCGCTTGTTGAATGCGTGAAGGACGCCAATCGTGGCTCGGTCAACGATTCGATTTTCTTCGTCCCGCTTTTCGATCAGCAGCGGAACCGTGATACCGTTGCTGACGTGAAGGAGCGCAAATGGGTCCTTCTGCGTTCGGACATCGGTAATGGCATCGTGGAAGATAATCGGAGTTCCTTCGCGGAACACCTGACCGGAAACGCCATTGGTTGCCCGGACTCGGAAGTGGAACAGATGTTCTTCATCGATTCCATAAGCAGGGGGAATCCCCTTTAACTCACCGAGTTCTCGGTCATAGAACATGATCGCAATCTTCTCCGCTTGGAGAATCATCGCGATACGTTGAACCAGTCGACGTAACGTGGCGTCCGCTTCTGAGAGCGGTGCCATATCCATCTGTGGCTCAGGACGCGAGGCTGCTTGATTGCTAGCCGGTTGGGCTCGTTCGCCTTCAAGTTCGGAGATGCGCTTAAGCGCATTCTCCAGCCTCGCCTTTAACTCTTCATTTGATTCGGGCACACCTTGACCCTCTGCCATTACATGCGTCACTCCAACAGACACTTCCAGAAAACTCCCGAGAGATTACCTTTCTCGGACGGTTAGACTGCGTTTCGAGCCGAAATGATCGAAGGTCAAGCACATCTTTTGGCAAATTTTGCGGGCCATAATGAAACGTCGATGTCAGACAACCTTGAGGACTTGGCGCTTTTTCCGCTGAATCTCGTGCTGTTTCCGAGTTCTCTTCTTCGGCTTCACATCTTTGAACCCCGATACAAGTTGATGGTTGAGCACTGTCTGCAGGACGACCTCCCGTTTGGCATCGTCCTGATTCGGCACGGTACAGAAGCGGGGGGTATCGCCGAACCCTACTTGGTCGGCACCCGCGCCAAAATCGTGCAGGTGTTTCCGTTTGACAACGGAACTATGGATATCGTTGTCCAAGGAGAGTCCCGATTTAGGATCCGAGGATTGGACGAATCCAGGCCTTACTTGATTGGACATGTTCAGGACGTTCGCGAGTATGGATACGAGATTTCCGACCTGACCGAGGGTCTCGTCGAGGAAACGAAAACCAACTTTATGGAGTGGTGCCAGGCCCTCTTCCCCACCGAGCAGATTGCGGTCAAGGTTGCCTTCCCCGACGATTGGACGCTGATGTCGTTCCAAATCTCCAACTGGATGCCAGTTGAGAACCTTCAAAAGCAGCAACTCCTGGAGATGACCGATACCGTTGATCGGCTTCAGTTGCTGAACGAAATGCTTGCTGACCAAGTCTCCAATTTGGTCGTCTCCCAAGACCGACAGCCGCTGACCCTGGAAGACTTGCGAGGCTACATCTTTCCAAACTAGCCTGACGCGCACGGTTGAACCCGGTTGCGCGTACAATTGGGGTAGTCATGCCGTTTTCCACGATTCCCGAAGCGCTCGAAGATATGAAGCGCGGAAAGATGATCATTCTTGTGGATGATCCTGACCGCGAGAACGAGGGCGACTTGGTAATGGCAGCGGAGGCCTGCACGCCTGAGGCCATGAACTTCATGATCACTTACGGTCGCGGAATTCCGTTTATTGCGACCAGTGCCGAACGCATGACGGAACTTGGTATTCCGATGATGACCAAGCAAAACACCGCCCGCCACGGGACGGCCATGGGCGAGACTGTTGATGCACTCCATGGTACGACGACGGGCATCTCGGCTGCGGACCGTTCGAAGACCGTTCAGGTGTTCGTTGACGACAATGCGACACCAAGTGACCTCGGTCGCCCTGGGCACGTGCTCACCCTTCGAGCCGAGAAAGGCGGCGTCTTGCGAAGGGCGGGCCATACGGAGGGAATCGTTGATCTTTGCACGCTTGCTGGATTTAAACCCGTTGGAGTGGGTTGCGAGATCATTGCACCAAGTGGTGAAATGATGCGCCTGTCGGACGACTTACCCGCTTATGCACGAGAACATGGGCTAAAAATCGCGACAATTAGTGATCTCATCGCCTACCGGCGAAAGACTGAGAAACTGATGAATTGGGTGGCAGGCCCAATTGAGTTTCCGACCAAGTTTGGTAACTTCACTCTCTTCGGTTACGAACCTTCGGTTGAGAACACCCCTTACGTGGCCATTGTGAAGGGCGACGTTTGCACCGAAGAGCCCGTGCTGGTGCGCGTTCACTCAAGTTGCCTGACCGGCGACCTGCTTGGCTCGCTCCGATGCGATTGCGGTGACCAACTCGCGATGGCGCTGGAGAGGATTGAGGAGGAGGGGCGCGGGGTTCTTCTCTACATTGCGCAGGAAGGACGCGGTATCGGCCTGCTGAACAAATTACGTGCGTACGAACTTCAAGATTCAGGCTTGGATACGGTTGAGGCAAACCAAGCCCTCGGATTCAAAGCCGATCTGCGCGATTACGGCTTCGGAGCCCAGGTTTTGGCCGATCTCGGACTACACAAACTTCGCCTCATGACGAACAACCCGTCAAAGGTCAAAGGGCTGGAAGGCTATGGCCTTGAGATTGTTGAGCACGTTCCCATGGTTGCCGAACCCGCAGAGCCTCGTACGAAGTATCTGAAAACTAAGCGGGAGAAATTGGGACATCTTCTGCCTGAGCAGAATCCGACGTCGCAATAAACACAAAGACGATGCTCCAAGCGGCCTCAGCGAGGGTTGAGAGACTGAACTGAAGCGATTGAGGCATCGCATAAACACAGAACAACACCGGGATCCAGAATGCCCAGTTCGGCAGGAGTGCCGGGAGCACAACATCTCGATAACCAATTGGTGAAAGGATACGTTTTGCTCGTGCGAAACCGCCCTTTCGCCACTCAAATAGCACGACCACATAGGGAATAAACACTAACGGCGCCGCAATTCCCATATCAACCAGGGTCTTGATTCCAAGCGTCGCCACATCGATTCCATTCCCAAACCAACGTGACTGCTGGTCATAGAACGCGTTGATCAGAATTCCCAACGTTCCATATGCGAATCCGTTGAAGAGGACGTCCTTGATCGGAGTCAGGT
This sequence comes from uncultured Armatimonadota bacterium, assembly GCA_937862825.1. Taxonomy (GTDB): domain Bacteria; phylum Armatimonadota; class Fimbriimonadia; order Fimbriimonadales; family Fimbriimonadaceae; genus CALMEF01. The sequence goes on from CALMEF010000002.1 coordinate 17,912, forward strand.
TATGGCGACTGACGAGGCGTGCAAACTCGGGAATGACGCTGCCAGCCAAGAAGCCAGCCACCAAGGCGAAGAGCGGCCCGTTCCTTGACCGAAGGCTTGAGAGGACCTCAGTTTGCTCTCGAAGCCACTCCGAGCGATAGTAGGCGAGAACCACGATGAGGGCTACGACTTGGATGACCAAGAGGGGTCGCCAGTGACTTTGCACGGCTCGAATGCCGGGCCGGATCGCATCTTGTATGGTCCACTCGGCCATTCGCTTGGGGGAAAGTGTACTTGACGCTCTCCAACGTCTCTCCGTCCGAATCTGCGTTCCGTAACAAGAAAAAACTAAGTGACAAAGAATGCCTTGCTTCGGACCGCTAACCCAGGGAAAGCGTGGCGGAGTAGGTGGGATTCGAACCCACGAGCCGGAATTACCGACTACGCGATTTCCAGTCGCGCTCCTTCGACCACTCGGACACCACTCCGCGACTCCAATCATTATGGCACGGGCGGTAAAATCCTTATCGGATGATCACCCGAATCGGAGTCACCGCCGTGATCTTGACCACCCTTCTTGGGTGCAATAGCGCACCAGTTGCGACTGTTGAGCCAAAACCACGCCACCCCGTCACTGACAAAATGTGGACCGAGGCCAAATCGCTGGACAATGTTGCTGTTCCCAAGTTTAAGTTGAGGGACCAGTTCGGCAAAGAGCAAACCTTGGAATCCCTCTCCGAGGGCAAACCTTTGGTGCTCTACTTCATCAAAGAAGGATGCCCCTGTAGTGTTGACCTGGAGCCCCTCATGCAGCGGCTCGCCAAATCAGTTAGCGGGGATGTCGCCGTAGCCGGAGTGATCAGCGGTGACGCCAAGGTCGCCGAGAAGTGGATGAAGGTCGGTCAAACGCCCTATCCGGTCCTATTGGACACCAATCTGGAACTGATCAAAGCATTCAAGGCAGAGCGATCCACCTACACCGCGCTGATTCGACCGGACGGGACGGTTCAACGTCTCTGGCCCGGCTACTCGAAGGACATGCTCCTCGAAGTCGCTAAGACTTCGAGCGAACTTGCCAAGACCCCGGCACAACCATTCGATCCAGCCTATGCGCCAGCGACAATGACCTCGGGATGCAGTTTCTACTCTGACGACCCTGATGCCTGAAGCACATTGCTGAACCTTACGAATCAAGGGCAAGTGAAGGGCCGTTGTCAGAAACTTGTTAGGTTCACCAAACAACGGCCCAAGCGTCACTCAGAAGGGTTCAATCACCCACTCAGTTCCTGGCTGGTTGCACATGCAACAGAAGGCGGTGGTTGCCGTATCCGCAGCACCCACGCACACCTGGAACGCACTGCCGTTCCACCACTCCCACTTGTCGCGAGTGGATGTCATCATCCTCTTGCGCGTCGTCGGGTTCGGGCAGGTTTGACCGTCGTCACAGTAGCGGTGGATACATACGTCATATGATGCCTCAGACCCAGGCTCACCAGTACCGCACAATGGTGCGCTCCCGCATTGATTGTAATCCGTCCAACACGGAGCGCTCTGAACACAGGCGTACATTGCGAGCGCAAGGACACCCATAGATGTTAGTTTTTTCATATTTCCTCACTATAAGTTCGACCAGATACTTGCACTAGGGCAAGGATCGGAGCCGAACCTTCCTACTCTATCAACAACTTTGTAGTCCTCGACATTGACACTTCCGTCAACTCTGCCAATAATCAAAAATGACTTCCCAACAGATGCTGCGATGATGGGCTTACTGTGATTGTGATCAAACACGATTGGAAAGGACCCACCGCGTGAAGCCATACATTCTCGGTCTGCTGCTTGCTGCTGATGACTTATGAGCATGGTCAAAGAACGCACGTAGGTGGTAGTTAACTCTCATTCTCTCTGGTTTGTCCGCGTTAGCGGCGTCCACGATGGGACATTTGAGTTCGGCTTTTATGTAGTTAAGCAATGCAGGGTGTCGATCATTGGCAATGGGATAAGACCCGTGATCGGCCTGATAAAGGCTCATGGCTGCGACAATCTGCCGGACGTTACTCATACAAACGCTTCGCCTCGCGCCGTGAACAGACTGCCGAAATGCCGAGAATGTGATACCTGTCAATACTAGAATGATGGTAATGCTCACGAGTATCTCAACGAGGCTAAACCCACATCTGACTATCTTGGACTTCTTCTGTGATCTCATAACCTTGTCACCTCAACTGGGCGGACTTATTGACTAACATGACTCGAATACATACTACTGAGCCGACGCACAGCACGCTTACTAACCCAAGTGCATAGTGGCGGGGTTGGGGAAAAAAGCTCCAACGAGCCCT
>CALMEF010000003.1 GCA_937862825.1 uncultured Armatimonadota bacterium
AGCCAAGAGTGTCGTTCACATACTCAGTCTCAACCCCGCCACGATTCTCGTGAACGAGCATCCCGCCAAAGTTTGTGTACGTTACGGACATCGGCATATTATGTCAGCCTCATTGTTTGGCTCGGTTTCGCTTCTCAAACCATTCCAGCAAGTGCTTCATTTTATAAAGTTTTGCTAGTTTCTTGATGTTACCTAGTTGCTGCGACTTGTCGTCGTACAGCACACCATTTTCCAGGAGCCAAACAACCGTTTCGTCATCGCGAAACTCAAGGCACATTGCCAGAAGAGAAAGCCCTCTGTTCGCCTTTTTGTTTAGATCTGCCCCACCTTCTTTCAAGGCATCGAGTACCGCAATGCGTCTTTGAGGTGGCTCCGCTAGTGTAGCAGTAAACGACGGAGTCCAACCATCCACGTTTGCCGCGTTAGCATTGGCCCCATGCTTTAAAAGCAGCTCGCATACAGAGACATGGCCAAACATCGTAGCCGCGTGTAGAGGTGAGAACCCGAGTCGGCCCTGGAAGTTGACGTCTGCGCCCGCATCAATCAGGATCTTACATAATTCAAAATGTCCAAGCCGACTGGCTACCCAAAGCGGTGTATCCCCGGCAACCGAAGTTGGCAGATCAACCTTTGCTTCGCGGTTTAGAAGTAAGGACACAGTCTTTGAAGCATTCTTGGCACACGCTATCCACAGGGCCGTAGCCTGTTCAGCACTTGTTCCTCCACCTTTGGTCGAACGAGTGTATGGAAACATTGAGTCTGGGCTGTTCGCTAGCAAAGCTAGCACTGCCTCCGCATTGTCCCTTTCAATAAGTAAAACCAATTGCTCCCCGGTGGGCGGGGAGGTTTTAGCCACCGGAGTCGGCGAACAACCAAAAGCGAGCGCCGCAGTAACCAAAAGAAGGAAGCGTTGCGCCATTGCTAAATGCCACACTGCTGCTGCCATTTATCTGTATTCCTGTAAGTAATCGCTACCGTCCCAGGCAAACGTCGTAAACGCAGTCGAAGTTCGCTTAGTCCGGCTAAGCCAACCGGCATCGATCAGTTGCCTCAGATCTTTATGAACCATGGCATTGACTCCTCGACTTCACTTCTATAGCCATCGCTTCTAAGGCGCTCGATAGTACTCTGGAAGTTCTGTTCGTCTCCAAGGAGCCAATAGGCTCTAGCAATTTGTGCCCTGGTGTCATAACTCGGTTTCGGTTGCTTACTCAACTCATGCTTGCCAAGTGACAAGGACGTGATTGCTGCAAAGTTTTTTGGACCCCGTCCCAGATATATTGCAATCTCATCAAGCGATAGCAGGTACCTTTCGAGCGCTTCCTTGTCGCCTCCCAAAAGCAGGGCCCTGTGAAAGGAAGAGGCAGAATCCAGTAATGAGACAGGCACGGCTTTACCAGGATGTGCTCGATATCCATCTCTGCCTTCTATCAACTGCTCAGTTCCTCGGGACACCAACTCAGCCGAAACCCTTCGCCCAGGATGCACTGTTTCGGACCGCCCGCAACTGCACGTCATGAGCGTGACGATCAAAACTAGCCCAATGGCTCTATCCAAAGTAGAGCACTGTTTCATCCCGCCACCCAAGTTGTGCCTACCTGCTTCTTGAAACCAGGAAGACACTGTTCATGCCGCCCCACAGAAGGCAACCCGTCATAAATAGATCCAGTGCTACTGGGTGCACAAGGATGGTTACAGCAATACGGCAATTTATAGCGACGTTGTCGACAGTTGTTGATGTTAGGCAGAGGATACATTTTTGAACAACCTTGGTGACACTTTGCCATGATGTCAGTACCTGCTCCAACTATGTTGTGAGCCACAGAGATTCCCGTCTTACATTGATCCATCCGTTCTTGGTTTCGGGATGGTGGTTCAAATGGCTTTGTCACGCACTTATACAAACATTGTAACTGCTGCGCAATAATTGCGCAGTCTCTCCCGAAGAGAGACGCTAACACGCAGCAAGACATGCAGTGACTGTAGTGATTATTACAAATATGTAGAGGATGTTCTCCAGTCCAACTTGCGCCGATCGCTAAAGTGCAGTCAATACAACCTGGACTAGTGCCACTGCGGTCGTGTTGTTCTACTGGATCTGCATTCGCATACACGTACGCAAGCTCACCCGGCCACAGTGGATCCTCCGTCATCCATCTGGCAACCTCCTGCCGGTAGTACCGTGCCCTCACGTAGGTCCGAGAAGCAGATTCCCTGTAGTAACCGAGCAAGCCCACAAACGCCCAGGGGGAAGGATTTGTCCCCGAACTTGTCCGAATCTCCCCATAAGGCCAATAGGTGGCTTCATACGTCTTCGTGCCTGAAGCGTCTCTACACTCCACCAGTGAACCCAACGTGTCGTTCACATACTCAGTCTCAACCCCGCCACGATTCTCGTGAACCAGCATCCCGCCGAAGTTTGTATACGTCACCGCTGCTGCCATTTATCTGTACTCCTGTAAGTAGTCAGAACCATCCCACACATAAGTTGTTAGGGTCGAAGCCGTCTGACGGGTACGCCTCAAACCATCCACATCGTATGTGTGAGTCGTCCTCGTTGCGTCCGAAGCGACAATAACTTTTGGACGGTTCTCGCGGTCGTATTGGTTGTTTGTGGTAACACCAGCCACGTTCTCTGTGGTCTGGTTCCCGTTGTCATCGAAGGTGAACGTTGTCCGAGTCGTACCTTGTTGCTGAGTCGTGAGACGGTTGGCCGTATCATAGACCATGGTTCTTGGGTTGATAGCCTGGTGATGCTTTACAAGGATGTTG
>CALMEF010000004.1 GCA_937862825.1 uncultured Armatimonadota bacterium
CCTACGGTTTTGGAGACCGTCGCTCTACCAGCTGAGCTATACCCCTGCAGGTTCGATAAAGATTATACCGCCTAGGGTTCGACGCCTTCGGCCTTCATCGCCTCAACGTAGTTCTTGCGATTGATGACCGTCCCTGCGGTGTACGTCTCCATTTCGGGAGTCTTGTTATCGCGAAGCCACGCCGTCATCATCTCAACCGTCTGAGCGCCGTGCGTTCGCGGGCTGAGAAGCACCGAAGCGAAAACACCCGTCGGTTTGTCCTTCTTGAAGTCTTGCGCCGCGGTCGTTCCATTGATGCCAACGCCGATCACGGCATCTGCGCTGACGCCAGCATTCTCCAGCGAGCGAACCGCACCCATCACGCCATCGTCGTTCGATGAGAACACGACCCATTTTTTGAACTTCGATTCACGAGTGATGATCGCATTCGCTGCGTCACTGGCGGCGGCGATGTCCACCGCTCCTTTCCACGGTCCGATGAAGATGTTGGAGGCGAGGAATCCGTTTTGGGTTAGGCCTTCCTTGGCGCCGCCCACTCGCTGCTCGGCCGTTTCGAGACCCTCTTTCAGGATCACGATCGCGCCAACCTCTTCGGGCTTCCAACCTCGGACCTTCATTTCGTCGCTGATTGCTTGCCCGACGAGTTTGCCGATGTTGAACGCAGAGATTCCGAGGTGGGGAATGTCAGCAATCGGCTTGCCAGCCGTATCCACCAAGCGGTCATCCACGCTCATGAGTTTCATGTTCCGACTTTCTGCCGCCTGCTTGATGGCGGTTCCAAGTTGGACTTCGGGAGCACAGATGATCACACCCTTCGCCCCTTGTGTGACCATGGATTCCAGAGTGGAAAGGACCGCCTCCCCGTTCTTCGCCTCTTGAACGAGCAGTTCGACGTTGAGTTCCGCCGCCTTCTCCTTGGCAAACTTCGTCTCCTGCTGGAACCAGGTGTCGTCCATTTGCTTGACGACAAATCCGATCTTGATCTTCTCACCTGCCGGAGCAGGTTGGCTTCCTGCTGTACCGCTGGCGGTGTCGGTGCTAGAACCGCATCCGAGGAGAAGAAGAGAACCTAAAGCGATGGCTGAAACCCACTTGAGCATGGTGACTGCTAAGTTACCCGATGAAGCCAAAAACACCCAAGTGTCCGTCAACACGAAATAAAGTGACGACTCGCACAAAATGAGCCCTCTTTATGCCGTTTCATATTCACAGCAGTCAAGCAACTGCGGAGAAAACGGAAAAAATGAAACGAACCAACACAACTCGAACCCTCGCCGCTCTCTGTGGCCTCGTCCTCACCGCCGCCCAGGCACTCTGTGCGCCAGCCAACATCACCAACATTACTCCCTCGTCCAGCCCGGTCGGCACGATCCTGACCATCAATGGAACCAACCTCAATCGACGACTCGTCGACTCGCCATGGCAAGGCTCACCTCCTTACGTGCTTCAGTTTAAGAACGGTTCCGGCATCTACACGTCCACGCCGTTCACGTACATCAACTCGTCAACCCTTCGCGTCACGGTTCCTTCATGGGCAACCAGCGGCCAAGTTCGCATCAAGGAGTCCTTCCTCGTTGACTATTCGACGAACTCTTGGACCCGAGTCAACCCAGGCCTCCCTCCGAACATCACGACCATCACCCCAGCAACGAGCCCAACTGGGACCCAACTCACCATCAGCGGAACAAACCTCAACTTGAACAGAAGCGGTCTTCCCTGGTCCGGAGTTCCCTCCTACCAACTCCAGTTCAAGCAGTCGAACGGAACCTACGCCTCAACACCGTTTACGTATCTCGGGGCAACGTCGCTTCGGGTGACCGTCCCAACGTGGGCACAAACGGGCCAACTGCGCATCGTTGAAAGTACCTACGCTGACCTCTCCACGACAACCTGGACTCGACAAGCCAATGCCGTCACCAAGTTGCGATTCCAAAACAACTCGCAGTATTACGTCGTTGACCTTCGCATCGACGGAATCCAGAAGATCGGAACTGGCCAAGGCATCGCTCCTCAATCCTTTGCCGAGTTCGAAGTCACTTCCGGAACACGAAGCGTCCAGGCTGGCAACGGCTTCTGGAACGGTTCGAGCCGCGACATCTGGTTCACCAACGGCGGCAATGTCAACTGCGTCAGCGGTCAAACCTCCACCTTTACTTGGGCTCGAACGACGATCCCACAACTGTTGACCGGATTCGGCGCCTCTGAAGATTGGGTCGGCACCTACTTCACCAACAACGGCAACCTCGGCATCGCAAAGTTCCGAGTCTTCGCAAACGGCACCTACCAACTGTACGACAACAACGTTCTGATCCAGTCCGGTAGCGTCATCGAGACCTCGTGGCCGAACCACGCAGCGATGGTGAAGTTCCGATTCGGCAACTCACAAGAAGCCAACTGCAGTTTCCCCTTCGGAAGATTCTTCCTTCGAAACGGACCCGCATCCTGGCCAATCATCGAATACGTTCGACAATAAACCTCCACCCACGAAAAAGCCCCGCTCGATAAAGAGCGGGGCTTTTCTTTGCGTTAGTCTTTCGGATAGTCGCCGCTCATGATGCGGTCATAGACGCCGCTCAACACCCATCGCTCAAGTTCCTGAGTTCGGTGAACCGGCATAGGATGCGTGTACGTTCCGCTCATCAAGAGGAAGATCAGCACTTTGCCGATGGACTCCATCGTGCCCGCGTCTTGATACGCACGAGCCTGCTCCATAAACGCTTCCCTACTCATTTCGTGCGAAAGCCGATTTGGTCCAGCGGTCAAGCAAAGGTTGGCGTCAATAGACGTATCCAGCGACTGCGCCACCAACAAGCCAGCGCGGTCGCAAGAGATCTCCGCCTGCCGATACCACTCGCTGTAAGCGAGAATCAGTGCGATCGACGCGACGTCGCCAAGGCCAAACGTCCGGCGTCCGATCATCTCGAGAAGCGGGAACAATAGGTTGCCAACGCTTCGATACAGCACGTGCCCTGCCTTGATGTGGCCAAGTTCGTGCCCCATCAAATGATAGAGTTGCTCGTCGTTCAGCGTGTCAATGATCGAACTCCGAAGCGTGATGTAAGGCCGCTCGACCCCGCCGGTGTACGCGTTCGGAAACGGATTGCTCGTGACGTACAACTCGGGCTCTGGCATATCCAGCACGTCGCACGACTCGCGCAAGATGTTGTAAAGCGTCTTGTACTGGTTCGGCCCACAACGCACCGACATTGCCATGTTGTAGCAGTAGAGCCAGCGGTCAACGCCTCGTGGAACTTCTGAATCAGTTTGGGGAGCAAGGGCACCCGCTTGAGCGCCTCTAACGCCATGCGATCGGTGTTCGACACGAACGCGTTCGCACTGATTCCCGGGAACGTCTTTCTCTCTGCCATTGGTTAGGATACGGACGAAGGCAGGATGGGTTGCGTTGCACCCCCTCTCCACGATGTTCGTGCGTGGGGAGGGGGCAGGGGGTGGGGAGACAACAAGGTTCGGAGCGGGCCCACGTAGGTCTCCTGGCATCACCAAGCAAGGAGACCCGTTATCTCAGGGGCAACATTCGGGCTTTGGCTCTCCGCAGATCGATCGAAAGGAGGCAACCTTTGCCCAAAGCCTCTTGGCACTGCCGCAAAGCAAGAACGACAACCTCTCCAATGACTGCCGGATCAATGTTCTGCTCACGAATCTGGACGACGCTCGGCCCTTCACCACCAGACATATCGAGGAGGGTTCCAAAGTCAAGATCGTGAGTAAACACAATGAGACCCTCCCGCTGGGCATACTCCAGCAAGTGTTGGTCAGAGGCGTCGCACTCCCCAACATCCCGCCAGTGCACAGCAAACCAACCCGCCGCAACCAAAACCTCGCACCAAAGCGGCGACAAGTTCATGTCGACGAGGAACTTCACGACAGGTCAGTTAGGGCCAGTTCTTGTTCTTGGCTCAAGAGAGCTCCGTATGCAATAGCCTGACGAACGTCCGCTTCCGAAATGTCAGGATACAGTTCAAGCACACGTTCGATACTCTGACCTTCAGCAAGCAGGCCCAAAAGTGTCGTCACGGTAATACGGGTCCCCTTGACACACGCTCTTCCTGCCATGATGGCTGGGTCAACGTGAATGCGGTCTAGCGGTTTCATGGCTGGTCTCAAATACAAGACGAGCGAACGACCACACTTGTCACAGGTTCGGTGTAAACAGCCACCGCCAAGTGTGTCGGCACCGCCCCAACTCCCTTCTTCGCGAGAATGGCGGTGATCCCAGCAAACAACGCCGACAACAATGCCCACACCTGAAACGACTTCATCCTCTCCATGATAGATCGTCAGGCAAACAAAAGCCCCTCGCCTCGTCTGCGGGGAGAGGGTTGGGGGTGAGGGGAAAACAAGAGAACCCCCTCTCCACGATGCTCGTGCGTGGGGAGGGGGCAGGGGGTGGGGAAACTCCAAAAAGCAAAAGCCCCCTCGCCAAGGAGAACGCAAAGAGCGAAGGGGGCAGGCTGAAGGACGAAAACCTTAAGCAGCCAACGAGACGGTCGGAGCCGAAGGCGCCGCCGTATAAATCGAATCTTCGAACGAAGGAGCGCTCACCTGACCATTGATCGAGGCATACACGCGGAACCACTTCTCTTCGCCCGGAGCGAAGCCGAAGTGCGTTTCCCTGGTTTTCGTCGTGGTGGTAAAGATGCTCCACTCGCCGCCCGCGTCCTTCTGCTCAACAATGAACACAGCGCGCGAAGAGTTACCGTTGCGGTTCCAAGACAACTTGACGCTGCCGTCAGCGTTCGGAGTCGCTTCAAACGAAGTGGGCGTGTAAGGAATCGCCGACGTGTTGGACGTGTCGCGTGGCTCAAGTCCAAGAAGGGCGATCATCGCCGGAGTGACCGACGGATTGTTGTAGATGTTCTTCGCCAAGAAGCCCATGTTGTTAATCAAGGCATCTCGGAAAGCGTTTTGCTCTTCAACGGCGGCGCGCAACTCAGCCCGCTTGTTCTCAACCGCAGTTCGCGCATCGACAAAGTTCGAAAGCGCAGTGTCGAGTTCTGCTGCCTGAGCGACCGTCACCCCATAAGGAACCGGCGTTGCGTTGAGTTCGGTGCTCATCTGAGTACCTACGAAGCCGAGTCGTTCAAGAGACTTCCAATAATTGTTCATACTTGTTTGACCTCCCCACTCCATTTGCGGGGTGCTACGGTAAGTATCGGAAGATGTTTTGGAAATCTTTAGGAGTTTGCTTCTAAACGATCCAAACGGCTCCCCCTTAATGTCTGAAGCGAGTGAAGGACTGCACGAGCGCTTCAAACGACGTCGGGACATACGTATCGAAATTCTCTTCGTCCACGTATACGTAATCCCACTTCGTGGTCTCACCAAGGGCAGGGCCTTCTTCACCACTTTTCTTCCATCCCGTCATTTTCAGGCCCACATCCGGCTCCCCAAGCCCCTTTGTCTCAACAATATATCGTCTGCCGTCCGCCAACCGAACGAAGAAGTCAGGAATGTAGTTCGTTAGCTCTCCCTTCGTGTTTACGTAGTCCAGTTTGAACCCGACGCCGAGGAAGTTCTTGCCCCACGACACCACGTCGCGTTGCTTGTCAAGCCAGCCCGAAAACCGCAATTCGAAACCTCTGTCGCCGATGACCTTCTCAAACACCGACTTCTTCGGCACTTGGAACGACTGGTTCTTCGCCTGAAAGGGTCTCATCTCCCTGAGCTTGATATATCCGCTGACCCGCGCCTCTCCACGGTCAACGATGGCCAACCCGTTAACCGCACGCTTCAGGGACTCCATAAGCGTCTTAGTTACTGCTGGCTCACTAAGCGTTTTTATCACGGCCTTGTCCTGGATATCCACCTGTTCGCCAAAGGCGTGATCTTGGATCAGTTCTTTAACTTTCCCATACATGAGGTCATAGCCACTTACGAGGCGGAGGTCCTTCATGACCGACCTGGCAAAGAACCCAACCACTCGGGTCCCGTCCGCGATCCGAGTCTCGTCAAACTCTGTTTCGTGGGAAGTCTCGCCGTCCACTATGTACTGGAAACGGATTCTTCTTAGGTCGGCCTCCGAATACTCCTGGAGGATCATGGGTTGGTCCAGGATTTTCGCGGGGTCGAGGTCTGATATCCGCTTATACTCGCGCTGTAAGCGGGGAGTTAGAATCGGCACCTCAATGTCGAGAGCGTCAAGGTCCTTGTCGGGGTTCTCAGTGTCAACTTGCACGATGATGTCTGGCCGTGGCGACCCGCTCCCCATCGCCCGCCGTTCGAGGATAACCCCTTCCGCTTGAATGGACTTGACAAACTCCATGAACGCAGGGGTCCCGAGAACACTGACCTCCTCGCGTTGAAGTCCGTAGTACATTTTGCGAAGTCCGCGCCCCAGGGTCTGCTCTGGCAAAATATTGCTTCTCGCCGAGTAGCTCCGCAGGCCCACAATAGTGGTGACATTCCGAACGTCCCAGCCCTCCTTGAGCATCAATACCGACACAATAGCCTGGTATTGGCTCGCTCCAGAATCGATGTCGTTGGCGGCGTCCCGGAGCCGACGTAACTCCTCCTTGTTTTTTGCCGACACGCCCTCGCTGACCCCGCCGTTGTCTTTTGTGTGAACGACAAGAACCCTTCCTGCCAAGTCCGGGAAATCCTCTAAGTAGCTCGCGACGTCATCACAATTGCGTGTGTCGTCAGTCATTACAAAGAGAATGGCCTTCTTGCCTTGCTTCGCATGAATCTCCGAAGACTGCCGCCACTCCACGACCCCCAGGTTGAGGAAGTCGGCATATCGCTCCGTGAACTTCGAGCTATTCTGCTCGTTAAGTTTCGACAAAGAAGCATCATCGGGGATCACAGGGTGCTTAACCACGTTTTGCTGGATAGCCTCGACCAACGGGTAATCGCAAACCGTTTGGACAAAGATCGCTCCATTGTTATGACGCGGCGTGGCAGTCACGTCAACCTGGAACGCGAGACGGCTGTCCCGCTGGCGCAACTGGTTGTCAATGTCCTGAATGCACTTAAACCAAGCAAGAGACTTGTCGTGGATATGGTGCGCCTCGTCGTTAAGCACGGCGAGTTCCTCAATATCTCGGACAATCAGGCCGAGGTCAACCTTGCTATCGGTTGTCTTCCCAACCGGCTTTGCGCCGAGAAAGTAATCCATTAAGTTGTCGTCTTCGATTGACGGCACGCTTTCGTTGCCAGCAAAGACTCGATGGATATTCGTAAGGAAAATGTTTCCGGTCGGGTTCGTGATGTGCACGTCGTCCTGCACGTGGAGTGACAACTGAAAGTCATCCCTCCAGTTTCGGCCCTCCCAGCCGTCGTCCGGGAGAACCGGGTCTTGAAAGAAGATGTCCAAACCCTTAAAGTCCTTGAATAGCCGCTCAAGAACAATGATGTTCGGAGCAACCACGAGGAAATTGCGGCTGAACGTGCTTCCCGGCTCATAAGTCCGATGGAAGAAACTCCATGCAAGAACTAGCGAAAGCACCTTCGTCTTGCCCGAGCCGGTCGCGAGTTTAAGCACCAACCGACGCCACTCCTCCTCAAACATTTGTGGCGACACATTGCCCTTCTCAGCAAACCGGATCATGTCGTACTTGTCTTGGACAGCCCGAGCCTCAAGCAAGTAGATGACTGTTTCTATCGCTTCTCGCTGCGCGAAGAAATATCTGAATTCGGAACCCGTGCCGTCCGCCTGCGGCAGCCAATGTTCAGTCTCGAACCACCACCTCAGAAGCGAACGTGATGTACTGGAGGCTCCAGCGTAATCCCTGGCTCTCCATTCCGCGACTTCTCGGCGTACCTTTCCAACCAAGGGCGGAATAAGGTCCGCCATCTTCGTATCTCTCAGAGTTTCGTCCGCTGGGAACCAGCGCACCTCCGGGGAGGCTATTGCATAGGGGTCGTCAGGGAAATCTTTGTGCAATCCCATGGTTAAACGGTTACCTCAAACAGTTTCATCGTGTCGTTGCCAAAGATATCAACTACCTTTACTGCGATCTTTCGGCGCCCTGGCTTTGCGGACAGGTCAAAGTAAGGAGTCTTCAGTTCAAGACTACGGTTCTGTTTGGTGCGAAAGCTTTGCCACTCGTTCTCAAAGGTAAAGTCCCCTGTCCATGTGCGTTTCCACTCGCCGGTCTCCGGGTCTTGCGTGTGAATGAGTTCTTTCTTGTTCTCGTAGTCTAGGTCAACGCTCCAGTAGTCCACCCAGTCCGTCCATTTGGTGGTAAGAACCTCGCGAGTCACTGTGCCGTGTTTGTCTTTGATGACCTTCACCACCTGCCCGTGATCAACAATGACCTTCGTGCCCCCGTCTTTCAGGTCGCGAATGACCTGATCGTTCGCATCCTGGCTATAAAACACGCTAAAGTCAGTGAGTTCGACCGCAAGTTTGTGCGGGTCTTGGAAATGGGGGGCCGCCTCCACGTAAGCCACGTCGTAAAAGGCAACTTGACCCCGCTCAACCGCTCGCTTGTCGAAGACTTCAGCCGGGATGTGCTTGGGTTGGATATCAATGCCTTTCGAGGCGGCTTCGTCCAGCACCTGCGGAAAGAGGCCCATCTCGAACTCGAACGCGAGCACGTCCACCCGCGTGATCTTCTTCTCTCGGCACTCCAGCACGAGCTCTTCGATGAACAGGCGCGTGACGGGCATGTTCACCGGCCCAACGGCAACCAGCCGTCCCCCTTTCATGCCTTGGAAGGTGCGATAACCAGTGGCCGCTTGCGCCTGGTAAGCGCGGAGTATTAGAGCGAGAAACTCCTGATCCTTGGCCGCTTGCATCTCTACGCGCTGCAGTGCCCGCTCTTCGCTTCCGCCTTCGGTGCCCTCGCTGACCACAAACATCTGCCGCTCGTACTTGCCCAGGTTCAGAATCTCGAAAGCGCGGTACGGCTTGCCCTCCCTCTTGAGTTGGCGCTGGACCGAGATCATCCGCTTGCGGATGGTGTGGATACTGAACTTGCCGAGGTCGGTGGCGATCCACCGGCGGCCCAACTTTTCTGCGACAGCAGCCGTCGTCCCGGATCCTGCAAAGAAGTCCGCGATCAGATCCCCCGGATTCGAGGAGACCCTAACAATGCGCTCAATAAGAGCTTCAGGCTTTTGCGTCGGATAGCCGACACGCTCTAGCCCATTGCCCTGTAGCATGGGAATTCGCCAATGGTCTTCCGGGACTTTGCCCGCTGCTCGGAGTCGCCCCTCGCCCTCCACGCCGCCCATGGCGCTTGCGGCGCCAGCGCCTCGATTGGAGCGCGCTAATGTTTCCTCGTCGTAAGGGATCGTCACTTCCTCAGGATTGAAGACATTTTCCGCACCTCTAGAATAGAAGTGGATACTGTTGTGTACCCTCGGGAAAAACTTTGTGACTTGAGCCGGTCGCGTGTAACACCAGATGATTTCGTTTCTGTGCTGCTCGCGACCGAATATCTCGTCAAGAACCAAGCGAATGTAGCTATCCACTCGATAGTCGCAATGCACATAAATAGACCCATCCTCTGCCATAAGGTCACACATGATCATCAAACGTTCATAGATCATCGAAACGAAGGAATCCGCGCCTTTGCCCCAGGTGTCACGGTAAGCGATTTCTTCAATGATGTTCGGCTTTTTGGTCAGCGTCTCGTCGCCGATCTCGATGTCCATCGAGAAGTCCGCGCCGACGTCGAACGGCGGGTCGATGTAGATGAGCTTGAGCCCGCCATGCGCCTCGATCTCCTGTCGCAGCGGGCCGTTCTTGAGCGAGGAGAGGATGAGCTTGTTGTCCCCCCAGATCAGCTTGTTAGTCCAGCCCGACTCTTGCCGCCCGCGCGCGTCGAACAGCCCCGGCTGATCCTCTGGGCCCTCCTCTCTTGGTTCGTCCACGTGCTCAATAGTCTGGAATGGAAGCACTAGGTTGCAGACCTGATTGGTCTTTCCGTTCCAAACCAGTTCGACCTCCCGCTTGTCTTCAAACAATAGGAATCGGTACTTCTCCGGCAGCGGCTTGTTCGCGTCGAGGTAACGCCGAACTTCCTGCAACTCGTAGTCCGTTAATCGTTGTCGCTCTGCCATTCCGCTCCCGACGGTCCCTGAGATTGAACCCCCGGGTGCCAGAAACAACTATACACGATGTTGCGCACTTTGCAAGGTACTGGGATACCCCTCACCCCTGGCCTCTCTCCCCGCAGACGGGGCGAGGGCAGACGCAGGGATTGCCCACTAACCCTGGCTGAGCACCTGTTTCCCCCTTGGCCAAGGGGGAAACGTCGGGAAGGGGAATCGAAAGAACGGCCGATCGCCTTCAAAACTAGGATCACCGAGCCTTGCCCCTCCCCAACGGTTCCCCCTTCCAAAGGAACCGGGAACCAGGTGCTGAACTCAGGTTCGTTTTGAACGCGAATAGAGTCGTTTCCCCTCACCCCTGACCCCTCTCCCCGCAGACGGGGTGAGGGGGATGGTGCCCCCACCTGTTCGCGCCCAAGCGTCTTCCCCTTGGGGAAGTCCGTGAACGAAGTGAACGGGTAGGGGCTGAGCCGCAGATCCCCCACCTGTTCGCTGACGCTCACAAGACTCCCCCGAAACGGGGGAGACGCGCGGAACCCTCACCAGTTCTCTCACGCTCGCAAGACTCCCCGAAACAAAGCAGACCGCAGTCATGACTTCCCCTCTCCCCTGGCCCCTCTCCCCGCAGACGGGGCGAGGGGGATGGTGCCCCCACCTGTTCGCTGACGCTCACAGGCTCCCGCGAGACGGGGGAGACGCGCGTAGGTTCAGATTGGGACACTTGTCTACTCCTTCGAAAATCCCGCTCAAAACCCCACAAACGAAGCCATCAAAGGACGCCCCAGGTTCAAATCGCCTCCAAAACCTGCAAACTTCTCCCGCGCGATTGCAAACTTGTCACGCACGATTGCAAACTTGCGACGCGCGATTGCGATTTTCTCACGCGCGATTACAAACTTGTCACGCGCGATTGCAAACTTTCGACGCGCGATTGCAAACTTTCGACGCGCGATTGCAAACTTGTCACGCGCGATTACAAACTTCTCACTCAAGATTGCAAACTTGCGACGCGCGATTGCGATTTTCCCAGAGAAGTTTGCAAACTTCCCACGCGCGATTACAAACTTCTCGAAGAAGTTTGCGCACCGCTGACGAAAAAGTGCAAGCGCCAGGTAGACATACGCATAGGTGTTCGTTGTTAGGGACTTGGGGACTTCGGAGGTTCTCACCAAAACCAACCAACATCTCCCCAACCGCGCTCCACCAACACCCCGCAACGCTCCAAAGGTTCTCCTTCATAATCTAAGGCGTGCCAGTTTGGGGTGTTGTCAATCAGAAAGGCGGAGTTGGGAAGACCACCACGGCGGTCAACCTTGCTGCTGGGCTGGCTGAGCGCGGGATGAAGACCCTGCTCGTGGACTGTGACCCCCAAGGGAACGCCACCACCGGGCTTGGGCTCGAAAAGCAGCAACTGGAGACCACCCTTTATGAGGTGCTGGCCGGGGTTGCCAACGATCCGACCAATGTCGACCTCACCCGCAAAGCCATTCACCCGGTGTTGCCCAACCTCGACGTGATTCCGGCGACCCTCGATCTAGCCGGGGCAGAGGCGGTGCTGTTGAACGCCGTCGGCAAGGAACTCATCCTGCGGGACGCGCTCGATCCGGTTCGCGCCGACTACGATTGGATCGTGCTCGATGCGCCGCCAAGTCTTGGGCTGCTCACGATCAACATCCTCGCCGCCGCCGACGAAGTGCTCGTGCCGATGCAGTGCGAGTTCTATGCGCTGGAAGGGCTGAGCCAGTTGCTGAAGACGATCGAAGTCGTTCGCAAGCGCATCAACCCGAACCTGCGTGTCGCGCAGATTCTGCTGACGATGTACGACCCGCGAAACCGGCTGACCGCCCAGGTCGAACGCGAAGTGAAGGACTATTTTGGCGACAAGGTCGCCGCGACGGTCATCCCGCGGAACATTCGGCTGAGCGAGTCGCCGTCGTTTGGTGAGGCAGCGGTCGTTCGCTACCCGTCTTCGAAGGGCGGCGCGGCGTATCTCCAGTTCGTGGATGAAGTTCTGGGCGTTTAGTGGCGGCGGATTTGCGGTGTTTCCTTCTCCTTTGGGAGAAGGCCTGTGCGCGATAGCGAACTGGGATGAGGGTTCCTGGGTCGTTTATCTCCCTCACCTCTTCGCACGCTTCGCGGCGAAGGTCCTCTCCCAATGGGAGAGGCCCCATTGGTGGCGCGCTCAATTTTATTGACCCCTGAGTCTTGTTTGGCTGTCCAGGCAGTGGTAACCTGCAGATTAGAGGTGACCCATGAGGATAGCATCAGTTATCGTTCTCTCTTTTGTAACCGTTGCGGCTCACGCTGAGTGGCACGCGCAGCGTATTCAGGCGGCAGGGTACCAACTCGACCATCGGAGCATAAGCTTCGGGACCGGTTACACGGCTGGACAAGCGACCGGACATCGGGCCTTTACCCAAGCCAGTAAACAAAGGCGTCGAGGGCTCAACCTTTTGGAAGACCTTGGATTTGGCTCTTGGGCCAACGACATTAACTATAGCGAGACGGTTGTTGGAAGGATCAGGACCGCGAGCGGTCAGAGTCTCGCCGGCTTCTGGACTGGCGCGGCCTTCACTGCGATCACCGATGGTGAAGCCACCATCATCAACAACGTCGGGATGATCAGCGGTAAACGATCCAACGGCGACTTGTTCTTCTATCACAGCGGTGTCCTAACTCCAATCGACCGTTTACCAAACACCGAACAATCGGAGTGGATCAACCAAACTCAAGTTGGGGTGACTGACAGCGGAATGGTCGTGGGAACTGCCGTGACCGCCGACGGCTCCGTTCGAACCGGCTGGCTCTGGTCAGCTACCGAAGGAATCGTTCGCCTCCCCGGTTTGTGGCCAGTGGACGTTTCCGAAGTTGGCGTGATCCTCAACTCGGACGGCTACCTCTACAACCGGAACACCCTTCTACGATACTCACACGTCGCATATCCAACCTCAATCACTGGAGTGGGCCACAACGAAATGATTCTCGGGAGACACACCAATATGGAGTGGGCGGTCTATAAGAACGGCACGCTAACTGGGATTGAGGCAGATCTTGAGGGTGAAGATCGTGGTTGGTCAATTAACCATTGCTATGTGATGAATGGTGCTCAAATCGTTGGGGTTGGCACCTCTCCGACTGGCACCGTTTGGAACATCGCGATCCACCCAGTTCCAGAACCATCAGCGCTTGCGGCGTTTGCTGCTGGACTCGGCGTGCTCTGGCTCAGGAGGCCAAAGCGCACCTAGGTCAAAACTCGCCCGGAGGGGGGAGACGACGCAACGAGAGGCTAACCGGACAGTTTCGCCGCGCGAGAGGCGCTGAACGCCGCCAAGTTCGCGATCTCGCGTACCGTTGACCGATACGAAACCACGTTGATCGGATACCGGAACCCTTCGAGAATCGGGCCAATGACCTCACAGCCGTGGCCGAGATAGCCGAGTAACTTGTACGAGATGTTGGCCGAGTCAAGATCGGGGCAGATTAGGACGTTCGCATCGCCGCGGATCAGACTTTGCGGGAAGTTCTCGTCGGCAAATGCCGGTTGAACCGCGACATCGCCATGCATCTCGCCGTCAACAACCAAGTCCGGGCGCTCGGCTCGCAATATCTCGACTGCCGTGCGCACTTTTGTGGCCCTCGGGTGCCGGTTATCGCCAAAGTTGGAGAATGACAGCATGGCCACCTTCGGATCGAGGCCGATGTCTCGCGCCAAATCGGCGCCCAAGCCCGCAATTTGAGCCAACTGTTTCGCATCGGGGGCGATATTCAGCGTCGTATCGCCGATCACGAACACCTGGCCGTCTACAAAGAGGATGTTGAAGCCCGCCCCCCGCTGGATTCGCGGCAAGGTTTCATTCATCGGCAGCAACGCTCGCAGCGTGTCGCTATAGTTGTCGTCAGCGCCCGCGACCAGAGCGTCAACTTGGCCAGTCCGCAGCAGCATCACGCCAAAGTGAAGCGGAGTTTCGACAAGTTTGCGCGCTTTGAAGGGGGTGGTTCCCTTTCTTCCGGCAACCCGATACAACTCGTCGGCCAGCGCGCCCAATTGATCGGAAGCCATGGGATTGACGATGTCAATCTCTTCGGGACGGAGGCCAACCTCGGCCAACTTTGCCGAAATCGCCTCCTCCGAACCCACGAGAACCGGTCGCCCGATACCGTCCTGAACCAAGATGTGGCAGGCCTCAAGCACGCGGCGGTTCTCGCCATCGGGAAACAGCACGCGCGGTTGTGACTTTCCGAACGAAACGCGGATTCGGCGCATGACCCGTTCACTCACGTTGGTCATCGCGTCCAGTTTTCGAACGTAGTCGTCCCAGTTGCTGATCGGCTCTTGTGCGACGCCACTGTCGCATGCGGCTTTCGCGACGGCGGTCGCCTCAATTCGCAGGAGACGAG
>CALMEF010000005.1 GCA_937862825.1 uncultured Armatimonadota bacterium
TTGGACGCGGAAGTACGGGAGGTATGAAAGATTCGGGGTCTTTCATGAACTCCGAAATCTCACGCGAGTTACAGAAATAGTAGGAGATATCCTTGTACTTGGCCCCGCCCGCGACTGGCTCCTCCCCATGGTCGCTGCCGTTGGCCGCGCAAACAACACACGTTGCCTTTCTTGGCAGGTCGGCCTTGGGAATCAACACAGGGGATTGTTGAACAGCGAGTCCGGCGATGAGTAGTGTAATCATGTTTTCTCTCAGAATCCCCAGCCAACCGACACCCCGAATCGGGGTCGCTTCAAGTCGATAGCCATGAGGGGCAAGTTTGCTTTTTCGGCCTTGTAGGTCAAGAGCAGGTGTGTTCTTCTTCCGTCGTTCATGGGCAGGAGATCAATCCGCTCGTTGAGAGCCACGTTAACTCCAAACGGCAAGAGTATACGGTTCTCGAACTCTGAATAGGAAATACTGACATACGGAGCCAAACCAGTTCCTGGAAATCCCTTGGCGAACGTGACGTAGGTGGCTTGGCTACCTTTTGGGCTGAAAATGCGGTCGCTGCTGGTTCCGAAACTGATCATGGGGATATTCCCCATTTCGGTGTGGGCAATCCAGTTCGCAATAGGATTCACTTCGCTTACCGCTGGATTGAACTCGAGTCCAACGCTCAACCTCGGAGTCAACCGATGCGCAGCGTTGAATCGCCAACGGGGCCTTGCCGCGTCTGTGTCCACCCACCGGGCTGTGAACTGCCACTTAAACTTGATGTCCCCCGCACCGAGGAACTGGCCTTCGCCCGGTCATCCAGTTCACGTAGGCACCGCTATGGTCGGCCTCTGTTGGGCAAGCAAGGCGCAGGGCACGAGCGTGACCCCAACGGTTGCGACAAAGACCCAGATCCTCCTGGTCGCTTCCGAGCAGAAATATCGTCTACACACCATTATCATCTTACGGTGAATCAGCGGTGGGTGCTCCGAAAGCACCGGCATCGGTCAGCAACTGAGAGAAACCAGCCTTGAGGATTGCTGTAGTGTGGCTACCATCTGCGTTTTTCCGGGTCAGTCCCACCTTTCCCTTTGAACAGTGTACAAGCATTCCGTCCGCGCGAAGGGTGATTTCGAACTCCGTTCCGATTCCGTAAACCCGAGAGTACTTCTTCTTTCTCTTGAAGAGAAATGGGCGTCGGACGGTGCCAACACCACCTGCAGGTTCTCGTACCCTGAACGTCCCGACATCATCGTCAGATTCGACCATGAAAAATGAACGATCAATCTGGAACCCAAACTCATCAAAAACCTTCTCTAGTCCCCAACCAGCGTACGTGATCGAGAAGGAATTCTCCATCACGAAGGCAGACTTCTCGAAGTCGATTCCCAGGTGTTCCATATCTCCTGTGCCGGAGTGAGTGGCAACATCCGCTGGCGAGAAGGCGAAGTAGGGAATGACGTCGCGTGAGTACGTGCCAGTTCGCGCTGTGCACTTTGCAGTCGCTGCGAGGCTATTCAACCGAAAAATTGGGGTGGGGGGAGGGGCGGTGATCCGTACGGCGATTCCAGCGTCTTGCAGCGAGTCAATAATGCTGCTCATGACATGGAACCTCGCCGCGGAAATCCGGTTGACGAAACCCGAACCAGAGGTCGGTATCACGACTTCACGCCTGGCATCAACCCCAAGGTTCTGAGAGCCACGAAAGGCTTGACCAATTCCGATGAGATGCCCAACTTGCAGACTTCGATCATCCCTCAGGGCCCCATATATCCCGGCGACGCTACGAAAGGATGCGCCACCGGCGTGGATGGTGAGTGGCTTAAGAGCCTTGATCGTATCGATTGGCGTTAGGCCCTTAAAGGGTTGCAAGCCAAGTCTGAGATCGTACAAACCCAACTGGGCGAAAGGTTCCTGCACACCCAGTGTTCCTTTGCGCAACTCCATGGTCCAAGTGGAGATGTCAGAGATCCGTTCAACTTCACTGCCAATCTTTGCGGAGCCACTGAGCGCAACTGATGTCTTGCCTGCGGGCGAGGTTCGTTCCATCAAACACGATCCAGTTGAGTGAACCAAGTCCCCCGTATGCAAGTCTTTTGGTAGCGAACCGGGGGAAACAATCACCTCGTTGACTCGGGTTACACCTTTCGGTACCGAGACCAACCTCAGACCGGTGACGGGCTTGCCCATTTGTTGGCCCAGCGTAACTGCCGCCAGGATGCCTACAATCATCTATCCCTCCTGAGTTAGCGAGTACACGCTAACCTTCTCAGCCGATCCCTCGATCGGTACATCTGCAATCTTACTTAATCGAGTGTCCCATTCTGCTACGGTGCTGAGAAGCGCGTAGGACTCTGGGCCCATTAACAGGTTTTTGCCCAGTTGCTTGGCAATTGGCTGAAGCCTGCTGGCGAAGTCGGCAGGACGACCGCTTGTCGAGGGTCTTTCCGCTCCAAGTTGCAGCGTGCTAGAAGTGAGCCGTCCTGATTCGATCGTAGCGCGCACCTCTGGTGCGACCCCAAAGTCCTCCTTTGTCTGCTGAATCAGTCGCTCGTCGAGTCGGACAGATTCAATTGCCGCAGCCAAGGCATCTTCGCATGCCTTGACAGGAGAATTTGATGTAAACACGCAGTACAAACCGTCGCCGAGTGAGGTCTCAACCACTCCGTGATGTTGCCGAACAATGGCACCAAGTGCATTGAGGACGCGTCGTTTGACTTCTGCTGAGTCATGCGATCCAAGTCTTTCCCCAATGGAGAGAGATCCCTTCAAGTCAAGAAACAGGCAAGTGGCGGAGAAGGTGCCCTCTCGGCTGGGCGGCAAAGAAGACCGCGATCTAAGCCCAAGGGTGATCATCACCGTCAGGGTCATCGCCAACAGCGGCGCCAACCAATCGATCCCCACGACTCGAAAGGACGCCAGGAGTGAAGGGCTTACAAAGGGCAGTGCAAAGTGCAGAGCACAAATTGTTAGGTTGCCCGGATATCGAAATGTGAGGCACGCAAATGCTGCTCCAACAGCCAAGATACTGGCAAAGGCCACTGCCCAGAACGGCCCAAGGATTATGAAGGCTCCTTTATCCTGCTGCTGCACCAGCCAGTTAACGCCGAAGCCGTTCACAACCGCACCAGGAAGTTCGCCCAAAGCCGTTTGGTGCAGGTCACTTGCGGTGCCGACGATGACGATCTTGTCCTTGAACGACCCCTTTGCTTCCAAGGCCTCGCCGATCCCCATGACCTTGAGCCTGGACTCAACAGGAAAGTAAAGCGGCACTTCTCCTTCGAAAACAGCAATGCGTTCACTTTTCAAGTCGAGGTGCCCCTCTTTCACTGACGTCCAAGCTGGCTTTCCCGAAATCTGGGAGAAAGCCCACACAGCAAGGCCGGGCACAAATCCCCGATCCGGGTCTTGAACCCCAACCGCAAGCGCTCCGACTGGACCTCCCTCTAACGTCACCCCAACTCCAGCAAGAGGAACAACGGACGCTGGGTAGTCCACGTTTTCAAACAGTCCAGGATCATACAAAGGACCCGTAACCAGCCCGCCCACTTCAGCCAATTCGCTTGGCTCGTGAGCGAAGATCAAGCCGACCGGAATCTTCGCCTTTTGAAGGGCGCTCTCAAGGTGTCGGGTCTCCTTGATGAGGGTTTCGCTTGGACGATCGACTGGCTCAAAGTAAACATCAAACGCAACTGCCCCTGCACCGGTGGCCTCCAAGTGGGAAAGCAACTTTGCATAGATTTCGCGAGTGGGCCGAACTCGATCACCCCCGTGACCTTCTACGATGATCACAACTTCAGATGTGGTCTCAATCGGGGCAAGAAAACTCGTCCATGAGCGGATAAGAGACCCCAAGTGGGTGTACTGACTGAAGAAGGTCGCAAAGCATGCAGTTGTAACCGCCGCAAGCAACGCAACCAACCACATCCGCCTCCTAGACATGGCCCATTGTAGTCCCAATCACGCAAGCACCCTCTACGCCATGACGAATCGGGAATCCCCATCGTCCTCATGCCGAATCTCGTCAACGGGCTCAGACCGTCCCCAACCTGCATAGAGCCGATTTGGGAAGTTTAGAACGAATGCATCTGACTCACCCACGTTGCGGTAGGCGTGAACGACCCCAGGTGGCACAAAAACGACTACGGGGTTGTCCCGCCCAACTTCAAGCACCTCCGCCCGTTCTGGCCGGTGCTCTCGGTTCTCCCAAAGGTAGAGGCGATAGGATCCGTCGAGAAATGCAAAGCCGTCGGTTTGGTCTCGATGTTCATGTGGGCCCCGCGCAACTCCTGGGTGAGTGACGCTCAGATAGGCCATTGCAGGCTCAAATCCTTCCGGCAACTCATCCTCGCGATACAACTCCGAAAGCCATCCTCTGTTGTCTGAAAAACGCTTCAGCGGCCGAACAACCACGCCCTCAATCTCACTCACTAACCAAAAGTATGACGGGAACCCTTGCAATTTCACCGGAGTCGGCGTACGATATAGGGAAGTCGATACACCTTTTCGCCATTCCGCGTCGTCCTAACGTACGCGCGATGACGTGGTGGAATCGAGCAACCGCTGTCAACGGATTGGCAGCAAGGTAAAAACATGGAAGAACTAGAACTTGAATCCGGTCGTCCCGGACCCATTGCTCGTCTCTTTGGTATGTTCACCCGCGATGAAGAAGAGGGTGAAGTGATGAGTTCCTCAACGCGAGATTATCAGCCCAGAATGGTCTACAAGAGCCAAGTCAGCCTGCGACGGCAGATCATGCACTTCGAAGAGGCCTACGCGGCCGCACAAGGCTTGAAACGGGGTGAACTCCAGGTGGTCAACTTGGTAGGTACTGAACCCGGCTTGCGCCAGAAGATCGTCGACTTTTTGAGCGGTGTGGTGTTTTCGCAAGATGGCACGATGGAAGAGGTGGGTGACAACATTTACCTCCTCGTCCCCTCAGACGTCTTTGTCGACACGACGCCTGTTAACACTCGAACAGCGACTTTCCGCAACTAAAGCGGCTTTCGGGGAGCGGAGCCAGCTGGCTTTGCTCCCTTAATCAATTCACTGAACCCATGCTGCGCTCCGAAAAGGTCGTAGGTATCCGCCTCAGTAATCTCGACCTGGGCAAACTCACCAGACATGGCTGTCCCCTTGAAGTAAACGAGCCCGTCGATCTCTGGAGCATCTCGATGTGATCTGCCCACCAGCCACCCATCACGTTCCTCCTCAACGAGCACGGTAAGCGACCTTCCTAGCCAGTTGCGATTCACATCGAGCGAAAGTCCCTGTTGCGTGCGCATCAACCGATCATAGCGCTCACGCTTGACTTTGGAAGAAATCTGGCCTTCAAGTGCCTCTGCAGGAGTTCCAGGCTCACGGCTGAACATGAACGCCCCGACGCGGTCCATCTTCGCCTCCTTGACGAAATCAATGAGATAGTCGAACTCCTCTTGGGTTTCACCTGGAAATCCCACAATGAATGTGCTTCGAATCGCGACATCGGGAATGGCTTCCCGCACCTTCTCGAACACCTTGAGGTAGCGCTCTCCTTCCCACGGTCGTTTCATGCGTCGTAGCGTGTCTGGATGGGCATGCTGAAGCGGAATATCGATATATTTGGCCACTTTTGGAAGCGTCGCCATAGCCTCAATAACTTCATCGGTTAGCCGATTCGGATAGAAGTAGAGAATTCGAATCCACTCGATGCCATCCACGTCGTTGAGTTCGCGCAACAGTTTTGGCAAAGTAAATGCCCGGTACAGGTCATAGCCGTACTGAGTCACGTCTTGCGCGATTAGGTTGATTTCCTTGCAGCCCGTGGAAGCCAAAAAACGAGCCTCTTCCAGCACCCGCTCAAGAGGCTTCGACACGTGCTTGCCGCGAAAGGAAGGAATCGTGCAAAACGTACATTGGTGGTCACAGCCCTCGGAGACCTTAAGATAGGCCGACCAAGGCTTGCCCGTTCTTGCGCGCGTGGGGACCTCTGCCCAGCGATGGTGCGGTGCTGCGACTTCAAAGAGTGTGGCCTTGGGGCGAAGGTTGGAAAGAACTTCATCAAAGCGCCCCATCTGACCGACACCGACGTAGGCATCGGCGCCCGGCACCAACCGCTCAAGGTCCTTGCCAAGTCGTTGGACCAGGCAACCAGCGACAACTACCTTCCCGGTCTTGCCTGACTTACGATCACGCAGAGCATCTTTGATCGCCCGAATCGACTCCTCCTTGGAGGCTTCCAAGAACCCGCAGGTGTTGATGATCGTGACGTCGTGCTTCTTTACGGAGCCGTCAACCCGATGTCCTGCCTTTCGCAAGACCCCAGCAATCTCTTCGCTGTCCACTTCGTTCTTGGCGCAACCAAGTGTGACCAGTTTGACGGTTCCGTTTTCGGACATTAAACTCAATTATGAAGGAGTCCGAAGAACTGGATTTTCAT
Organism: uncultured Armatimonadota bacterium; assembly: GCA_937862825.1. Taxonomy (GTDB): domain Bacteria; phylum Armatimonadota; class Fimbriimonadia; order Fimbriimonadales; family Fimbriimonadaceae; genus CALMEF01. The sequence continues at coordinate 6,396 of CALMEF010000005.1, forward strand.
CCAATCGTTTGGACGAGCGTTGGCTTTCCGGTTTCCAGCGATTCAACCACAGCCCTCATGGTCAGAACGGTGTCGATTCCTTCGACTAAGTCCGGGCTGTTTGGCTCTCCAGAGCGGATCGATGCTGCGAAGGAGTCAATGCAGTTACAGAACTCGCCGTAGTGCATGCCCTTCAACTCATGGCGATAGTAGTAGCCGGCCATCGAGTGATGGTAGTCCTCTTCAACTTCGACCCCGGTCTCATCGTGATAGGTGAATCTTAAATCCGGGTATCGAGCCAACGAAGATCCCTTCGAGCCCATGAGAAATCCCTCAATCAACGCGCGTGCCTTCGGGAGTTCATGGAACCCGTAGTTGCCGAGGACTCTTGCAATCTTTCCCGTCTCCGAGATCAGGTTCACCACGATGGCATCCGGCGTAGGCATGTTGTACGCCTTACCTAACTCGCTCACCGTTCCGTAAGCGTGAACTTCTCGGATGCGTCCCAAGTACCAGCGGACATAGTCAATCGGATGACTCAAGCCGAGGTAAGCCCAGTGAGTTTCCGAGATGGTCCACGGACTTTTCGTGTAATACCAGTCCATTCGATGATTGTAATGAGCATCAATCACCTCAGCGTCACCCAGTTTTCCCGACAAATAGTGCTCGCGCTGTCGTTGAAACGGCTCGTAGAACCTGGTGCTCTGTCCAACCTGGAGGCGCTTGCCCGTTTCCGAGGCCACTGCAAGAAGCCTGGCCGCTTGGTGTGGATCATTGATGAGCGGTTTGGTGCAAAGCACGTGCATCCCGGCCCTCATGCACTGTTCAATCTGGGCGGCATGCAATGAATCAGGGGTGTAAATGCAGACCAAGTCAAGATCCGCGCCATCAAGCATCTCGTCAAGCGCAGAAAAGAGCCTGAGTTCCTCATTGATCTCTCTGGCGTGCTGCCTCTTCGATTCATCAGGATCGCAGCCTGCAATCGCGCGGCACAGTCCAGATGAGCGGAGTGCCAATAGCATGGTTGCCCCCTCATGAAGTCCAACCACGCCGACTCGCAAACGTTCTTCCATCGGAACTTCCCCAAACGAGCGCCGATGTCCGACTGTGGGTTGTCCCGTGGGCAAGAAGTCAGGGTGCATTGACAAAGAGTCTAGTTCATCCGCAAGGAGCAGATCGCGGCTCTAGTTCGTCCAATGGGAAGGTGGAACCCGGAATTGGACTAAAGGCAGCGCGTTGGGAAGGCGGGGACACCCTTCCCGTCGAATTGACGCTGGGCGAGTTCATCACCGAATGTAGACGCGACCTTGGCTTAATCTGGGGACATGTAACCGTTTTCGATACGGAACGAGGCTACGACATCTTGAGAAACCACTTGGGGTTCTCAGAACTCGAGGTGGAAGACGCGCTCAGTCCTCTCGAAAGGCCAGCGGTCCAGGAGTCTCCTGACCACTTGTTTCTGGTCATGCCAGCGGTCCAGGCCACGGACGATGGGGAAGCGTACGTTGAATGCGCCTACTTTTTGCGACCGGGCCTGTTGGTTACGGTTTCCACAGAACCTTGCGGCCTTATCGATAAGTGGTTCGCAAAATGGATGAAGGCTCCTAAGAAGTACGGAACGGACTCAGGAGACCTTCTTCACACGCTCTTGGATGCGACGGTTGACGAATACTTTCCGCTCATTGATCGGCTGGAAGAGGTCGTCGAGGACTTGGAAGACAGCCTGTACATTGGGAGTGGCGCCGTGATCAAGGAGGCCTTGGCACTAAAGCGCAGGCTACTTGAGGCTCGTCGTCGAATATCGCCTATGCGGGATGTGATCAACGGCCTTTTACGTAGGGACGTCTCTATGGTGCCCCAGAACGTCAAACCCTATTTTCAGGATCTGTATGATCATACGATTCGGCTTGCGGAATCCATAGACATCACGAGGGACATCCTCTCAGGCGTGTTGGATGCACACCTGAGCATCACGTCGAACAACCTCAACGTGGTGATGAAGAAAATGACGATCATCTCCACGCTTCTGATGACCTGTGCCTTCGTGGCGGGCGTCTACGGAATGAACTTCAAGCACATGCCAGAACTGGATTGGCTCGGTGGGTACCCATTTTCGCTAGGTGTTATGGTGGGGTTGTGCTCCCTGGAACTCTGGCTATTCCGGAAAAAAGGCTGGCTCTAAGAGTTGCCAGCCGAAGCAATTGCCAGACTTCGTTGCCCCTTCGAACATTGCTAGGTGAATCCTTCCGATAGAGCGGAATGAACTCTCACGTAAGGAGGTCTATGCGTTTCGGCGTTGCCGAGGCGAAGAAGCGCTAATGTACTTAATCAGTTGGGATGAAGAAGAGGCAAAAATCGAAGCGAGCCTCGGGGGCAAAGTTACCGCAGACGAAATGGAAGTCTTCGCGGAAGAACTCCTCGACGTAATCGAATCGATGAGTGATCGGGCACCACTTGTGGTGCTGGATGCATCGAAGGCAAAAGACTTTGACCGCGCAAGCGGGGAAGCATTTTCAGGTTGCAAGGACCTGCTGTTGACCAATGGAGCAACTAAGGTAGTCACGATCGCTCGTGACGAAACCGACATGTTGAGCCAAACGTCAGAGCGGCTCCAGTTCGTTCTCGAAGGGCGCGAAGAATTCGTGCTCGAAGCCTCTGCGGTGATCTGGCAGGCGCCAGCCCAAGAGATTCGCCGGGCCGCGTAAATTCGCGGCACAACATCTTCCGCGGCGGCGAGCACCGAGTGTGCTCGCCACGCGGATTTCTTGCGTTTGGAGCGAAGTTAACATACAATGAAGTGGCGCTCGCGCGCATCCTTCGGGCTGGGTCGGACGTCAGATGTTTTAAGGCTGGTGATTAGAACCTTGCATGTATCAAATTATCTGAACCGTCCGCCGATGTGGCGGGACACCATCATACGCCGCGCAGAGTGGGCCTCCAATGGGCTCGCATGCGCATGCATGCGAGCCCATTCTTGTTAGTCCGGCCCATCTAAGGAACGAAGGAGAAGGAATGAGTATCGGACACGAGGTATTGCTCTTAAACAGCAACTATGAACCCCTGAATGTGTGCAACATTCGAAGGGCAATGTCGTTGGTCGTGTTGGGCAAAGCAGAGGTGATTCATCATCGAGACCACCCCATTCAAACGGCACGCGGTGGAGTAACCGCTCCGTCGGTCTTGAAAATGCGCTACCAAGTGCGTCGCCCGATGCCTGAACTTCGACTCTCGCGTCATTCGGTGCTCGCCAGAGACTCATTCACCTGCCAATACTGTGGCAGCAAGGGTAGAGAACTGACCATCGACCACGTCGTGCCACGTTGGGCTGGCGGTCCTCAAACCTGGGATAACCTGGTCGCCTGTTGTCGTCGCTGTAACCTGAAGAAGGGGGACAAGACCCCAGCACAAGCCGGCATGAAACTTGCTCGCCGTCCGAAGAGACCGCACTTTATCCCGTACCTGTCGCTGCCATCGTATCTGAGAGCCCAATCGAAGGAGGAATGGCGCATGTACCTTCCTGTTTTCGACGAGTTCGCCGCCTGACGTCCAGCAGTGTGAGCTGTAAAACTGTCGGGCGTCTGCCTGGTATCCTCTCGAACCATGTTCAAGGTTGTCGTTGAGGGCCACAAGACGATTGAAGTCCCCGAAGGGAAGAAGTTGGTAAAGGCGATCGAAGACGCCGGAATCGACATCAGTCACCGATGTGGAGGGCAGGCACGCTGCACGACGCGCCGTTGCGAGTTCCTGTCAGAAGAGCCGCCTATGGGTTCGAAAGAACACGACTCACTGGAAGAAGACGGAGCCCTGGGGCAGTTCCGGCTCTCATGTCAGATACGAGTTGATCGCGACATGCACGTGAAGCCGCTTATGCTGGCCTCGGATCAGGGCTGGGATCCTGGAATCGAAGTCGAAGACTAACTCGTGTCCACCCTTAGAAAAAAGGCCAAAGTCAAAAAAAAGCATCGGGAGACCGAGCCGAGTGGCATTCGACTTTGTTTTCTCCTTCAAGACTGGGAGGATGCCTACAATGTCGGTGGAATGTTCCGTATCGCCGACGGATGCGGGGCCGAGGAACTGATCATGACTGGCCGAACGCCAATCCCTCCGAATCCGATGATTGGCGTAACGAGTCTTGGTCAGCATAGACGTATCCCGTTCCGTACCTTCGAGAAGCACACAGAAGCGGCTGAGACTCTCATCGCCGAAGGTTGGACGCTCGTCGCAGTAGAGATTTCCGACAACGCAATCCCCTACAGAGACTTTGACTATCCAGCCCAAACATGCTTGGTTCTTGGCAACGAGGGCGCGGGCATATACCAAGCCTTGTCAAAACTGGCAACGCACACGGTCTACATCCCGATGCGCGGCAAAGGTAGGTCGCTCAACGTGACGGTCGCCGCAGGCATTGTGGCTTTCGAAGTAATCCGACCTATTGCTTCAAAGCCTGATCAATCGCATTCGTGACGGAACCCGCTTCGAACGGCGAGCCAATGAACACGATCTGATCGTTTTTGTCAATCACCATCATGACCGGGATCGCGTGAATCTTGAAGGCCCGGTTGGCACCTCCAAACGGGTCAAGATAAATCGGATAGTCGTATCCCGACGAGCGCTCAAAAGCATCAACGACGTTCCGAGGTTCTTGCGTGATCCCCATAATCTGGACCCCTTTCTGCCCGTAGGAATCATGGAGCCTTTGCACGAAAGGCATCGTCTGCCGGCAAGGTCCGCACCACGTTGCCCAAAAGTCCAGCACACGAACTTGGTTCGAGTCGTTGAGTTTGATGGTCTTACCTGGCGTCTTTAGTGGCTCCAGTAGAACATCCGGAGCAGTTGCACCAAGTTCTGGAGCGCTGGAAGAGCAACCCATGAGTGTTGCAACCAACAACGAACTAAGCGCGAGGCGTAGCATAGTCTAATTGTTGCACGTTTCCGGTAGAGTCTTACCTATCGAAAACGACCAGGAAGCATCGCAACCCGAAAACTCTACACGCATCGTATGGGCACTGGCTTGGCCAGCAGTTGCCCTCAACTCGATGCAAGTGATCAACAACCTGCTCGATTCCACGTTCATTGGCCACCTTCCTGCCGCAGCGCTAACGGCTCAAAGCGGCTCAATGAGCGTCATGTTCCTCATGTTCTCGTTGGCGATGGCGCTGGGAACCGCCAGCACCGCCCTCGTGAGCCGTGCATACGGTGCAGGCAACCCCGAAGAGTTTCGAATGGCGTGCCGAAAAACGCTAAGCCTCTCACTGCTGTTCGGCGTCCTACTCGCAATCGTCTCGATGTTCGTGGCCGAGCCCTCCGCTCGACTGCTCCTTCCAAGCGACAACCCCGAAGCCATTGGGTTGATGAGTCGCTTCCTCAAGGTCTATGCCGCTGGATTACCCGCAGTCTTCCTGATTCAAACTCTCGCAGGCGCACTGCGCGGCATTGGCGACACGAAGAGTCCCATGGTCATTTCTGGAATACAGATTCTGCTCCACATTGCCATGAACTTCGTCCTCATATTCCCGCCCCGGAATACGTCGTTTGGCGTGACTATCCCCGGGGCTAACCTTGGCCTTGAGGGCGCGGCAACGGCCCTGTCAGTGAGTGCCTGGCTTTCAGCATTGGCCTACCTGGCCTATTCAGGCAAGACGCCGCTTGGGGCGGCTTGGCGGCTCGGACTGGTCGAATCCGAGTGGGTTAAGCGAATCATGAGGATCGCACTCCCCGCGGCGGGAATGGCTGTCCTACGCGTCGCCTCCCTTGCCGTCTTCACCATCGCCCTCAAGATGGTTCCAAAGGGGTCGGATGCCATCGCCGGAATGAGAGTGGGATTTGCGCTCGAATCCATCATGTTTATGCCCGCTTTTGGCCTGTCAATGGCCGCTTCGGCGCTGGTTGGCCAGAGCCTGGGTATGAAGAAACCGGAACGAGCCGAGCGTCTTGCGTGGGCTGCAGGACACCAAGCTGCGATCGTTACCATGGCCCTGGTCGTTCCCATCTTCTTTCTCGCACCTTGGATATCGGGCATGATGATCGAAGGCAAGCCGGACATCATTGCCGAGTCAACCGCGTTGATCCGTTGGCTATGCATCACCGAGATCATGTTTGCGTACTCCATGGTTACGATTGGTGCCATGCAAGGCGCTGGCGACACTGTTCGCCCACTTTGGATCACGATCATCTCGCTCTGGGTGCTGCGAGTTCCGCTCACCTTCCTCTGTGCCAACGGCCTCGGTTGGGGTTCAACGGGTGCCTGGTTTGCGATGAGCCTTAGCCAAGCGGCTCAGGGCGTGATGGCTATCCTGGCCTTCCGGCAAGGGAAGTGGAAGACGAGCAAAGTCTAGGTCGTTGGTTTCTTGACATCTCACTAAACATCCCGCCAAAAAGAAATTTGTCAACCAACAAAATTCGTTTCTGGCCGAATTTTTCTGGCTGACGGAAGCAAGTAAAGCAAGAGCAACGTGACGATGATGCCGTTCGAGAGCATCGAAGTGTGTAAAGCAACGTTTGACCAGAAAATTCCAAGCAAGCCCATCACAAGGGCGCATGGGAGGAAGTTTCGCCGGGTAGTTGCCGCGTCGAAAAGGTAGAGCAACGAGCCAAGGGCAAGGCCAGCAAGCACCATCCCTAAATAGCCGAAGTGCGCATAACCTTGAGCAAACACGTTTGTTGTCGCGTTCCTGCCGGGGTCGCGGGCATAGAGTTCCCCGATAATGAGTCCCGCGCTCTGGTCGTATGGCGAGTGAAGCAAAAACCCGAGAATCGAATCAGACAAATAGATGTGGGGATGGTTGCTAAAGAAGTCCCAGAACTGCCCGGTGAGGATCCCGGGCGTGAAAACCAAGCGGTGCACGAAGGCCAGCGACAAAAACGGTGTGTCGAAAATCTGTCGCTCAACCATCGCGATAGCGACAATCGCCGTCGCACCGGCACAGAGCCACAAACCAAAGTGCCTGCGGTTACCCTTAAGGATCAGATACAGAGCCGCAATGAGGATTGGCGTGAAGAACACGCTCTTCTGGCCACCCATGGAAAACAAGATGACCACCGATACGGCTCCGAGGATAGCCATCCACCACTTGCGGCGCTCAAAGGCCAGTGCAAAGAGAACAGGCACAAGGCTATTGGCGAGAATGCTAGAGGCGTACGAGAGAACACTGCCACCGCCGGCCGCAGCCTTGTATTCCGCCCGTCTGGTGTACGCCGATGCAAGACTGAGGTCAACCCGAAGTCCGTTCACCGCAATGATAATGACGATGAGTCCCAACGAGGCGGCCAGGCAAGTTCCGTAAAACGTGATCGGTTGAACCTTAATCTGACGTAGCGCAGGAAGGGCAAGCCGATACGGAAACGAGAGAGCCGCAAAGCCAAGGCAGAAGACGATGATTAACGGCAGTGTTTGACTGGGCGGCGTGTCCAGACTCCGCATGGGCAGGAGCATGCTCGGTACATAAGCCAGTAGATAGAGGAACCAGACGCACACTTGGGACGGCCGCGTGACTCGAATCGGAAGCCAAAGCGTCGGGAATACGGCCAGGATCACCGTCAGGGCAGCGAACTCAAAGGGAAGCTGATTGTTACGAAACATGGTTCCGTAAGCCACCGGACCGAACGAAGAGTAAGTATCTAGCAGGAGAAGCGAATAGACTGCAGCAACCACAAGGGTCAGGAATCGGACCAGGCTCATCGACAAGCCACCACCACCGCTCGACGAGCAAATATGAAGAGCAGGCCGTACATCAAAATTGAGCCCAACCCAAACATCGTAACCGCAATCCGCGCGCTCCAGCCCGCAAGCGCAGAACCTGCAATGGCTCCTACGATGCTTGCAAAACCGATGAAGTCGGCGAAGAGCGCAAGTCGTTGCTTCTCCACAATGTTCAAGACGGGAAACAGGGGCCCAGAGACGAATTGAACCCACTGAGTTGCGGCAATGAGTTGGATGTACACCCCGGCTTCAGTCCATTTCGACCCAAAAACGAAGGCAAACAAACTTGGGCCAGCAATCGCCA
>CALMEF010000006.1 GCA_937862825.1 uncultured Armatimonadota bacterium
CAATATGGACGCTTCCCGCCTTCACCTGCCATTTACTTGTTACCTCCGAACCCCGCTATCGGGGTTGTCAATCGTCATTATATGACAACGCGCTTATTGATACAAGGCTCCTAGGCCTAAAGACCTACGAGAAGGTTAGTAAAAGGTTGGAGGGGCTCAAAGAGGAAGACCATGAAACCTCAGCGTCACCAGGAATGCAAGACTTCAACGTGGGAACGTCCTGGACTGACCGCCGACTTGGAGCATTGGTACACCTGGCATCAATTCCCGCACCGTATCTGGCTCCTATTATCGCGCTTGTGGTTGCTTGCGGACGACCCTTCGTTGGCTACCATGCCGGTCGAGTACTCGTAGAACATTTGATCGCAGGGCTCCTCACGTTCCTAGTCATTGTAACATCGCTCGCCTTCACCATCTACCAACTCGTGCAGACTGGCTTTGACGTGTCCAGATCAATTTGGTGGCGAGTGATTCTCAAGAGCGTGGTGGTTTGGCTTGCCCTTGCGATGTTCGGACTTTGGAACACCATAGCTTCCCTGCGGGAGGCTTTTGTCGCCAACCAGGGCTTACTTCCCAGCCGGATGCGGTGGGGTGATCGACTTACCGCCCAGCTCGTCCGACTACCTGCGCAAACACCTTTGGGATAGCGAAGGCGTTGTCCACCCATTGAGTCGTGGCCTCGTGTTCACGGCATGCTACCACTACCATGCCCCCAATAGACTCAGGATTGAACAGTAACCGGCAGAAGTTGTAGCCCTATGTGGAAACACGACTTAGCGACGACATCAGAGATACTTTATGCGTATAAAGTTTCTAACGATGAAAGGTTGGGTCGGTGCTGGTGTTGCGGGTGTTGCTCTGCTCGGTCTCGTGGGTTGGCGGTGGAGGGCCGAAGCCGCCGCTGCCGAGGAGTTGAAGCAGGAACAAGGGGCGAGGCGGGGTGGCGCGGCAACGGTTGAGGTTGCGAGGGTCGAGACCCGACCACTCCTTGCCACAGTGGAAACGGTTGGCACGTTTGAGTCGCCGTTTCGTGCGCGACTTTCTCACAGGACTGCTGGACGCGTTGACTTCATTGAAGTCAGAGAAGGCGATCAGGTCTCGAAGGGGCAGGTCCTGGTTCGGATAGATCCGCAAGAGGCCAATGCCCAGGTCATGCAACAAAGGGCCAGCGTTTCTGAATCGAGGGCAAGACTAGCCGAAGCCCAATCACGGTTGGCGGCGACGGAAACCGAAGTCGAGGTCCAGATTCGTCAAGAGCAGGCCGCCTTAACCCGAGCCAAGGCTGATTTGGAAAAGGTTGAGCGCAACAAAGATGCGGAGGTGGCGACTGCCGAGTCCGAAGTGGACGCAGCCAACGCGCAACTCGCCTCTGCGGAGGCCCAAAAGGTGAACGCCAATGCCGAAGTCGTTGCCGCTGAGGCCGACTTCGCCAACGCGCTTGCAAGACATCGCCGGGCGGTTGAGTTGGCGGCCAAAGGCTACATCGCCGACCAAGAAGTCGAGAATCTTGCCCTCCTCGTTGAGACTCGAAGGGCAAACGTTGATGTCAAGAAAGGTCAGCGAGCCTCGGCAGAGTCCGCGATCACGGCGGCCAGGGCTCGCAAGTTGGCTGCCGAGAAGCGCGTGTCCATCACCAGGCAAACCGTCCTCACCGATCAGAAGTTGGCTCAGGCTGCGGTCAGCCAGGCCGAAGCCGCGCTTGCGCAGGCTAAAGCCAACCGATCGCGGACCCCGGCGTATCGCCAGAACTTGCGCGCACTCGAAGCCAGTGTTGCCTCCGCGGACGCTGAACTGAGCCAGGCGGCAGTGCGGCGCGCCGATACGGAACTACGTTCTCCGATTGCAGGCACTGTAACGGAGCGGACGATCGATCCCGGTTCGTTAGCAACCCCCGGCCAAGCATTGGTGGTCGTCGAATCCATTGAGTGGTTGTACGTCGTGGCATCTGTTCCGGTTGAATCGGCATCCCAGGTTTCGGTCGGCAAAGATGCTCAGGTGCGGTTGGACGCCTTCCCGAATCGGATCTTTCAGGGGAAAGTTGACAAAGTCAATCGGGCGGCCGATCCACAATCTCGTCAAGTAGAGGTGAGAATCCGACTGGACAACTCGACGGGCGACCTCCGACCGGGAATGTTCGCGAAGGTGAGCATTGTTGTCGGAAAGACCCCTGGCGCAACCGTCGTTCCTATCGAAGCGATAAAGCGAACTTCCAGCGGATCGACGGTCATGTTGGTCACAGATCAAGACGAGGTCGTTGAACGAGCGGTAACCACCGGAGCGTCGGATCGCGGAGGAATCGAGATCGTCAATGGCCTCAAGCCCGGCGACCGCGTCGTTGTGCTCTCCTACCAGCCAGTCAAGGAAGGCCAGAAGGTCAAAGTTGCGGCAGAAAGAGGCAAGAAGTGAATATTGCCAAATGGTCGGTCACGCGTCCCGTAGCCGTGACGATGCGCATTGCTGCGCTCGTGTTGCTCGGTGTGATCTGCTTCATGCGACTGTCGATAGACCTGCTTCCCAAGGTTGAACTCGGCGTCATCGCGGTTAACACAGAGTGGCCCAACACCTCACCAGAGGAAATGGAGACACAGGTCACCCGACCCATCGAACAGGCAGTGTCCACGGTTCCAGGCCTTTACTCCGTGAACTCAACTTCGGAGCTTGGGCGGTCATCGGTTCGGATCACGCTCAACTACGGAGTTGACGTTGACAAGGCTGCGGCTGATGTTCTGCAGTATGTTCAGCGGGCCAGGCGCGAGTTTCCGACCGACCCCACGCTCCAAAGCCCAACGGTTTTCAAGTTCGATCCAAACACCTTCCCAATCCTGATTTTGGGTGCTTCCGGAATCGACGATCCGGTTCGGTTGCGAACCTTGCTTCGCAACGAGGTTGCTCCGATGCTCGAGTCGGCAGGCGGCGTTGCTCAGGTCAGCCTTTCAGGTGGCCAAGAGCGCGCCATCGTGGTTAGCGTAGACCCGGCTAGGCTCCAGGCCGTTGGGTTGACCCTGCCCGATGTCGTTCGGCGACTCCAGGCTGAAAACCTCAGTCAACCCGCTGGCATTGCAAAAGAAGGACAAACGGAATACACCATCCGCTCGGTCGGGTTCTTTGAGTCGGTGAAGGACGCTGAACTCATGCCGTTGGGGTCCACCAACGGAAAGCAGATCCTGCTTCGCGATGTAGCTGAAGTAAAGGATGGGAGTCAGGAGCAGAGAATCTTCACGCGGTTCAATGGTGAACCAGCCGTCGGTCTAACGATCAGCAAGCAGAGCGATGCCAATACCGTGGACACGGTGAAGAACGTCAATGAGAAGTTGGCGCTGGTCAAGCAACAGTTTCCAGAACTGAAGTTTGGAGTCTCTTATGATCAGTCCGGCTTTGTGCAGGACTCCATCACGCTTCTTCAGGAGCACGCGATCATCGGTGGAACGCTCGCCATTCTTGCGATCTTGTTCTTTCTCCGAAACATTCGATCGACATTGGTTGTGGCCTTGAGCATCCCCATCTCGATCACGAGCACCTTCGCGTTGATGTATTTCTGCGGATTCACGCTCAATACGATCTCGCTCAGCGCATTGGCTCTTGCAACTGGTCTCATTGTTGATGATGCGATCGTCGTGTTGGAGAACATTTTCCGTCACATCGAACGAGATAAACGCACCCCTGTTGATGCGGCGGTAAGAGGCAGTTGTCGCCTCAACGACGACGGTTATGGTGGTGTTCCTTCCCCTCTTTCTGATTAAGGGGCAGTCGGGACAGATCTTTACTCAGTTGGCGCTCGTTGTCATCTTCGCGCTGGCGGTCTCGCTACTTGACGCGGCAACCGTCGTTCCGATGCTAGCCTCTCGGATCATCAAGTCTGATGAAGTTGAGGAACTCGAACACCCGGGAATGCGTGAGCAACACGGCAAGAAGGCGACCTTCATGACCCGTTTGTTTGATCGCATGACCATCATGTTCCAGAGAATGGACGCGTCCTACCGCCGAACGCTTGAGTGGGCTTTGAAACATCGACGTGCCGTGCTCGTCGGGGTGGGAGTCGTGACCTTGGCGGTATTCCCGCTTTGGTCTATGGTGGGAACTGAGTCGCTTCCACAAACGGATTCGGGCGACCTTCAAGTGCGTGTCAAGTTGCCAGTCGGTACGGCCCTCAGCACAACCACCGAGAAGATGGACCAGGTTGAACGGATTCTCTTGGACGATCCGGATACGGAAACCGTGTTCATGGCGGCTGGTGCCAACCTTGGGTTTCGAGGCCAAGTTGGAAATCCGACGTCCTTTGAAGGTTCTGCGAATGTTCACTTAAGGAAGGGTCGAAAGAGCACAACTGAGGAGGTCGTCAAGCGAATTCAAAAGCAACTCAGCACCATTCCAGGCATTCGCGCAAACGTCTCCC
>CALMEF010000007.1 GCA_937862825.1 uncultured Armatimonadota bacterium
GCGTCCGGATTTGGATGCGTCCGCAACGGATTGATGCTTCTGGGTTCGTCGGGGGTACCTCCATATCGCCTACTGGGAAGCGACTATTTGTTGAGAGCCGGGGTCAAATTCTCAGCGTTCCCGTGAAGGAGGGCGAGGTTCGGGTTTGGAAGGCCAAGCCAGGCGTTCGCCTGCAACTCCCGACGATGTCGCCGGACGGGAAGAAGGTCGCTTACGTTTCGGATGAAACGAAGGAGCAGCAGGTCTGGGTCGCGGATGCTGAGGGGTCCAACCCAGTCCAAGTTACCAAGGACGCTGGTCGACAGATCCTGACTCTCTCATGGTCACCAACCTCAGACATGCTTGCCGTAGGTGATAGCGAGTCACGGCTGCGGATGGTCAAGCCTGATGGCAGCGAGGACACACTTGTTGCGACTACTCGGCGGAACATCGGACCCATGACTTACAACTTCTCGCCGGATGGCAAGTGGTTGGTCTACGTCCTTGAGAAGCCATGGACCAACCAGTTGGTGAACGTGATTTACGTTTACAACCTTGCTGAGAAGAAGAGTCGCCCGATAACGACTGGGCGGTTCCGAGACGATGTCCCTTGCTTCTCATCCGACGGCAAGTACATTGCTTACGCATCCTATCGAAGTCTGCCCATGAGTGCGGACAACGTGTTCAGTCAACTGAATAGCCAAACCGTTGCCCAGGTCTTTTTGGTGCCGCTGTCCAAGTCCACTGCATCACCGTTGCGGACTCGAAATGATGAAGAAGGCCCAGTTGCTGCACCGGTGGTCGCACCAGAGGTCAAGCCGGTTACGATTGACTTCGACGGAATCGAAACGCGACTCATTCAGATTCCTGGCGTTAGTGGAAGCATCAATCAGGTTGAGGTTGTTGGCGATCGGGTGCTTTATGTCAATGGCACGACGCTCGGGTTTTACGACCTCAGTCCCCGCGCTGGTGGCACGCTCACCAATGCCTCCGGATTCACCGTTTCTGCCGACGGCAAGAACCTGCTCCTTTCTGGTCCTCGAGTCGTCCCGGTCGCGGGTCGCGATCTGCCGCCAACCGCTGGTGCCGTGAGCCTGCAAGGCTTCAAGTTGACGATTGACCCACCCAAGGAGTGGGAACAGATCTTCTGGGATGCGTGGCGACTCTGTCGCGACTACTTCTACGTGCGCAATATGCATGGTGCCAACTGGCCCGAAATTGGAAGTCGGTACGCCGCTTTCCTTCCTCAAGTGCGCGCAAGAAACGAACTGACCGAACTGATTCGATGGATGCAGGCGGAACTAACCGCTGGCCATTCATTTCGCGCCGAGCCTCCCATTTTTTCGACGACGGCACCAAGTACGCCTGCTTATTTGGGAGTTGAGACCAAGGCTGCTGGCGGTTTTCACCAGATCACGAGGCTCTATGATGGAGACGGTCGCCTGACCCCGTCCCCCCTGTTAGAACCAGGATTGGGTGTTGGCGAGGGCACCTACATCGTATCGGTGAACGGCAACCCCGCTCCCGCATCTGTTGATTGGCGCGAACTCATCCGAGATCGCGCGGGCCAAGTGGTCTCGATCGGCGTCAACTCTACTCCAAGTGCTGTCGGAGCGCGTACTGTTTATGTTCGACCGCACGCCGCTGCCGTGGAAAGGGCCCTGCTTGAACGGGATAGTGTCAAGAAGAAGCGCGACTATGTTGATCGGAAGTCTGGCGGCAAGGTCGGCTATATCTACCTTGGTGGGATGGTGGATCCGGATATGGAAGACTTTGCCCTCCAATACACGGGTCAACTTGACAAAGAGGCGCTGATTTTCGATATCCGCGAGAACTCGGGTGGTTACATCAGCGCGATCATCGTCAGCATCTTGAACAAGAAGACGTATCTCAACCGGTCACAACGGAACGCCCTTGAGCCGGGGACGCGGTACTTCGATGCCTTTCCTGGGCACTTGACGATGCTCATCAATGAGAACAGTTACTCTGATGGTGAAGGTGGCCCGACCAACTGGCGATACGCCAAACTTGGGCCACTCATTGGCACCAACACCTATGGCGCATTGGTTGGCTCAGCGCCCATGTGGCCCTTGGTGGATGGTGGCGGGATCCAAGTCCCCAGGTATGGCAACTACCGTGAGGACACAGGCTGGGTTGTTGAGGGACCGGGAGTCGTACCCGACATCTATGTTGACAATGATCCGAACCAGTATGTCCGTGGCATTGATCAGCAGTTGGATCGGGCCATCAGCGAAATGATGGAGAGAGCGATCAAGAACCCGGTAAAGCGACCCATTCAGCCGGCAGATCCTGTGAAGGCTGGCAAAAAGGGAGGCGGTTAGAGCCTACGATTCCTTCTTGAACTCAAACTTGCGCGGGGTGCCACCCTTGATGTAGCCAATCGTGGCGGTCAAGCCACCTTCGGCAGTGAGTTCATAAATAATCCGCTTCGGGTAGTCGTGGCGAGGGTTGTCGAACACGGCGCGCTTGCCGGTGAGCTCCGAGAGAATGAACTCGGTTGGTGCGGCACCGTTGGGTTGCGCGATGTAGACCAGACCACCGTCACGTTCGACGATGCGCAGAAACTCAAACGCGGACAATCGATCGCGGTTCACCGTACGCGAGGTCGCAAGCATTGAGCCGCCCTTGGGGGGACTCCATCGTTCTTCGAACGAAATCGCTCCGCCTGTGCCGCGGCTTCCCACCCAGGCACCTGAAATCCAGGATACGTCGGTGATCGTGGCTTTGGCTGGCGTTGGCATCGGGATATCTTGGGGATGCTGATACAAAGCAACTGGCCCCAACTCGCTTCCTGTTCCCAAGTTTGAACGGACGATCAGGCCCTCCTTCGTGGGCCGAAACTCTCTTTTGATGAACGTGCCCGGAGTTGCGCTTTGAGTTCGGACATAGACAACCTCATAGGTAAACGCACCATCTTTCCATACCCCCTTGTACCGGGCGACTTCGCCCGGGGTCGTACCGGGGATTTCAGTGGGGGTGCCGTCCAAGGAAACGCGCACATTGCCCTTTCCTCCGCCATGTCCCCAAACCAGGATAACCGCGCCTTCTTCGACCTTTAGCGTGAACGTTGAACCCATCGGGGGACTGATCTGCTCCAACGTTCGCCCCGGGGTGCGATCTTCGACATACACCCACTCGCCGTCTATTGCCTTTAGGTCGTTAGCCTGCAGCGAGGCCGCATTAGGAGTTGCGGTGGTGAATAGGATGGCGAGTAGCGTGTACATTTTAGGCCCTAAGTTCTAGGAATCTACCTGAATGAGGATCAAACAGCCTGAGCAACCCATCTTTCGAGTAGGGCGTATCTAATGATCGTGAGCCTTGCGGCGTTGTTACTGCCAGTTATCGCAAGTTCTCTTGGGAATGCAACTGACAGCACCTTCGACTCTAACGGGGTCAAGATTCGCTACGTTACGGAAGGCAAGGGTGAGGCGGTCGTCCTGATTCACGGTTGGATGGGCGATTCCAGCATGTGGGGTCGGGATGCTGCTGGCAACACAAAACTCGTTCCTGTAGAAGGATTTCAAGTCATCGCCTTAGATTGCCGCGGTCACGGCAAGAGCGACAAGCCACATGATCCGACCAAGTATGGCGATGAGATGGCGGCGGACGTGATTCGACTCCTAGATCATCTCAAGATCAAACGGGCTCACCTCATTGGCTACTCGATGGGAACGTTCATTGCGGGAAGGGTTTCCGCGACACATCCGAATCGGGTGATAAGTTTGATCTTTGGCGGGCAAGCGCCCTTGCTCACGGGCGAGGCAGGGTCGAAGGAGATCGACGCGTTTGCTAAGGCCGTTCAAGATGGCAAGGGCTTGGCTCCATACCTCTTGCATGTGCGGCCAGAACTGAGCGAAAAAGCCGCGACCGCACTGGCGAAAATCTTGTATGACGGGAAGGACGTCAAAGCGTGGGCGTTGGCAGGGCAAAGTTTCAAGGGTCTTGAGGTTAGGGCCGAAGATTTAAAGAAATGTGACGTTCCAACGCTGTTTGTTTACGGTTCCAAAGAGCACGATTCAACCAAAACTCGGATTGCAATCCTTCGGAAGGTGTTGGACAAGTCTGTGGAGAAGGTCGTCGAGGGTGGCGACCATATCACGACCCTGACGAAACCCGCATTCGGGAAGGCGATTGTTGAGTTTCTTGTGGCTCAGAAGTCGAAGTGAGCGACGAGGCTACTGGACTCTTTGATTCGATCTGCTTTGGGACACGGCTCGTTATTGTGCTTGTGTGGGCTTCAATCGGCGGATTTCATCCTTGAACCCAGGGGCTATGCGGACCTCAATCTGGAAGAGAATGGTTACACCGAAGTGTACGCGCGTAGTACTTGCTAATCAGATTTCGCACAAGTCAAGCCCAATCCTCGCAAAGTTGCTATACAATGAACGAACTATGGCGAGTAATCTGCGCCGAACACAACGAGGGTTCCCTGCTCCCGCAATACCTGAGCCACAGCGAGTGAGACGCATTGACGACCCTGAGTTGGCACATGAGATTGCCGCTCGTCGCGAGAGGAATAGTGTTCTCGCCGTTCGATCTGGGCTTCCAGCAGTGGGATCCCGCTTGGTGAATCGTTACGGCCTGGAATTTGTCGTTGAGGGACACATTCATGCTCCCACCGCGAACTCAATTCAAAGGATGCGCGACGGTAACCAGTCCGAAGATGACCTGTACCCCAGTATCATCCCACAAAATCTGAGCAAGGATTTGTTGGGCTTTGTCGAAGCGGTTGATCGGTGTACGACGAAGGAGTTGATGGTTCTTGACACCTTGCCTCACCTGCGACGTGGCTCTGGCGTCCCTGATGGCCACTGGATAGACACGATCAGTAACAAGGGAGCGAACCTCTTGTTTACTGATGCTGCTCAGATTCATGAAACTCACTTCGCGCATGAGATAGGCCATTTGTGGGTTCAATATGTTGAACAAGCCGAGGATGAGCGAGTTCTCGAAGATGTGAGAGATGCTGGCCGACTGAACCAACTTGCATTTGTGCTGTCGTTTGTGACCGATCTTAGGGTTAACCAAGTTATTGCAGAGAAGGGCTTCGATGTTTCCGTGATTCGAGATGATCAGGCTGCTAGCGTCGCTTCACTTGGAAGGGCTATTGAAGCAGGTTACCAACCAGATACGAGGCGCGAGGCCGTATTCATGGCCCTGGCCCTCGCCGCCCAAATAATTGAAGAAAGAATAGGCACACCTGCCAGTCTAAACGGCACCTCGGCTAAGGTGACGGGACTTGACCCTGAACTGGCTCAGTTATCTAGTGATTTCGCTGATGCGGTTGCTCGACACGGTTATCAAGACATGGTCCAAGTCCGGTCCTCCATTGACAAATGTCTGAAACTCGCGTTCGAGTTCACGGGTGATGGAATTGACTTGGAACAGGACCTCGTCTATCCACCAGACGTGGACCCACCTTTCGAGAAGAATCCAGAGTGGCTATGGGGAGCATCACCGCAGATGAAATGTGAGGTTGGCCGCATTATGGCCCGTGAAAGTATTCCCGACGGATCAACGTGGTCCATAACCCAAGACCAATCGGGCAAGAACCTCCTTAAGTTCGAGTTGCCTGATGGAACCTTGATGGGTACGTGGACGCTTGAACATTCACAAGCGTTCGCTGCTCACACGGAGAGTATCCAGCAGATAAGTGAGATGAACCGCCAGAACAGAGAGCGACAAATGAAACACTCGCCAACCAACGGAATGCCGAACTTTCCCGGCCAGCCCCGCAGATTCTACATGGCGGGCACGGCAAGGTTCTTGACACGGGTTCGAGAGGCGGAGTGGCTCGGCGGAGAGCATCCGTATGCGTATGCCTTGAATAACCCGACTACGTACACGGATCCCAGTGGGCTAAATCCCTTAATGGTTTGCTCCGACGATTGCGACGATGCATGCGATAAGTTTATCGATGCTAACCCAAAGTGGTGCGGGCCATTGCCTAGCCCCCCGTACCCGCCAGGCACAAAGGCTTGGGCTTTCGCGTTCTGTTGCAAAGGCAAACCGCACCACTGTTATTGCCCTGGCATGCCTCCGAGCCCGAATCCTTACATTCGTGCGTGCGTAGGAGTACACGAGCATGGGCACCTGCTTTCGGGTAGCTGTGCGTCAGGTTACACAGGCCCTCCAAAGAAGTGGGCCGATGAGTGCACAGCACTCAAGGCAGGCATCAAATGCGCTGCTGAACAGTGCCGAAACATGCTTTCTAACGACTGCATAGATCTTAGGGAATGGCAGTGCAAAGAGTGCCGCCGCCTTAAGTATGCGTGCAATCCAATGCCCCTGAAAGTTGGTTAAGTAAGTATTGCAAGGATTGTGGACTTTAGTGAAGGTGGCGCTCGCCGTACTTGCTGCAGGTCTCATTGCGCGTGGCTCTCTGGGAATGAGCCAGCACCAAGTAGTTATGAAAAATCCACCCCCTTCCATATTGTGTAAGACTTGGGTGATGTTAGCCGAGCACGGACCTATCGGTGACGAGTTCACCAAAGTAACGATAGTTTGGACGGATGGGGCTTATTACATGACCGTTAGAACAGGGCGTTCGAGGCACTGGAAAGTAGTTCTCGCTCCTCCGCTGCGGGACATGGATTGGCGAGTACGAATAATTAGCAGAAAGGGAGAGCGGGTTGAACGAGTGTTGAAGGGCCAGAAACATATCGATGCTAGCGTGGCCTGGTCTCGGACGTTCGCAAGGGTAGTACCAAACCTTCCTGCGCGGTTCGCAGACGCTTCGGCATTCAAGATAAGAGTGACAACCGAGGATGAGCAAGTCGTCTACTTCATGGAAGTAGAGAGCCCTCCAGCTTGGACAACGTTCAAGGTAAAGCTCTCAGGGGAGTTTGTGCCCTTGGACTGGGGGTTCTAGCAGAAACAATTCTGGTTAGGAGGCGAGCTGCGAGATACTTACCCAAACCTTTGTAAACAATTCACTTTGACATCAATGTGTCCGGTATGGACAAAATGGGATTTGGTACACCGAAGTGTACGCGCTTAGAACTTTTATCAGCGGCCCCGCGCTTAGTGAACGCTCCAAACACGGACCGCTAAGCTCCGCGCAAAATCCGTAATCCATTGCCAACGACGAGGAGGCTTCCTCCCATGTCAGCGAAAACAGCCATCCAAAGCGTCGCGTGCCCAGTCAAAGCTAAGCCAAAGAAGATCACCTTGATTCCGACAGCAATCGCGATGTTCTGGGACAATATTGTGGCGGTTTTCTTGCTGAGCCGGATGTAGGCGGGCAACTTCCGGAGGTCGTCTTTCATAAGAGCAACGTCTGCCGTTTCGAGCGCGGTGTCGGTTCCGGCTGCTCCCATAGCGAAGCCCACTGTTGCACGCGCAAGCGCGGGCGCATCGTTGACTCCATCCCCAACCATGCCAACGCTTCCATGACTTTCAAGGAGTTGCTCTATGACTTTCAATTTGTCTTCTGGCAGTAGCTCTGCCTGAACATCGTCAATTCCAGCTTGCGAACCAATGGCCCTAGCAGTTGAAGCATTGTCGCCTGTAAGCATCGCCACCTTTACTCCAAGTGAATGCAGTTCTCGAATCGCTTCAACGCTCTCGGACCGCAACGTGTCTGCGACCCCGAAGATTGCAAGTGCCTCCTTTGCATTGGCGAGCACGACCGTGGTTTTGCCTTCAGCTTGCAGGCGATCAAGCTCGGAGTGAACACGGTCGCAACATGCTCCTCGCTCCTCGATGAGTCGGTGGTTGCCGACCATGTAGGAAACGCCTTCGATGGTTCCCGCGACTCCTCGGCCCGTAATGGATTCGAACCCGATGACTTCCAGCAGCCCTCCTTTCCATTGATCTTCAATAGCTTTTGCTACCGGATGTCCGCTGAGGTGATCGAGGCTTGCAGCTAGTTGAAGCGCTTTCTCCCTGTCATAATCGTGCATCGCGATCACGTCTGTGACCACGGGCTTACCATGTGTGAGGGTCCCGGTCTTATCGAGCGCGATCATTCTGAGGTTCCGCCCGGATTCCAAATGAACTCCACCCTTGATCAGAATTCCTTGCTTAGCAGCTGCAGCAAGGCCGCTCACTACGGTGACGGGGGTTGAGATAACCAGAGCGCACGGACACGCGATAACTAGCATCACCAGTGCCTTATAAAGCCACGGCATGAACGGTTGCCCAAATGCAAGCGGAACGATTGCCACAAGGATGGCAAAGATGACGACTCCTGGTGTGTAGTACCGGGCGAAGTTGTCGACAAACCGCTGGGTTGGGGCGCGAGTTCCTTGGGCTTCTTGAACTGTCTTGATGATCCTATCGAGCGTCGTGTTCCCACGCTTTCCAGTCACCGTGAATTCCAAGACGCCTTGTTCGTTGATTGTCCCAGCAAACAGTTGGTCTCCGACTACTTTGTCCACAGGAATACTTTCACCCGTTATCGGAGCCTGATTGACTGCGCTCTGCCCAAGCACAACTTCTCCGTCAAGAGGGATGCGCTCACCTGGTTTGACTCTCACGCGCTGACCTAAAGCAACCGATCCAGCCTCAATTTCAACCCATTGCCCAGCATCATCTTGCACCCAAGCCCTTTCGGGGGCTAGTTCCATCAAAGCTCTGACTGCGTTGCGGGCGCGGTCAAGGGAATATGATTCGATTTGCTCGGCAATTCCAAAGAGAACCGTTACCATTGCGGCTTCTGGCCAATAGCCGATGATGATGGCCCCTACTACCGCTAGGCACATTAAGAAATTGATGTTGAGCGTGAAGGTCTTGACGGCAACGATTCCCTTGGCAAATGTCTCTCTTCCGCCAAGGATCATGGCAATGAGGGCAAGACCAATAACGGGCCAAGATTTCTCCTGACCCGTTGACCAGCCGACCGCCTCACTCGTTAGCGCCAATACGAGAGAGACTCCGAGAAGGATATTCTGCTTCTTCGATGAACCTGATTGGTCAGGCTCACATCCAACCTCGCAGTCCTCGGCGGGCTTCATACCTACCTCTGTCAGTGCCTTCACGATTGGAACAGCGTCGTCGAAGGAATGATCCACCGTGAGTATCCGGTTCATGAGGTCAAACTCAACCTTCTGAACTTCGGTGATTCTTCCGAGTCGGTTTCGAATGATTCCTTCTTCCGTCGGGCAATCCATTGCGTCGATCCGGAACTTGCTCTGCATTACAGTTCCTCCACGACTTCATCGTCTTTCTCAAACCACGTGTAGAGTGCCGGAAGAACAAGCAGAGTCAGAATGGTCGCCGATACAATTCCGCCGATGACTACGGTCGCAAGGGGTCTTTGAACTTCTGCTCCGATTCCCGTATTCAGTGCCATAGGGATGAATCCTAGAGCGGCTACAAGAGCTGTCATCAAGACTGGGCGCAACCTTTGAGTTGCTCCCTCTCGCACTGCATCCAGTACCTTGAGTTTCCCTTCTTCACGAAGTCGGTTGATTGCGGATACCATCACGACTCCATTAAGCACGGCAACGCCGGAAAGCGCAATGAACCCAACTCCGGCGGTGATGCTAAACGGCATTCCACGGGCAAAGAGTCCAATGATTCCGCCGGTGATCGCAAGCGGAACTCCGGTGAAAATCAGGATCGCCTGCCTTAACGATCCGAATGTTGAGAATAGCAAGAGGAAGATTAGAGACAGGGCAATCGGAACGACCAGGGTGAGCCTGGCTGACGCTTTTTTCAAGTTCTCAAACTGTCCACCCCAAGTGATGTAGTAACCCTCCTTGAGCTTTACTTTGTCCTTGATCGCTTTCTGGGCGGCAAGAACAAAGCTGCCAAGGTCGGTGCCCCTGACATTGAGCTGAACCACCACACGCCGTTTGCCCATTTCGCGCGAGATTTGCGCGGGTGCGGGCGCATTATCAATGTGGGCAAGTGAGGAGAGTGGAACGCCTCCACCTTCCGGAGTCTCGATGAGAATGGACTTGATTTCACTCACGTCGTTGCGAACGTTGTCCGGCAACTTCACTGTCAAAGCAAAGCGCTTATCCCCCTCAATAATCTGTCCAACTGGTTCTCCACCCAAGGCGACTTTGATCATTTCTTGAATGTCGTCGATGCTGACGCCAACTCGTGAGATTGCGTCCCTGTCAATGTCGATTTGGAGAACTGGCACCTCATCGACCTGCTCCACCTCGACGTCTTGCGCTCCTGGAAGTGTCCGGACGACAGCGGCAATCTCGTCGGCCCTGGTCTTTAACTCTTTGAGGTCTTCGCCAAACACCTTGATTCCAATATCAGCTTTGACGCCGGAGACAAGTTCAGAGAACCGCATTTGGATCGGCTGGGAGAAATTGTAACCCTGTCCAGGAACCTGATTCACCTTCTCGGTTAGCTCCTCAATCAGCTTCTCCTTTGTCAATCCGCTCCTCCACTTGTCGCGCGGCTTTATCATCACGAATGAATCAGTGAGGCTAAGCGGCATCGGATCGGTGGCAACTTCTGGCGTTCCGCTTCGAGAGAAAACGGTGATCACCTCGGGAACTTCAAGAACCTTTTTCTCGAACGCCGTCACGAGCTTCACCGTCTGTTCTGCATCTACCGTTCGCACCCGAACTGGTTGAATTACAATCGATCCCTCATCAAGTTGTGGAATGAACTCTGAGCCAAGTTTGGTGAAAAGAAACCCGGCTATCGCGAGCAGCCCAAGCGCACCGCCAACGATAATTGCCCGTCGCTTCAGAGCAAATCCTAATGCAGGTCGGTAAATCCGGCTTAGAAACTCCATGATTGGGTTTCGGCCTTCTTTGGTATCGCCCGACATGAACATGCTGGCAAGCACGGGAATCAAGGTCATCGTCAAGATGAGCGCCCCGATAAGGGCAAACACAACCGTGAATGCCATCGGCTTGAACATCTTGCCTTCCGTTCCCTCAAGG
This sequence comes from uncultured Armatimonadota bacterium, assembly GCA_937862825.1. Taxonomy (GTDB): domain Bacteria; phylum Armatimonadota; class Fimbriimonadia; order Fimbriimonadales; family Fimbriimonadaceae; genus CALMEF01. The sequence continues at coordinate 10,860 of CALMEF010000007.1, forward strand.
GCAAGGATCGGCAAGTAGACGACCGTAATGATGGTTACTGCGAACGCAGTTGGCTTGGCAACCTCGCGGCAAGACTCCCAAACGGTATGCCTCACCTCGTGCCGATCAAGTGTGGAGCCTTTGTGTTCTCTCGCTTCGGCAAGCCTCCTTACCGTGTTCTCAATCATGACGACCGCGCCGTCAACGATCAGGCCAAAGTCAATGGCCCCGAGACTCATTAGGTTTCCCGAGATTCCAAATCGGTTCATCCCGATGATCGCGAAGAGCATCGAGAGGGGAATTGCGAGTGCCACAATGACCGCCCCTCGCCAATTCCCAAGAAGCAGGAGTAAGACCGCGATCACAAGCACTCCACCTTCGAGAAGGCTCTTTTCCACGGTGTGCACGGACTCTCCCACCAGGTCAGAGCGGTTGTAAACCGTTGTCAACGTCACGTCCTCGGGGAGTTGTGACTTGATTTCGTTGACCCGGGCGTTTACCGCGTCAGCTACGGTGCGACCGTTCGCTCCCTTGAGCATCATAACGGTCACGGTCATGGCCTCTTTGCCATCCTTGGTGCTGATCCCGGTGAGAACGGGAATTCCCAATTCAACCTTTGCCACTTCGCGAATGAGAACCGGAATCCCGGCCTCGGTCTTTACAACGATTTTCTCGATGTCGCTGATCGTAGTCGCAAGGCCCACGCTACGGATGAGCACCCGCTCGCCGTTTCGCTCCAAAACACCGCCACCCGCGTTCTGGTTGTTCTTTTGGAGTGCGGTGACGACTTCGTCGACCGCGATCCCGCGTGCGAGAAGCGCCCTTGGCTCAACGATAACCTGATATTGCTTAACAGAGCCATCTGCGGCGTTAACTTCGGCGACTCCTGCGACCGTTCGAATTTGTGGAGCAATTGTCCAGTCTTGAAGGGATCGTAGCTCCATCGGACTTCGAGTCTTGCTCTCTAAGGCGTACATATAAATGTCGCCAAGGCCTGTTGAGACAGGTCCCATTTGGGGGGATTCGATTCCCCCAGGTAGAGACTCTTTGACGTTGGTGAGCCGCTCGTTCACCAGATTCCTGGCAAAGTAGGTTTCAACATCATCGCGAAACGTCACGATTACTTGTGAGAGTCCGTATTGGCTGAGACTGCGAACCTGCTCAACGCCGGGGATGCCCCCCATTGCCGTCTCAATCGGGAAGGTCACCAGCTTTTCCACCTCTTCCGGACTCAGTCCCCCGGTTTCGGTGTTGATAGCGACCTGGTTCGTTGTGATATCGGGAACGGCGTCAAGCGTGAGCTGCTGCCACGAAACAATTCCTACCGCGACCATGAGGATCGTGGCAATGATGACAAGGAACCTCTGTGTGAGGCTGAAGTGGAGCACTTTGTCCAACATTAGTGGTCGTGCCCCTTGAGTTCAGACTTCTTCTGTTCGCTCGATAAGACAAAGGCACCCTTTGAAGCAACGACTTCACCGGCTTTGATTCCAGAGAGGATCGCGACCATATCGCCATCTTCCTGGCCGAGTTCTACTTCATGCTTGTCGAAGGCATCGCCGTCTTTGACAAACACGAATGACTTCTTATCTTCGGTCAAGATCGCCGATTTAGGAACAACAACCGCTCGAACGGTTGAACCCACACCCAAACGGATCGTGGCAAACATATCTGGCTTGAGTCGTCCCGCCGCGCCCGCAATGAGACACTGTGTCGGAATTGACCTAGTCTTTGGATCGACCCTAGAGCCAACCACTTGAACGACACCTTCAAACACCTGTCCTGGTAATGAGGCAACCGTGACTTGCACCATCGAACCTTTCTGAACCTTTGCCGAGTCCTGTTCTGGGACATTGGCGGTGACCCAAACTGACTGAAGGTTTTCGACTTCCAGAAGAACCTGGGTGCGGTCAACAGCTTGTCCGCGGGTGACATCGACGTGAGTGATCGTTCCGGAGATTGGGGCAACAAGTGCGACCCTGCCGACCGATCCCCCGCCCGTTCCGACGTTTGATCTATACACCGCCTGAGCGTTGGCGATTGTTTTATTCGCGCTGGTTAAAGCTGATTCAGCAGCTCGCACCCTGAGTCTCGCCCGATCAAGTTCCAGTTGACTTGACCGCACTTCTGCCTCTGCGGTTTGAAGTTCTTTGGCATTGAGAAGGCCTCGGGACGCGATGTTTCGTTCCCGGTCGTAGGTTGCTTTGGCGTTCTCAATTTTCGCTTTTGTTCGGTCTAGGCGGATTTGGTCTTGCTGAAGCTCAAGGCGGGCTGCCTCAAGCTCGGACTTCGAGACGATTCCTTCCTTGAAGAGATTTTCGAGCCTGCGTAGTTGTTCAGCATGGCTCGCTTGCTCCTTTTGAACACTGAGTAGCTCGCTTTGAGCTTCGTTGAGTTCATTCTGGGCCTGCTGAACCGGAGCTTGACTAAAAGCTCCTGCTTTCGCAAGATCTCGCTGACGAGTAAGGCTGACTTTGGAGGCACTGAGTTTGGCCAGAGAAAGATCAACTTCGGCCTTGGACTGTTTGAGATCTGAGTTAGCAGAGTCTCGCATTTTGGTGGCCTCGGCGATACTCGCCCACGATTGCGCAAGCTCTGGTGATTCCAATATCGCAAGCGTTTGACCTTGCTTGACACTGTCACCGAGTTGTACCGAGATTGAAACAATTCGCCCGGCAATCGGTGGGGTCACTACAGCTCGCCCTCTGGTGGTGCTCATCACCGTTCCCGGAATTCTAAGCGAATCCTGAATCTCACGAGTCTGAGCCGTGAACGTCTCAACGCCTGCAAGCTTTAAGCCGTCCGAGGAAAGTTTGACCTGTCCCTCGACGTGTCCCTCCTCGCCTTCCTTGCCTTCCTTGTGACCCGCTTCTCCTTCAACATGGCCAGCTTCTTCATGGCCGTGTTCGTCCTTTGCCGCTTCGGTGGCGGGCTTCCCGCAACCGATGAGTAAAGAGCAGATGACGATTGGAATTAAGAGTCTTTTCATTTGAGCACCTCGGCAAGAAATCCGGATGCCCGGTACTGAGCGATCACAGCAAGTGAGAGTTGTTGTCTTGCTTCCACCAACTCTTGTTCAACTTCACGAAGTGCCCTCGTCGATTCGAGCACGTCGATCTGGGTGCCAAATCCTTCGGAATAGCCCTTCTGAGACTTGGCAACTAAATCACGAGCAGATACGAGAATCGCTTCGTAACGAGCGATGCGGCTCTGCCGAGCTTCAAGAGCTATTTGGGCGGCTTTGACTTCGGCTCTTGCCCTACCTGTCGCATCCTCCAAAAGCTCGCGGGCCGCTTCGGCGCGTTTTTTTGCCGCGCTCGTTTCATTCCTAGCTTTGCCGTGATCAAACAAGGCCCAACTGAGTTGGAGTCGTCCGGCGAAATAGCCGGGGTCATTGCTCCAGGGTGATCTTACGATCTGGGCACTCAGTTCGGGCCGATTTGAGACTCTTGCGACTCCAGCGTCCGCTTCGGCAATCTGAACTTGAGATCTCAAAACGAGTAGGTCAGGTCTACCGTCAATAGCCGGGTTAACAAGCGGCTCAATTTTTGCGTCTGCTTCTAGAGCAATGCTGGATGTTTCTGTTCTAAGTAAGCCGGAAAGCTTTTCGAGCGAAGCGTTGAGATCGGCGCTGGTCAGTTCTGCCGACTGCTTGGCTCTTTCGAACTCAATCGAAGCCCTCGTGACCTGCGTTTCTGCAACCTTTCCTTCATCGAACCTTCGCTGTGTCGCTATGAGCAACCCTTCGGCGATTTTGAGTAGTTCGGCAGCAACTTCTTTCTGGTGCTGGTTGGCGACCGACTCGGCATACGCCGTGAGTACATCGTTTTGTAAGTCTGTCGCGAGTAAGACGTATTCGGCTAAAGAAAGCTGAATTCCGGCTTCGCCAAGTCGTTGACCTGCCCTTCTCCTGCCAAAGAAATCAAGCGGTTGTGAGAGTTGAAGGTCTTGGTCATTGGAACCGAGTTCACTTCGGCTCGACGCCCCGATAAAGAAGGTGGTTGGCGCATACGCGCCAAGTGCCCTGGATGCGTTTCGCGCTTGCTCGACTCCAAGTTTTGCTGACTTGAGAGCCGGGCGATTTTGAGCGGCGAGTTTGAGCGCGTCTGTAGCGCTGAGCGGTGTTTGTGCGTGGCAAAATGATGCTGCCACGAAAAGGGGGATTACAAATGATGTCTTCAATTGGTGCTCCATAGGGGCCTTTGTAAGGGCTGGAGCAGGATTGAGAGCTAAGCTAAGCGATCACGAACTGCGTCCAGCGGACGGCAACGGGTTCATCGCTAAAAGGCGGGGCACGGGAAGACTTCTGACTTCGAGGCCCGGTGATCGGAGCCGAAGCTATGTGAATCGGCTTTGGTCCGACAAGCACTCCGCAGGGAATTACAATCTCCAGCTTTGGCGGAAGGCAAGCCACAACATCGAGTGCGGTCCATCCAGGAGCTAGATTCGGAGACTCGGGGGATTTGTCCTCACACGCGGCCAGAACGCAGCAGTCATGGCAGTCACCATGCAGGGCTTGCAAACTGGGTGTGCGATCTGCCTGATCACCACACGAATCCTCATCAAGTTCTGGACAAGCAAAGCATGCCTGTCCATTGGGCAACTGATATGACCCCTCGCACAGGTGAACCTGCCCGAGCATCAAAAGAAATATGAGGAGCAGTTGGAACCACCTCAAGTTGGTTAGGTTACCCTAATCGTCAAGCTGACTCTAATGGGCACAACTCTGCCGCTATCGTCTCTGGACCGTCAGTCCCGATTGTGAACTGAGCCGAAAAGTTCGAATCCGTCCGGTGTGACGGTGATTTTAGGTTCAAAATGCGGTGGTACACCCAAGAGGACGGGCTTAAAACCGCATTGTACCGCTAGGGCCAGCCAATCCCCGCAATCATCAGCAGCAGCATAAAGCCGCCTAGGACGATAAGGAAGGGCCAGTCTGAACCTGATTGGGTTGGGTTTCGGGACATAAGTTGAATCTATCAGACTAAGGGGAAGAAGAAAACCGACCCAAGTTCTTACGAGGGTCGGTCAGCTGACAATGCATCGCGCAAGGTCATCGAGAGTGCCGAGTTCGTTGTGAAAGAACTCAAGCGGTGAGTTGCCGTCATCGTAAGCGTCCCGGAAGCACATGTCAGGCAGATCGTGGATCGACATGCCGTAGTTTGAGTAACAGATCAGATCAAGCTCCTTCATCCAGTCACGAAAGCTCATCCGGCGTCCACCTCATGATGGAATCCGCCGCTTAGGCGAGGTGGGTCAAAGAGATCAAACGGGTTGCCTTCCACCATGACGGCGAAAGGCGTGAACTCATACTCCCCGTCAATGAAGCTTACGGCACAGATTACGGCAACGACAGTTTGGTCAGCAACTCGTCGGACTTCCATCAGCGCGACATCACCCGCACCAAACGCCCGAGAAAGTTCATCAAAGTTCTGTCGGTCATGGGGTGGAATCAATTTGCCACCGCCCTTGGATTCGAGTCAATTCACTCATGACTCAACTATCTCAGCCGCCAGTTGCCGCTCCAAAAGCGAATCCACTGGTGCAACGAGTGCGCGAGTGGATCACAAATTGGAGGCCAGGTCTGGCCGTGAGATCATGGCGAAGCTCCAGTCGCCTCTTTGATCGGCTCGTCACGTCGTGTGATGGGCCGCATGAGGAGGCGACAGCGATGCAGACCAATCTCTTTCCCTTGGGACGAGTCGTGATTACGGCTACTGCCCACACTCGACTAAGCGAGGAGTCGGTTCTGGCATCGTTGGCCCGTCATGCAAATGGCGACTGGGGCGATGTGTGCGAAGATGACCGTCGTGAGAACGAACTCTCGCTTGAGCGCGGATTCCGACTCTTGTCGGTGTACCGCGATGGATCGGAAACTACCTTCTGGATCATCACTGAAGCTGATCGCTCAGCTACAACCGTGATGATGCCGGGAGAATACTAAGTGGGGTGAGAGTCATTGACTCCCACCCTGTTTTCTTAGGCTCCGGCCCTGTAAGTTCCCGCCCAACCCATCCCTGTCTTTGTCTGTTTCGGTTTGTGGATAAGTCCGTTTCCCAGCTTGTTCTTACTTATATATCTATTGTTTGTTGCTCTTCGGAGTTCGAAGAGCGTTTGTTCGGTTTGTGGGAGTGACGTGCATGCGTGAACGCGAGTTGTGGATAAGTCCCTGTTTCCGCAAAGCAGTGATCGCATTCGACACTGCTTCGCTTTGCCTACCCGTTCGCCTGATCAGTTCCCGGTAGGACAAGATCAATGGACGCGGTGATCCGTGTCGCATCGTGGCCGTCCGGCGGAGCATCACCAGCAGAATCCTGAGCTCCGTGTCCTTCAGCGAAGGCATCAGATGGTCTATCAGCACGAACGGCGTCTTCAGCCATGGAGTTTCCGGCTTCGGTAGATTGAGGCTTAGTCTTGGCATAGTAGAACTCTTTAGGAGGTGAATAGTGATTCCGCACCGCATCAACAAGGAAAGCGCCAGGTCGCTTGGCCTTGCGGTGAGGAAGGTAGAAGAGTTGCTCCTCGATCGCGTCCAGGCTGTAATTTGAGAGCAGATCTACAACCCCGGCTTGGGAGAGCCCCAACTTGTAGAGCTCGCCCGCAAGTTTGGTTGCGCGTTCCTGGTTCATAGAGGCTTCGTCTTCAGAAACGCCTGCAGTTTCTCTGCGACCTCCTCGATCCCGCCAAAGAACTCATAGTCAACGGAACCGGTCCCTCGGACGCCGATACCGTGCTTTGCCAACAACTCGGATAAGGCGAGGCCGTCCAGAGCCGAAATGCGAGCGGAGCGGTACGAATCCAGGTGTGATTTGGCTTTACGCGTCAGATGGAAGGGCGATATGATGAGCCCGAGGTCGGCCCCGGTGCGCAGAACGGTTCCTGCAAGTTCATCAAGCATGCGGACCCGGACTGAGTCGCGGATCACCTTAACGACGACCTTGCTTGGAAGGCTGCCGACTGATGTCAGGCACTGAATCTCGTGCCCGCCGTGGCGGGATTTCTGACGAGGCTGCCTGCGATCTTGGATTGATACATCTCCGAACCCTGCTCGTGAAAGCCCTTTGCTGACTATCATCAAGAGGGCGTGTAGCGACGTATTCTGGAGAGCGCCGGTGAGTGGTGAGTTGGTCATTTGTCTCCTTTCTTTGGAAATCCTTTGGGATGGCGAGAGGTCACCCAGCGTCCAGGCTCGACATTTTTGAATGCTGGCTTCAAATCACCGAATTCATCGAGCGCGTTCTCAGGGAGACACCCCTGACAACCGGCCAGATCGCAGGCAAACTGGGTCAGAAACCCGCCGCGTTCGGCGATCAAATCTCTTGGGTCAATCCGAAACCCGAGCTGCTTTTCTATTGCCGCCGTCAACCTGGCGACGAACACGAAGCTCGGATTGAGCTTCCCATTGATCAGCCGTGAGACGCTGCTTGGACTGACTCGCGCGTCTCTAGCGAGTCGGGACACGCCTTTGAAGGCGTACCGAGGGGAGTGAATCATCAGATCGGAAACCCGATTGACGACCGGCCCGAAGGCCTGGTTAGGGGGTTGTTTGTACATAAACCCATTTCAGCAGCCGAACGAAAACCGAACAAGTGCGCGACCATCGATGCAACGATTGCGCGTCGTAGGAGCGTTTTTTCCGAAGCGAAAGATTCCGCAATGATGCTGGAATGTGGCTCCCAAACCCTAGTCCCAAAGACATCGACCTTCTACAGACTGTGCTCTACGAAGAGCAGGGGCTACATTTGGAGCACGACGAGGCTCAACGGGCCGCAACCAAACTCCTGCATATCTACCTAATTCAACACCATGCGTATTGCCATCTATGCGAGGAAATCGAGCGAGAGCGAAGACCGACAGGTACAGAGCCTAGACGACCAACTTACGATCCTGACGTCGATGGCAGAACGTGAAGGCTACGAAGTGGTCGAGGTACTCCGAGAGTCTAAGTCTGCAAAGGACCCCGGCGCCCGCCCAGAGTTTGCGCGTCTGGTTCACCTAATTGAGTCTGGTCGGCTTGACGGAATTCTCACTTGGCATATCAATCGCCTCGCACGAAACATGATCGATGGTGGAAAAATCGCCCACATGCTTCATGAGAAGCAATTCAGCTTCATCAGAACCCCAGACAGGATATTTAGACCTGACGATAACGTGCTTCTGATCGCCATTGAAAACGCCACCGCAACCAACTTTATACACGACTTGAGAAAGAACGTGGCTCGGGGCATGGACAGCAAAGCTGCACGGGGTTGGTTCCCAGGGCGCGCTCCATTAGGTTATAGAAACAACCTCTACACAAACGAGATTGAACCAGACCCGGAGAGGTTTGATCTCGTAAGGAAGGGTTGGGATATGTTGCTAACCGGCGGAACCACACAAGCAGAAGCGTATAGGCAGCTTCTCACTTCAGGATTGACAATGTATGGCAAGGGTAACAAGAAGAGACCACTGAGGCAGAAGTCGGCTTACGACATCTTTTCAAACATCTTTTATTGTGGCGAATTCGTGTTTAAGGGACAGACTTTCAAGGGTCTACACAAGCCTATGATTTCGCGCGAAGAGTACGACTTAGTGCAAAAGCTGATCTCGCGTGAACAACCCAGACCTCTAAGGCGAAAGCATAACGCAGTTTACTCTGGCTTGTTTCGATGTTCGACTTGCGGCCATCAGATCATTGCCGACGTGAAGAGAAAGCTCAACAAGGCCACGGGAGACATCGTCACCTACATCTATTACCGCTGTTCTGGTCACAGTGGCTGCACCAAACATGGAACCCGCGAAGATGTCATTACCGCTCAGGCTAAGGCAATTCTCGATGCGATCAAGCTGACCCCAGCTCAAGCTTCGTGGTGCAAGGACGTTCTTCATCGTCACTTCGAGCAACATGCGACCGAATCTGCGAGTGCCTACGCTGAAGCAGCGAGGATCGCGAAGGAATCTCGGAGGAGACTCGACTCCCTGACGATGCTCTACGTTGATGGCGAAATTGGAAAGGAAGAATATCAACGGAGCAAACGGTCGCTCTCTGGCCAGTTAGCCGAGGCAGAGAGTCGCGCCGAACTTCTTCTGAATCGAGACCAGCAGGCCCTATTGTGGATTGACAAGCAGGTCGAGGCAGCACTACAAAGCTCGATGTTCGAACTTGGTGACACAAACCTGAGGCGCTCAATGCTGGTGTCCGTCGGCGCTTCGAGAAGACTCGATCCAAGGTCGATGCACATCTCAGTTTGCCCAGTCATTAAAAAAATCGCCTCGTTCGAACCACTGAAATTGATCTCTCAGAGCTCGAAAGTAGACGACTTTGCATCACTGAATCTTCATTGGGGTGACTGGTGTGAAGAGATTCGAACTCTCTGCTACGAGCATATTGATGGGCTAGACGAATGTCAAAGCCACGGTAGCTGTCGCAACGAAGCGTAGGGGTTCATCGACGGAAGCGTTGCGCCAAGTGGCGATGATTGGGCTCCGGTTTCAATGAACCTCATTGTGGCTCTGCGGACCCTCCGCAGGAGCAACCTCGTGAACCTTTATGAAACCGTCACCAACACCATCCTCGAAGCACTGAAACGCGGCGTGATCCCTTGGCGAAAGCCCTGGGACGCGTCGGTTTCCCTTCCCATCAACGCCATCAGCAACCGAGCCTATCGGGGCGTCAACACCTTCCTCCTCTCGCTCAGTCCCTACACCGATCATCGGTGGCTGACCTTCAAGCAGGTTCAGGAAAAGGGCGGTCGAGTCCGGCCCGGCGAACGATCCACTATGGTCGTGTTCTGGAAACGCTGGGAGCCCACAAAGAATGCTAAAGACCCCGACGAAACTCCAAAGCCCCACGCACCACTCTTGCGGTACTTCAACGTCTTCAATGCTGAGCAGGCCGAAGGGTTGGAGCTTCCAGAACTGTACCGACCGGAGCCGCGCTCAGAACACCAGAGGATTGAGTGCGCTGATCTCTTGGTCGAGGCCATGACGGACAGACCGACGATCCGCGAGGGCGGCAAAGCCGCCTGGTATCGCCCGAGCGATGACCTGATCAATATTCCGCCGATGGCGAAGTTTCAGTCATCGGATTCCTACTACGCCACGCTATTCCACGAGCTTGGTCATGCGACAGGCCACGAGAAGCGACTCAACCGTTCCGGCGTCACGCAGGCCATTCAGTTCGGCTCAGGCGAGTACAGCAAGGAGGAGTTGGTGGCGGAGCTTACGAGCGCCTTTTGTTGCGCTACGGTCTCCTTGGATAACTCGCTTATGGAAGACTCGGCTAGCTACATCGATGGCTGGCTCTCAGTGCTTCGAGGAGACCACAAAGCAGTGGTAATCGCTGCTGCTCAGGCGCAACGCGCCGCCGATTACATCCGAGGCGTCACCTACCAGTGACTGCCATCCGAGCCTCACGCGTCAAAGCGTGAGGCCTTTTTCTGTGTGGACATGGTCCAAGGTTGTCCCTAGACTTGGTTCATGAGCAATGGCATTACAGTCATGGATGGAAGCTTCGCAAAGCTACGAGTCGATGCAATACTGCTCGGCTCAAACACATCGGTGAGTAAAGGCAATCTCATGAGCAGAGATGCCCATCGAGCCGCCGGACCAATGCTGGACCCATTTCGGCAGGGGCTCAGTGATTCTGCCAAGAGCGGGGTGGTTGTCACTCCGGGCTTTTCCTTGCCCGCTGAGTTCGTCATTCATATCACGCTCCCAACCTTACGAGTTGGAGAGGAGCTGACTGGCAACCAGCAAGCTTCATGGCAGGCAACACAGGATCGGATCCTGGAACTGGTTTCAATGTATGGGTTCAGGACCGTAGCCATCCCCCCGGTTGGCGTCGATGAGGGACTGCCAGATGTACTCGCGCTAACGGCCCTTGCGAAGCTTGCGCACCGACTCAGCCAGGAAGCTGGCAGCCAGGTCTTTCTCGTTTCCAAGGAGGTGCAGCATCGCCGAGCCTGGAATGTGGCGCTGAAGAAGCTAGGTCAAGAATAAGAAGATTGCAAGCAGGGCCAACGTAAGCAGAACGACGGCATGTTTCCAGAGAAGATCGCGGAGGCTTGAGCGATCCAAAAACCGGGCACACCCAGCACAGACCACCCGCCGCCCAAAGGTCGTCAACGACTCAAGGGCCTTTCCAGTGTTGTAGCTGGTGCGAGTCCGATCACCTGTACGCACCCGCCGACGAATCTGGCGCTCATCTTCAGGAATCTGCTTGCCGCAGAGATAGCATCGAGACATGACTCCATTTCGCCCAGATTTCTGATTGGACACGTAAAGTTGATGCAGTCATGCAACGAAGAAGGCAGCCTGCGGTGAACAAGCTGCCAGAGACGTGGTCAGGTTCGAGCCTCGAAGAGAAGCCCTGGGACCTGGCGAGTTGTGATCCGCTGAATGAGCCGATCAACCGTTGGGTTGAACTGCGCAAAAGTCGGCAGTTTGTCCGGGGCGCGTCTGGAAATCACCAGGTCGGTTCTCTCATCAAACTGGTATCGCCAGAGTCGGGCCGCACGAAACGGCTCCTCCTTGAGATTTGGACCCAAGTGATGGTGGAATCCGCCAGACAAGACAAGGATTCGAGGAGCTCCCCAGCGCAGCGGCACGATTGCCGATCTCTGATGGGCGGGGCTGTGGATGCCGGTCACGATGACCTTTCCACCCAGGACTGACAGCTCAGTCTCTCGCTCGATCTGGTCGAACTCTGAGGGAGTCTGATACGGACGCCCAAGGGCCAGAGGGACTGATGCTAGCACGGCTCCGAGAAGACGGACATTTCCGTACATCCACAGGCCAGCATCAGGATAGAAGCCAGGCTCCTGATCAAAGGGAGCATTACGACGAGGAGGTTCGGGTGCAAGGCGAATAGCCATGCACCTACAGTCTCAAGCTGCCGTTGGAGTTGGAAAAATCTCGGTGTTGGTGCAAGGGATTGCTCTCAGAGGAACTCGCCCCTTCAAATCAGATCCTTTCAACATCCCCTACGAACGGCTAAACTGAGACTAATCTACATCAGTCTGAAGCAAGACCGATACATGGAAACTATGGCTACAAACTCAGGTGCAAACATCGGTTTTGAGGCCGACCTTTGGAAGGCGGCAGATCAACTGCGTGGGAGCATGGACGCTTCCGAATACAAGCATGTCGTGCTCGGCCTCTTGTTCCTGAAGTACATCTCAGACGCGTTCGAAGAGCAACAAGCCAAACTCCAAGCCGAAGCCGACCAAGGGGCCGACCCTGAAGACGCTGACGAATACCGCGCAGTTGGCGTGTTCTGGGTTCCAGTCGAAGCTCGTTGGGGCAACATCAAGAACCAAGCGAAACAGCCGACCATTGGACAGATCATTGACGATGCGATGACTGCCTTAGAAAGAGAGAACGCCAGTTGGAAAGGCGCCCTGCCGAAAGCCTACGCCCGCCCAGCCTTGGAAAAGACCCGCCTAGGGCAGCTCATCGAC
>CALMEF010000008.1 GCA_937862825.1 uncultured Armatimonadota bacterium
ATCGACACTGGGCTCATCAACAGGAACTTGAAGCCCCTTTGTTGGAGGAGTCATATCACGCTCAGGCAGAGACTTTCCATCCATCACCATCAGGAATTCCTCGCGGGTTAGGGTTTCATACTTGAGAAGTGCTTGAACGACGGCATCAAGTTTGCTGCGGTTGGCCGTGATAACTTCGTGGGCTCGTTGGTGGCACTGGTCAACGATACGGCGGACCTCTTCGTCAATCAGTTTGGCGACCTCTTCTGAGTAGTTGCGCTCATCTTGAACATAGTCTCGGCCTAGGAAGGGATTGTGACTTCGACGACCGATCGCCAAGGTGCCTAGTTTGTCGCTCATTCCGTAGTCGCAAACCATCGCTCGTGCAATAGCGGTTACCCGCTGGAGATCGTTGCTCGCTCCCGTCGTTATCTCGTTGTAGACGATTTCCTCGGCCACTCGGCCCCCGAGAAGGGAAGTGAGATCGTCCAACAACTCCTGCTCAGACGTCAGGTACTTGTCCGCTTCTGGCATGTGCCAAGTCGAACCAAGACTCATCCCCCTTGGGAGAATTGTGACTTTATGGACTGGGTCGGATTTCTCAAGAAGTTCGCCCACAACAGCATGACCAGCCTCGTGGTAAGCGATCACCTCGCGTTCCTTTTCGTCAAAGACTCGGCTCTTGCGTTGCGGTCCAGCGATAACACGATCAAGAGCCTCTGAGAGGTCAGCCTGCGTGATCTTTGTTCTATTCTCACGAGCCGCTAACAGCGCGCCTTCGTTGAGCATGTTGGCCAAGTCTGCGCCAGTGAATCCCGGAGTAAGGCGAGCCAATCGTCCTAGGTCCACTTCGCTATCCATAGGCTTGCCTTTGGAGTGAATGCGAAAAATTTCTTCGCGTCCCTTGGCGTCCGGTGCGTCAACCACGATTTGTCGATCGAATCGCCCCGGCCGTAGAAGCGCAGGATCCAGTACATCAGGTCGGTTTGTGGCTGCGATAAGAATGACGCCACTGTTTGGGTCAAACCCGTCCATTTCGACAAGCAATTGGTTAAGGGTTTGCTCGCGCTCGTCGTGGCCACCACCCATTCCAGCGCCTCGCTGACGACCGACGGCGTCTATTTCATCAACAAAAATGAGTGAGGGTCGATGAGCCTTTGCCGTTTCAAAAAGGTCCCGGACTCGGGCAGCACCAACGCCCACGAACATCTCAACGAAGTCCGATCCGCTAATGTGGAAGAAGGGAACACCTGCCTCACCTGCAATGGCGCGAGCAAGGTGGGTTTTGCCAACTCCGGGAGGTCCTGTTAACAGGATTCCCTTCGGAATTTTCGCCCCAAGCGCGGTGTACTTCTTCGTGTTCTTGAGGAAGTCGACAATCTCAAACAACTCCTGCTTGGCTTCGTCTATGCCCGCGACATCTTCGAACGTCACCTTTGTGCCCGTTTCACCTACCCGCTTCGCACGGCTTCGACCAAAGTTCAGTGCTTGGTTACCGCCCATTTGTGCCGGACGGATGACGAAGAAGTAGAAGATGAGTAAGATCGTGAGCGGCAAGGCGATCATTGAAAGGATGCTGATCACGATGCTGCTTACTGGGGCAGGCTTGATATCGTAGTTGGCCCCGCTGGCTCTAAGTTCCTCCAGAATGGGACCTGCACCCTGAGCCTCGGGTTCCATCGCATTTACGAAGAACTTCGTGCCGTCCTTGAGTGTTCCACTAATCTGGCGTTGTTGCCAGTTGGCCTCCGCGACGTTCTTAGACTCCAGTTCCTTCATGAACTCGCCAGTCTTCAGTTCCTTGGGTCGAGCAGTAAACATACTGCCAGTTGGCCCCATGAGGTTCATCAACGAAATCATGATGATCACGCCGATGACGGCCATAAAGAGGTTACGCGCTGTTCTGTTCAAACTTTCTCCAGTGAAGTGGGCTTACCCATTAGGATTACGCCGATAGATAGACGTCTGTTTCGGGAAAACGCTCAGGGTCGCTCCAGCGGTCCGAAGACCATACGAATTGGGTTTGCCGTCAATGCAGTTGCTGCAACACGTTGCGAAAAGCAGACGCCAGGCACCCAAATCGGTTCAATCATATCACAAATGATCGGCAATCTCCTTCTTGCCGCTAGGGTTAGACCAGCTTCGCTCAGTAAATCGGCAACTTTCCGATGCTTGTCAAACCCCATTGGAACGATCCTGTCGCCGGGTTCCAAGTTGCGAAAGTGCACGGGCGCCCGAAGTCTTGATGCATCTACGAACACTTCAAGAGAGTTGCGCTCGACCTGAGACCACCTTCCGGGTTCAGTGGCTATCGTCCATCTGAACTCAAGACTATCCACGGCGCCGGGCACCTCCAACTGCTGGCGAAAGGCCTCCGGCTGAGTACCGTCCGTTATGTGCACCCCTTCGAAACTTACGGTTACGGTGACCTGACCACCCTCGGATGTCATGCTAACGCAATCTGCGTTCAGAACCGAGTCCGTAATCGCTTGGAGTTGCTGATGATCAAGCGGCGATCCCATTGATCGACAAACCAGTTGCACGGCACGACTCACGACTGGCGCGGGCCATTGTGCGAGTTTCACTCGGTTCAAATTAACCTCAGTGTCCCTCGTCAGAAACGAAAGGGAACCGTTAACGTGCACCTCGGTCTCGTCCAGGGCACGGGCGGCAACTCCGTCAAGAAACTCCACTTCCTGCCGAACAACTTCTGATAGTCTTACGACTGCGTCAAACAGGGAAGGATTGATCATCTGAAGTTCAGGAATCACTCGCTGGCGGACCCTAACCCGACTGAAGTCCACGTTATCGTTCCCGGGATCAGACAGCGTGTGAACGCCGAGCGTTGTGCAAAAGGCTTGTGTTTCGTTTCTAGTCACGTCCAGTAGCGGCCTAATAATGCCGTCCCGAATAGCAGGAATCCCTCGCAAACCGTCAAGTCCTGTGCCTCTCACAATGTTTAGGAACACTGTTTCAACGTGATCGTCCTTGGTGTGACCCGTGGCGATGTAAGAAGCCCCCAAATGACGTTGAAGCCTTTGGAGGAAGTCGTACCTGGCCCTGCGGCCCGCCTCCTCAACACCAATTTTGAGTTCTTTAGCGGCTAAAGGCACGTTTGCGTTGCCGACATAGAACGGAATACCTAGGTCGTCACAACGATCGCGAAGGAAATCAGCCTCTCGAGGCGCTTCGGGCCTCATTCCGTGATTGAGATGAGCCGCAACAACTTCGTAACCCAGTTCGATTAATGAGTGAAGCAGTGCAGTGCTGTCTGGACCACCACTGAAGGCAACGATCAATAGATCAGATTTCTCGACCTTCAGGGATTCGAGGCGCCTTGCAATACGGTCGAGCATCGCTCCCAGAGCATACCGAACAGCCTCAGATGCCCTTTCTGATAATCATTATTATGATGCTTGCAGCCGCTTGTCTAGTTCCGCAGTCGCTCTGGAGCACTTGGACAACAGGTCATCCTCACTGCGTTGCGATGCACCCCGTCTATCCACAACGACCTTTGTCGCGACCAAAACGCCCGCTAGCGCTCCAATAAGAAGCCAGAGGCTTCCTGATCGTCGTTCATTTTCTCTGCACTGGCAAGTTTGCATCTCTCGATACCTATACAACTGGATATCGGAAGATTCGGCGACTTCCTCAGGTTGACCGGTACAATTCGTTGTTGTATGCTTGACAACCTTACTCGTCGCCTATCCGGAATCTTTGCTGGATTGCGTAGCAAAGGGCGGCTAAATGAGGCGGATGTCACAGAGATGCTTCGCGAGGTGCGCGTCGCCCTTCTTGAGGCAGACGTCAATTTCAAGGTTGCAAAGGACTTAATCGCGAGGATTAAGGAGCAAGCAGTTGGCGAAGCCGTCTTCGGGAGTCTAACTGCTGATCAGACCATCATCAAAATTGTCCGCGATGAGGTCACGCTTCTGCTCGGAGGCGAGTCGCAGCCCAGGTTCAACTGGTCACCTTCCCCGCCTACCGTCGTTCTCCTCTGCGGGCTCCAAGGATCAGGAAAAACTACCACTGCTGCGAAGTTGGCAAGATGGTTGCTCAAAGAGGGCAAGAAGCCGCTCCTTGTCGCGTGCGACGTTCAACGGCCTGCTGCGGTCAAGCAACTTGAAGTTCTTGGAGAGCAGATCGGCGTACCCGTTCATTCGAAACTGGATGGAACCAGGCCCCCCACTATTGCTTCGGAAGGAGTGGCCAAGGCAAAACACCTGTTTCTTGATACGGTGATTGTCGACACAGCAGGCCGACTTCAAGTAGACGAGGCACTCATGCAAGAACTGAGAGAAATCAGTCGTCTGGTGAGTCCATCCGAGACGTTGTTGGTCTTAGACTCTACGACTGGACAAGAGGCGGTAAATGTTGCTGAGACGTTTCATGCCAGTGTTCCCTTGACTGGAGCTATCTTTACCAAGTTGGATGGCGACACCCGCGGTGGCGCAGTTCTAAGTGTTCGAGCGGCCACCGGAGTTCCAGTTCGGTTCATTGGCGTAGGCGAACAGACCGATGCTCTAGAAGCCTTTGTTCCCGACCGAATGGCGCAGCGCATCTTGGGCTTTGGCGACATCCTTGGAATCATCGAGAAGGCCGAGTTAGCGATCGACCAAGGAGAAGCCAAGCAACTTGAGAGCCGCATGAAGAGCGGCAATCTCGACTTCAATGACATGTTGTCCCAGTTCAAGACCATGCGCAAGATGGGACCGATGAAAAACATCCTGAAGATGGTGCCCGGGCTCAGTGCTGCTCTGCCGGAGGATGCACTTGATCGGATTGACGAGAAGCGGATTGACCGGATTGAGGCAATCATCTTGAGCATGACACCAAAAGAACGGTCCAATCCGGATATAATAAACGGTTCGCGCCGAAAGCGAATCGCCGCAGGTTCTGGAACCAGCGTCGAGGACCTGAACAATCTGATCCGGCAACTCTATGAGATGCGGAAGCAGATGAAACAACTCTCGAAGATGCAAGCCCGCTTCGGAAAGGGTCGAAGGCGCTAAACACAAACCTGCAGGAACACCTAGGAGATACTGAACGAGTGGTAAAGATTCGATTGCGCCGTGTTGGAACGAAGGCTCGCCCCTTCTACCGTATGGTTGTGGCCCCTTCAAGCGCTGGCCGCAACGGAAACTTTGTCGAGGTCCTTGGGACCTACGATCCGGTTTCAAAGCCGAAGGTCATCAATATCAAGGAAGACCGAGCCCTACATTGGCTTCTCCAAGGGGCGGTGCCGAGTGAAACCAGCGCCGTTCTCCTTAACAAGATCGGGGTATTGGACAAGTTCTTCTCTGAGCGCCCGAAGGCGAAGAAGCAATACTCGTACCTTGACAAGCGAACAGCCGCAATCTCAGTCAAGTCCGTAATTGAAGCGCCGGTTGTTGAGGCTAAGCCAGCACCTGCTCCAGAGCCAAAGGTGGATGAACCCGTTGCGGAAGCCCCAGTTGAAGAAGTAGTCGAAACTGCTGAAGTTGAGGCGAAGGCAGAAGAAGAGCCAGCAACAGAATGAGTTACGGCAAACTCCTTGACGATTTGATCAGGTCACTTGTTGACAATCCAGATCAAGTGGAAATTGAAGAAGAATTCGACTCCGGCACGAGGACGTTCTTCGTGAGTGTTTCGCCAGACGATGTTGGCAAGGTTATTGGAAAGAGCGGACGAGTCGTGTCATCGATACGATTCGTTGTCAGTGCTGTTGCAGCAAAGGCTCGAGAGAAGGCTTTCGTAAAGATTGTCACGGAATAAGCCCCCAGTTTCAGACGAATGGCTCCCGATCGGTCAGATTGTGGGAGCCTTCGGCTTGAAGGGGCATGTGAAAGTCAAGCCGCTTACCGACTTCACTTCCCGGTTTGACGCCGGGTCCCGGTTTCGGCTGAGAGAGTCATGGACCGAAGTTCAAGAGGTTCGGTGGAAAGACGGGCGCCCTACCTTAAAACTTGAAGGTGTGAATACGATTGACCAGGCTCAAGCCCTCCAATGGGAGTATCTCTTGGTTCCTGCTTCATCTGAGCCAATCCTGTCTGAAGACGAGTTCTTTTTAGACGACTTGATCGGCGTGTCCGTGGTCACGAGTGATAACCTCATCCTAGGGAAAGTTGACGACGTAATCAACCTGCCCGCGCAAGATGTACTTGTGGTGGGTGAAGTTATGATTCCCCTTGTGAAGGAGTTTGTAAAGAACATTGACCTTGACAAGGGGCAGATTGTTGTTGAGTTGATTCCAGGAATGCTGCCGAACTGAATTAAGCCGCCTTTCCCGACAAGAATTCATGCAGTCGGTATCTTGCGTCTCCAACGAAATCGAGAAATTCCACGCCGAATCCCAATTGTTCGTCATTCGTCCAAGCGATGAGTCCGAGAACCTTGGCCGTATGTCCATTCAAGGTGAGACGAGTTTCCACCAGACTTCCTGAACTGGCCGGTTGCTCGCCCAGAATCCAGGTGCCACCGAGGCTCACATCCATCGTAGTCCCTTTGAACAAGATGACCTCTGGGCCATTCTCTCCCTCGGAGATGGTCTTGATTTCGACACCAGTGTTGACGGTGAAGCGCGGGAATCGACGTCGGTCAACGTCTTCCCATTGAAGCGATGACAAGGTAATTGACGTATCCGCAACCGACTCGACAACTGCTTGGGCCTTCACTGGCTCTGTGTTGTCTTGGACCACAACCATGATCCTCTGACCAACTTCGAGTCTAAGGTTCTTCCCTTCAATGCTGAGATTGAACGGATCCGTGGATTCAATTTTTGCCGTGCAAAAGTGGGGGTCACCAAGTTTGTAGGCAACAAGGACGCAACGCATGCCTGGCTTGATCTCTAGCGACATATCTTGAGTATCGGAGCAATCCAGCCCTCTCCTCAGGTCCATAATCTTCTGCTCGTGAGCATCAAGACATTTGACACGATCGTGGCCCCAGTAACTGGATCCCAGAAGGCACCTGTTGCAATTATACGAGTGAGTGGTCCAGAGGCCTGGATGCTTGCAAAAGGTGTCGTTCGCGACGCTCCGCAGATGCCGGAATCACACCGAGCCTATTATCGCCGCTTCAGCAACGGTGACGATGGATTGCTGCTCTATTTCTCCCAGGGTGGTAGCTATACGGGCGACGAAACCGTTGAGATATCGCTACATGGTTCTCAATATTCAGTTACCAGCCTCATCGAATCGCTTATAAAGTTGGGAGCACGCCTCGCCGAGCCAGGTGAGTTCACACGAAGGGCTTTCATGAACGGGAGAATTGACCTAACCTCCGCCGAGGCCGTTCAAGAAGTGATCGATTCGGTAACGGAAACCCAGTTTCGAGCCGCAAGTGAAATGGTCCACGGGAGCCTGCGACGTGAGGTCGAGTCCCTGCGTAAGGAGGCGACGAGGTTGATCGCAGAAATTGAGGCACGTGTTGACTTTGAGGAAGAAGTCGGTCCGCTCGACAGGGACACGTTCGCCGCGGACTTAGAGCGTTTGTTCAGCGAAACTTCAAGGCTGGCATCGACAGCAAACTCAGGCAGATTACTGCGCAATGGATTTCGAATCGCCATCTTGGGTCAACCAAACGCTGGTAAGTCTTCCCTACTGAATCGGTTGGTTCAACATGAACGAGCGCTCGTATCATCGACTGCTGGAACAACAAGGGATTACATCACAGAATCGGTCGACATCGGCGGAGTCGCATGCATTCTCGTTGACACCGCTGGTCTACGAAGCACGACTGAGGACGTGGAAGCAAGGGGTGTAGCCCTGGCAATCGATCAAGCGAAAATTGCGGATGCCATTTGGTACATTTACGATTCCTCATTGGGTTGGACGGATGACGACGAGGCTGCCGCCACTCTTGTTGCTCCAACGTTAGTCATCGCCAACAAGAGTGATCTTGGGCAACCAAGATGTGAAGAACATGTCTCGCTTTCCGCGCATACAGGCGAAGGCGTAGAGGTCTTAATTGATTGGGTGAAAGGCCAAATCCCTTCAGTTGAGTTCTACTGCAACGAACGGCATGCAGGTTTGCTTGAAGATGCGCTAGCCTCTTTACGTTCTTGCCTGGAGGCTTTCACCCACCACATGCCAGATGACTTTCTTGTGACTTGCCTGCGAGATACAGTGACCAAGTTCGACTCGATCCTCGGCCTGGATATTTCTGCCGATGCTCTTGATGACCTCTTCTCTCACTTTTGCATCGGAAAATGAACGCTTTCGGCGATCAGAACGTTATAGTATATATATCAACGCACTTTAGCGTTATGGACTCAATATGAGATTCGACAAACTGACCGTAAAAGCGCAAGATGCTCTTCAATCTGCGGCGAACCTAGCGGAAACCATGAAGCATGCTTCTGCCGACACTGAGCACCTTTTGCTCGCGCTCATTCTCCAGGACGACGGCATGGTTTCCCCGCTACTTGAGAAGGTTGGGGCTAACCCGATGCGTATCAAGGAGGAGGTTCTGGAAGAACTCAATCGACAGCCTAAAGTCACTGGAGGCACACACGGTCAACAGTTTGCGCCGCGATTGCAAGGGAACCTTCGGACCGCCTTCACTGAAGCCGAGAAGATGGGCGATGAGTTTGTATCTACCGACCACTTGTTGCTCGCAATCGTTGAAGAGTCCGGATTCAGTGGACGAACCCTCCGTGCTAACGGTGTCACCAAGGGGCTCTTGGAGCCTGCGGTTAGCGATCTACGAGGAGGGCGCCGTGTCGACTCTGCAAGTGCCGAGGACCGATACAAGTCGCTCGAAAAGTATGGGATCGACCTAACTCAACGTGCACGCAAGGGCGAGTTAGATCCGGTTATCGGTCGTGACGAGGAGATTCGCCGAGTCGTTCAAGTGCTCAGCAGGCGCACCAAGAACAACCCGGTGCTTATTGGTGAGCCAGGAGTTGGTAAGACGGCGGTCGTCGAAGGTCTCGCCCAGCGAGTTGTTAGTGGAGACGTGCCGGAAGGGCTACGAAACAAGTCCGTGATTTCGCTTGACCTTGGGGCGCTTGTTGCAGGAGCAAAGTATCGAGGAGAGTTTGAGGACCGGTTGAAGGCCGTTCTTGAGGACATCAAGAATAGCAATGGTCAGATCATCTTGTTCATTGACGAACTCCATACACTTGTTGGTGCAGGGAAAGCAGAGGGCTCCATGGACGCGGCTAACATGCTCAAACCAATGCTCGCCAGAGGTGAGCTTCGATGCGTGGGTGCAACGACGCTGAACGAATACCGTCAGTACGTTGAAAAGGACAAGGCTTTGGAGCGCAGGTTCCAGACTGTTTTCGTGGGCGAACCAAGTGTCGAGGAAACGATGAGCATTCTTCGTGGCCTGAAGCAAAAGTATGAGATTCATCACGGTGTTCGAATAACCGACTCGGCTCTCGTCGCGGCTGCCTCTTTGAGCGCCAGGTACATCACGGATCGATTCCTACCCGATAAGGCAATAGACCTCATGGATGAGGCCGCGAGTCGACTTAAAATGGAAATCGATTCCGTTCCTGCTGAAATCGATGAAGTTGAACGCTCGATGATGCAGTTGGAAATTGACCGAGAGGCTCTCAAGAAGGAGGAGGATGAAGCAAGCAAGGCCAGACTTGAAAGCACTGAGCGCAAACTTGCTGAACTTAGCGAAAAGTCCGCGACCCTCCGCGCCGCTTGGCAAAAGGAGAAGGAGGCCATCGAACGTGTTCGGGAACTGAAGAAGCAACAAGAAGAGATTCAAACGCAACTTCAGCAAGCCGAACGAGATTACGACTGGTCGCGTGCGGCCGAGTTGCAACATGGTCAACTGCCCAAGGTTCAAGAGGAACTGGAGGCTCGCAGCCAAGAACTAGCCCAACTACAGCAAAGCGCCAAAATGCTGAAGGAGGAAGTGGATAGCGAGGATATCGCTGAAGTCGTTTCCAAATGGACTGGCGTTCCTGTTAGCAAACTGCTCGAAGGCGAACTCCAGAAACTGCTGTCTATGGAAGACTTCCTCGGAAAACGCGTTGTGGGGCAAAGCGAGGTGCTCCAGATTCTCTCTGATGCTGTGCGGCGCTCAAGGTCAGGCATCGCCGACCCAAACCGGCCGATAGGAAGTTTCCTTTTCCTCGGTCCAACGGGTGTTGGAAAGACCGAAACTGCAAAGGCACTGGCTGAGTTCCTTTTTAACGACGAGCACAACATCGTTCGCATCGACATGAGCGAGTACGGGGAGAAACACTGCATCGCCCGTTTGATTGGTGCCCCTCCAGGATATGTTGGATACGACGAAGGCGGGCAACTGACCGAGGCGGTCCGCCGACGGCCGTACTCGGTGATCCTCCTTGACGAGATTGAGAAGGCTCATCCGGAGGTGTTTAATGTCCTGTTGCAGGTGCTCGATGATGGACGTCTTACCGACGGGCAAGGGCGTACAGTGGACTTTAAGAACACTGTCGTCATCATGACGAGCAATCTCGGTTCTCAACATTACGCTGACCCATTTGCCGCCTCAGATGACGGAATGCCAGCAAACTTTGAGGAAACAAAGGAGCGGGTCATCGACGCGGTCCGCAGGCACTTCAGGCCGGAGTTCATCAATCGAATCGACGACATTATCGTGTTCCGTTCTCTCGGACCATCTGAGGTGAAGCAAATCGTAAGGATTCAACTGGATGTGCTCGCCAAGCGACTTGCTGAGCGAAGGATTACGCTCACGCTTTCTGACGCTGCGGCCCTTCAGATAGCAACTGAAGGCTTTGATCCGGTTTACGGCGCAAGACCCCTCAAACGGGCTATACAGCGGGACATCATGAACCCGTTGGCGCAGGCGATTCTTGGTGGAAAGATCAAAGATGGGGACCACGTTCAGGTTGATGTCCGAAGTGGCCAGTTCGTCTTCGAGGGTGTTCCCGCACCAGTCTAGTTGATCTTCCTCGGCCGGAAGAGCCAGCCCAAGGCTCCTCCGGCTAGGATCACACAACCTGCAATGACGAGCAAGAGAGAACTTCCCTGCAAGTATTGGCTTGAAACGGCAATCGTAACAATGACAGCGCAAATGATGGCCCATGTTAAAACCAAGCCAGTCATGAACCGAGATCTGACGTCCGTTTGGCGTGCCCGTTCAAGGAGGTAGGGGCCAGAACACCTTTCGCAGGCGAGTCGATCCGGGCCATTGATCTGCCCGCACTGAGGACATGCTATCGGGCGCACTTGTTCTGGTCTTAACTCCCGTTTCCATCGTTGCACTAGAATGTCCTCGCCGCGAAACATGTCTCTGACCGAGGCGTTCTTAACATCATCAACTGCTTGCGAAAGTTGGCTCAGGGCGTGTTCGGCAATTGAGATTGCGTGAGCGGGCAACTCAAACTTGTGTAGGCACTTTGCAAGTTCAAGTTGGGCTGACGCATTATCTGGACGTGCCGCCAGTGCAGCGTGCGCTTTCTCCAGGCGCTCGATGTCAAGGAGTTTAAGTTCAGCGACCGACAACTGGGTCGCGGCAAAGGGGAATGTGGCCATCATGGCGACCAAGGCAATGCCAAATGAGGTTCCCACAAGTAAGTTGGTTGTTTGCACCGAGATGGCGGTCATCACCAAAAGGAGTGCAATCGCAATGATTCCGGGAAGCGGAGGCAGGTCGCCCTCTATCATAAGGCCAATCACCTTGAGTACCGCAAAGCCGACGATCGGCCCGAGCACAAGCAACATTCCGAACACAACGGCGAGATCCAATGGCTGAGGCATCTTGAATGAATGGACGGACTTGGAAGCAACTTAAGCACAAGTGCTCTCGTCTTTGCTATACTCGGTGCCTTGCTCAATGGTTGAGATACTCGAAGCCCAACGTGTCGCTTCCCTATTTAAGATTGAAGAACCGTTCACTGTAGAACCGTTCGAAGGCAGGGGGAACATCAACCTCGACACTCTCTTGGTTACTGCTGGAACGCCCCCAACTGCGTACCTTCTTCAGAAGGTCAATGACCGTGTGTTTCCGATGACGGACCGCGTAATGCAAGGGATGATGGCGTCAATCGCCGCCCAGAGCAGAGCAAAGGCAAACCGGAATGATTTTCGCTGGGAGGTGCCCACTCTCGTCGAAACCATTGAGAATCAGCCCTACTTAAACCATGCGACCGGCACGTGGAGGCTCATGCGCTACATCGAAGGTACGGTGGCCTACAAGAGCCTCAGCGAACTGTCTGAAGAAAGGCGATACGAAGCCGCTTTTGAGGTCGGCAGAGGGCTCGCAATTTACACCGAGTTGACTTCAGACATTGAACCGAGTCAACTGAAATCCGCTTTGCCGGGGTATCGGAACACGAAGGTCTATTTCGATCAACTTGACAGTTCGCTCGCCGGGCATCGTGATGTTTCAGCCGGACCCAGCCTGCCAGAGGACCCTGAGATCCGAACCGCCTGCGAGTCGCACTTCTATACACCCCTCAGCGAGGAAGAATGGCAAAGTCGACATACAGATCCCGAACTTCAGCCGTACATTGACATGGCTTTGAAGAACCGTGAATTGGGAATGTCCATTTTCTCCGCAAGACTCGCTGGCGAAGTTCGCACGACGGCCATTCACGGGGACACGAAAATCGAGAACTTTCTGTTCGATGCTCGTTCAGGCGAAGTGCTGGCTCTGGTTGATCTCGATACGATCATGCCATACACCTGGCTTGCTGATTGGGGAGACATGGTTCGCTCCCTGGTTAATGTTGCTGGCGAAAAAGAGAGGGACCTGTCGCAAGTTCAAGTGGATCAATCGATCTACGATGCCGTATCAGAGGGCTTTCGCTCGGTAGCTACAACGTTCCCGGAGAACGAGCGGGCATTGATGCCGCGCGCTGTTGAAGTCATCGCCTTGGAACTCGGTGTTCGATTCCTTTCAGACTACTTGCGAGGGGACACTTACTTCCGCTTGGGGCCAAACGATCCGTCTGATTTGAACAAGGCGCGTGCCATGGTCCAACTGACTCTGTTTGACAGGTTGCGGAACCTACAGACCCCAAACCGAATACAGTTTGCGGTCACTGAACCCACGCCGAGAGTACACTCATAGTTCGATGTTGTCGATTCAGGGCGTCAATGTGTTCTATGGGGCGATTCAAGCACTCGAGAATGTTTCGATTGACGTGAATCAAGGAGAGATCGTCGCGATCATTGGTTCGAACGGGGCAGGCAAAAGCACCCTTCTGAGAACCGTTAGTGGGATGATCCGACCCCGCACGGGAAACATTTCGTTCTTAGGCAATCCCATTCATTCATGCCAGGCACACGAGATCGTTCGGCGGGGCATTAGTCACAGCCCAGAGGGCCGGCGCATCTTTACCAACATGACCGTCGCAGAAAACCTTCAACTCGGGGCGTTTATTCGTAAAGACGGCGATATATCTGCCGATATGGATCGGGTCATGGCGAGGTTCCCAAGACTCCGTGAACGTTTTCGACAAAGTGCTGGAACTCTGAGCGGTGGCGAACAGCAGATGTTGGCAATTGGCAGGGCCTTGATGTCCCGTCCCAAGTTGCTGCTTCTTGATGAGCCTAGCATGGGTTTGGCTCCGAACTTGGTCACCGAGATTTTCAACATCATTATCGATATTAACAAAGATGGAACGACGGTGCTGGTCGTAGAGCAAAACGCGCACCGAAGCCTAGAGATTGCACACCGAGGATACGTTCTTGAGACTGGAAACATAGTGCTCTCAGATTCCGGACAAAATCTTCTCCACGATCCAAAGGTCAAAGAAGCCTACTTGGGAGGATGAACGGACTCCGTCTCGTGCCGCTTCATCGCGACCACATTCCTCAGATCCTTGAGATTGAGAAGGCGTCAAACGGAGCTCCTTGGTCAGAGCAAAGTTTCCTTAACGAGCTGGAAAACCCTCAGAGTATCTTTCTCGTTGGCGTTATTGGAAACCGAGTTGCAGGCTATGGTGGCGTGTGGATCTGCATTGACGAAGCCCATGTTACAAACGTTGCCGTGGCCGAGGAAGACCGTCGCAAGGGAGTTGGAAAGTCCATCGTCAAAGAACTGCTCGACAAATCCGTTGACAGCGGAGCGACGTGCTCGACCCTTGAGGTTAGAGCGGGCAATCACCCGGCCATACAGATGTACAAGTCATTTGGCTTTGTTCCTGTGGCAACTCGCAAGCGGTATTACCCAGACAACCATGAGGATGCCGTGGTCATGTGGCTGTATGACTTGAAATGAGCGAGCCCACCATACTTGCCATTGAGACGAGTTGTGACGAAACGAGCGTCGCAATCACTAAAGGGCGTCGCATTCTCGCAAACATCGTTTCGAGCCAAGCAAATCTACATCGCCAATGGGGCGGCGTCGTGCCAGAGGCTGCTGCAAGAGCCCATGTTGAGGCGGTCCTTCCAACACTATCCTTGGCAACAACGAGTTCGGGTGTTGCGTTAGCAGAAGTGGACATTGTCGCCGTCACGAACCGTCCTGGCCTGGTAGGCGCCCTTAGCGTCGGCGTCTCTGCTGCTAAGGCGCTAGCATACACGCTGGATAGGCCCATTCTTCCAATTCATCACCTGGAAGGCCATGTCCTTAGCACGCTGACTGATACCGACCTAACATTCCCTCACGTATGTCTCGCGGTATCCGGGGGACATACGGAGATGATTTTGGTTCACAAGCCAGGTCACTATGAGTCGCTTGGCTCAACAATTGACGACGCGGCCGGAGAGGCATTTGACAAGTCTGCCAGGCTCCTCGGACTTTCCTACCCTGGTGGGTACGAACTTCAAGAACTGGCCAGAACCGGAAACGCAAGTCGTTATGATCTTCCACGCGGTCTTAAGGGCGAGACCACCAACTTCAGTTTCAGTGGACTTAAGACCGCAGTGCTTCGATTGGTCCAGGTTGAGGGGAGCAATCTTGATCGACCGTCGGCTGCAGCGTCGATTCAACGCGCAATCGTCACCGTACTTGTTGAGCGAACGGTTGCTGCGGCTGAGAGGCTGGGAGTGTCAATGGTCACCCTCGTGGGTGGGGTCGCTGCAAACGAGTCCTTGCGAGAAACTCTGTCTGCTGAGGCAACGCGAGCCGGTATTCGTGTTGTCGTTCCGCCGCGCGAGCTATGTACAGACAATGCAGCCATGATTGGGTTAGCCGCCTCAACCCGCGTCAGCGAAGCGCACAGAAACTTCCAATTTGAGACCGTTCCCAGCGCTTCCCTAACTTAACTCTCCGTTCAGTTCAGCAAGGGTCTTTTCGATCAACCCAACACAGGCGCGTATCGTGGCTTCGTCAAACGAGAACCTTGCTCCTGCTGAGGCGAACAGTTCCGGCAATGTTTGAGAGCCGCCTAAACTCAACGCTTGCCGATACTGCTTCATCGCTCCACCGGGATCAGAAAGAGAGTTTCGCCAGACCTGCAAGGCTCCAAGTTGCGCCATGCCATATTCGACATAGTAGAACGGGCCTTGAAAGATGTGCAGTTTTCGATGCCAGCCTGTTGCCTTTTCTGCCTCTAGCCCCGTGTAATCGATGCCTGGCATGAACTGATCCCAAAGTTCACTCCATGCCTTGTCGCACTCATTACTCACGATTGCCCTTTCAGGGTTCTGGTATGCCCAATGCTGAAAGCCGTCCACTACCGCCATGTATGGCCAGAACAACACGATTTTCTCAAGGTGCTTCTTCCTCGCACGCGCGACATCCTTGGGAACGTAAAACTCGTCAAGGTAGGGCGCTGCCAAAAGCTCCATGGACATCGAGGCAACCTCTGCGATCTCTGAGGTGTAGGCCAACTGAACGTGATAAGGCAAGTTCGCGGATTCGTAGACATGAAACGCGTGTCCAGCCTCATGGAGCAAGGTCTGGACGTCGTCATGTGCCCCCGAGGCGTTCATGAAGATGAACGGCTTCTTTACTGCATCGAAATTCGTACAATATCCTCCCGGGGCTTTATTCTTACGGGAATCCAGGTCCAGAAGACCTGCTTGGCGCATGTCTTCATAGTAGGCGGACAGGTCGGCATCAAGCCTGGCAAATATCCTGCTACAACCAGAATCAAGCTCGTCACATGTTGCAAACGGTCGGAGCGGTTGCTCTGATACCGCATCTACATCCCAAGGTCGGAGCGAATCCAAATTGAGAGCCTCCCGTCGTTCCTCGTAGATCCGCTTTGCAAGCGGGACTACGACAGTCCGAATAGATTCGCGAAAGGTCGCACAGTCTTGAGGCGTATAATCGAATCTAAGCAACTCATCCCATATGTAGTCGCGGAAGGAGGATTTCCCAGCATTTGAAGCAATCTTCTTTCGGAGTTCAAAGAACTCAACCCACAACGCGTTCAACTGCTCACGGTCTTCCAGACGCCGGTTGATTCCCAATCGCCACGCCCTTTCACGAGTTCCGCGATCAGCATTTTCCTCATATCTGGCCAGTTTGGAGAGCGGTATCTCCTCACCCTCCCAAACGACCGTCTGACTTCCTGCAATCTGATCGAAGCGATTGTTCAACTTGTATTGCTCCGCGAGCAACGGGACATTGTCCTCTCGGTACAAGTTCGATTGCGCACTTAGATTTCGAAGCGGAACTTCAAGCCCAGGACTCGACAGACCTGAATCGAGCAACTTGCTTCTCAACTTCTCCTCAAACTGCTGCACTTTCGGGAATATTTCGTCAAGAAAGGACTCATATGCGGCTTTAGCACCGAGATCTGCTGTGTTGACGCTTGTCGCGACGTAGTGGCGACTTCCCCGTTCGGAGATCAAGTTGGCGAGTTCTGACCAACTTCTGAGCCAATCGTGGAGGCTGTTAGTATTCAGTTCGGCATTGATCAGGGCCTCATAATGGGGCTCAATGTCGATCCAAGGCCAACTCGAAAAACTAAGTCCGTCGGAGGGGAGGCTTCTCATTCCGACGGACAATACCTGAATTGGGTGGTTAGCAGGCGCAGAGCCGACTGCAGCCGCAACGTGCGCGCTTGGAGCGTTCTTCGCGAATCTTCTCCAAACGCTGGCGCATCAACTTGTGAGTTCGGTGCAGTCGCGAACGAATCGTACCTATGGGTTTCCCCATCATCTCTGCAATCTCTTGATAGGGCACTTCCTCAACGTCGGCCAAAGTTATCAACATCCTCTGGTCAGGCGAGAGTGAACTCAACACCGTTTGAAGGTCTTCATCGAGTTGATGATTGAGCAGGAGTGCCTCGGGATTCGGACGATCATCCGCAACATCAAACTGAATGGCGTCATCGCCCGCTTCCTTTTGGATGGGAGCGTCCAACGAAGATGCCCGCACACGCCGCCGCCGACTTCTCAAAAGGTCAAGAAACAGGCGAGTTAAGATACGGAAGACCCAGTTCTCGAATGGACGATCTCCCTGATAATCGTCGAACTTTCGATAGGCTCGCACGAACGTTTCTTGGGTGAGATCCTCGGCGTCGGACCGATTTCCAGCAAGACGATATGCCATGTTGTAGACCTTCCGGTAGGTGGCCTCCATCAGCTGGTCGAAACTACCGGATTCGACGTGACTGGCAGTGATCGTAGCGTTCATCTGTGTTGATCCTCCAGACGGTATCTTTGCCGTCTATCTGTTAGAACAACTGAAACCCCCGGGGGGTTCCTTTAAAACGCGAATTTTGTCTACATGTCCTCAAAAACGAGGACACGTCACCAGATATGACAAGCGGTTCCGGCTACGCCGCTCTTTGGACCGCTGGAGACATGAACGACAACCGAACCTGAGATTCCCCGTCTGGTAGCAGGACGACTGCTCGTTCAATGCAGTTCTCCAATTCTCTTACGTTTCCTGGCCAGGGGTATGTTACAAGAGCGTGTATTGACTCATCGTCAAAGTACTCGACCGCTTTTCCGTTTGCATTGGCAAACTTTGCCAAAAAGTGTCGGGCTAGGGGAAGGATATCTTCCGTGCGTTCTCTTAGCGGCGGGATTTGAATCTCGATCACTTGCAGTCTGTAGAGCAAGTCTAGGCGGAAGCGTCCCTGCTCAACCTCGGTTGCCAACTCACGGTTAGTCGCTGTTACAAGCCGAACATCAATGTCCACTGGGGAGGCCGAACCAAGGCGCTCGCATTGTCGCTCTTGAAGCACGCGGAGTAACTTAACTTGGGTCGACAGCGGAATTTCTCCGATCTCATCGAGGAACAACGTGCCTTGACTTGCCAACTCGAAGCGCCCAGGCCGATCTTGATCTGCACCGGTAAACGCTCCCTTCGTGTACCCGAAGAGCTCGGACTCCACAAGTGAATCTGGAAGGGCTGCGCAAGATACGGCGACAAATGGCCCGTGTGACCGCCCGGAGTAGCGATGTATCGCCTTTGCCACGACTTCCTTCCCGACCCCGCTTTCGCCCGTGATCAATACAGTTGCTTTGCTCGGTGCGACCTGAATCGCGGTTGCGAAGACTTGCTGCATTGCTGGGGACTCTGCAATGAAGTCTGAAGTTTGCTTGGGTGCTGTTAGGTCCAGCGACTTTGGCTTTTCTTGATTGGCCGCAGTGACGACTCTCTTCAGACTGTCAAGGTCGAAGGGCTTGGTCACGAACTCAAAAGCACCCTCGCGAATAGCCTTGACCGCAAGCGGAATTGTGCCGTACGCAGTCATGAGGACAAAGCGACTTGACAGTCGGCTTGATTGGCACCACTCAAGTAAATCATAGCCAGACTCTCCCGGCATGGTCATATCGCTCAGAATCACGTCGACCTGATGATCGTTGAGCACAGACTTTGCCTCGGCAACATCTGAGGCGAGATACACATCAAACCCTTCCCGCTCAAAGGCTACCTGCAGTATTTTGCGAATGTTTGCCTCATCATCAACGATCAGCAAGGTTCCTTTGAGTTTCATGCGGCTTTCCTCTGGTTGAAGCGAATCTGGAAGGTTGCTCCCTCGCCACCCCGGTTCGACACCTGGATTGACCAACCATGGGCTTCAACCCATCGTTTTACATTCGGCAAGCCAAGACCTGTTCCACAGGTCTTGGTCGTGAAAAATGGCTCAAAAAGTGTTGATTCCACTGCAGGATCGACGCCAGTGCCCGTATCGGAGACGCTCACTGAACTCTCCGTGGCCACAACGTCAACTGCACCACCAGATGGCGTTGCTTCGAGTGCATTTCGAAGTAAATTTCCAAGGACTTGTTCAAATCGATTTCGATCCATCTCCAGGTTCGCAGGTGCCGTGTTCAAGGCTAGTTTCACGCCTTTCTGCTCAAACAATGGGCGGTGACTCTCAACAACATCGGTGCAGACTTCGGTCAAGTCATGCGGTTGTAGCCTCAGTAAGTCTGCCTTTGAGAAGTCAAGCAGCTCGTCGCAGAGTCTGTTAAGGCGCTTCGCTTCATGTTCAATCATTGACGCCAAGCCCGAAGCCTCATCTGAGTCAACGTCGAGCGATTGAGCCGCAGCAATGATCGTGGTGAGAGGGTTTCGTATCTCATGGGCGAGTGACGCGGTCATTTGCCCGGCTTGGGCGAGCCTTTTTAGCCGCTCCGTCTCTTTGAATTCGCAGACGTACTGCGCGTTGGCAATTGCGGCACCCAAGTAGCGCGAAACAGCGCGCGACGTTTCGAGTTCAAACCGTCCAAAGACGTCGCGGCCTGTAGCCCTGGTTAGGTTCATTACAGCCACGCAACGGCCACGAGACATTAGTGGGAGGATCATCCCCGAGGAAACCTCATGGCTTCTAATTGCTCCTGCATCTTCGTTGCCGACAAGCGTCGCTTGTCCAGACGCGGCCGCCCGGCCCGCTAGTCCCTCTCCAGATTGAAACACGGTGTTCACGGGTATGTCCCGACTCAGCCCGACCGCATTGGCGAATCGAAAATTGCCGCACGGTTCGGCGATAAAGAGGGAAACGCCATCGGCCAGAAACACGTCGAGGGCCTTCGTGCACAGCCGATGCTGCCATTCTTGATTGTTGATCTCGTCCGGTTCCAGCTCGAACAAGTCCCAGAACTCGCTACGCATATGCGTATTATCGGCATCGTCTTGGTACACTCGAAATATGGCAAGGCGTGACCTGAAACCAGTTTTTTGGCAGGTTGCAAGCGTTGGCGGAGTC
Organism: uncultured Armatimonadota bacterium; assembly: GCA_937862825.1. Classification (GTDB taxonomy): domain Bacteria; phylum Armatimonadota; class Fimbriimonadia; order Fimbriimonadales; family Fimbriimonadaceae; genus CALMEF01. The sequence continues at coordinate 19,976 of CALMEF010000008.1, forward strand.
GAAGGCAAGTTCGTCCGCCAAGCGCTCTGGGAACCCCGTGTTGACGTGCTCGAGTCCGAGTCGCAGTATGTGATCCGTGTGGAACTTGCTGGCGTCTCGGCTGAAGGCCTCGCCCTTACCTATGTTCCCGTTCGCCATAGTCTTCTGCTCCAGGGCACGCGACCTGAGACCAGGCCAGATGACCCCCACCTAACGGCTTGCCACCAACTTGAGGTCTATTACGGGCCATTTGAACGCGAAATCGCCTTGCCACCAATCCCAGTGACTGGTGAGGGCATCCATGCAACGTATGTAGATGGAATGCTCACCGTTTATGTCCCCAAGGCGAGCCGAGCCGAGCGCAACGTGACCCTCCGTGTTAGAAAGGTTTAAGAGTTGACAGAAATCGATATCCCCCTAGAAGATGAGTTGTTGTTGGCTGCGGAAGCCAGCGCTCACGCTGAAGAAGAATCCAAACCAGAGGTTCCCAGCGAGATAAACCTCCTGCCTCTTCGCGACTCAGTGATCTACCCCATGCTGATCGCCCCTTTGAGCGTGGCCCGAGACGCGAGTATTCAACTTATTGACGAGAGCATTGTAGGCAACAACCGCATTATCGGTGTGGTCACCCAACTTCGACCGCAGGTTGACAACCCCAAATTCGACGACGTGTACCAAGTCGGATGCGCTGTTATCATTCGAACGTTGGTCAAGATGCCCGACGCGGTTCGGCTTATCGTTCAGGGTGTTCAACGCTTTAGGATCGTTGAACAGATTCACGAGGAGCCTTATCTTCGAGCCAAGATTGAGTTGATTACCGAGGACGAAGAACCCGCGGACAAGGCCGAGGAGATCGAGGCACTACGCCGTTCGGTTGCAGCATTGTTTGAACAGGCAATTCGACTCTCACCCGCCCTGCCTGACGAGCTTCGCACCTTGACGCAGTCCGTTCAGGAAACCCATGTTATGGCGGATCTCGTTGCTGCTCCCAAGACCCTCATCGCGGGGGACAAACAACAGGGTCTCTGAACCTTTTATATCGTTGTGCGGCCGAAAGTGTTGCTCAGCCCCCCCAGGCAAGAAGTTCGAGTTCTTGAACTGACCACAAAGGTCCAGAGCGAGGTTAACTCCGAACTTAGCAAGTCCCAGCGAGATTACTACTTGCGAGAACAGTTAAAGGCCATCCAGCGAGAACTTGGAGAGTCAGATGATCGTGGGGAGGAACTCGACGAACTTCGAGTCAAGATTGACGAGTCTGGCATGACCGCTGAGGCCCTGAAGGAGGTGAACAGAGAATATGACCGCCTCCGAAGAATGTCGCCTGGCGCGCCAGAGTATACGGTCGCAAGAACTTACATTGATTGGATGCTCGCCCTACCTTGGCAAAAGAGCACGGAAGACAGCATTGACTTGAGCGAAGTCAGGAGGGTCCTCGATGACGAGCATTATGGCCTTGATAAGATCAAAGAGCGAATCACCGAGTTTCTCGCCGTTCGCAAAGTGAAGAAGGATGGACGTCTTCGTCAGCCGATCTTGTGCTTTGCGGGCCCTCCAGGAGTAGGCAAAACCTCGCTCGGCCGCTCGATCGCTACGGCCATGGGGCGTAAGTTCGTCCGAATCTCGCTCGGCGGAATGCGAGACGAGGCGGAGATTCGCGGTCATCGCCGGACCTACATTGGTGCCTTACCCGGACAAATCGTCCAAGGACTGCGCCGTGCTGAGAGCAACAATCCTGTCTTCATGCTCGACGAGATCGACAAACTTGGAAACGACTTTCGAGGCGACCCGTCTTCTGCACTTCTTGAAGTGTTGGACCCCGAGCAGAACGTCGCCTTTCGAGACCACTACATTGACACCCCGTTCGATTTGGGCAAGGTCTTTTTCGTAACGACCGCAAATCGTCTGGACACCATTCCCGCTCCGCTCCGGGACCGAATGGAGGTTATCGAACTCGGAGGCTACACGGAGGAGGAGAAACTGCAGATTGCAATCCGGCATCTTGTCCCCAAGCAGGTGGATGAACATGGGCTTCGAAAGGGGCAAATAGGATTCAACGATGATGCTTCGCGTTTCCTCATTCGGCATTACACGCGTGAGGCAGGGGTCAGGAACCTGGAGCGTGAGATCGCAAGCGTGGTCAGGAGGGCCACCTTGCAGTTCGCAGAAGGCCGAAAGGCAAAACTAACGGTCACTCGCAAGTTTGTCCAGGACGTTCTCGGAGCGCCCAGGTTTACACACGACGAAGTCGACGAGCGCAAACTCATTCCAGGTGTGGCCGTTGGCCTGGTCTGGACGCCGGTCGGCGGCGACATTATCTTCATCGAGAGCGCCATGATGCCGGGATCAAAGGGTTTGACGCTTACTGGCCAACTTGGGGATGTCATGAAGGAAAGCGTCTCCGCGGCATTGGGCTACATTCGATCACATAGCGGCGAACTGAAGATAGATCCAAGCATTTTCGAGAAGAATGAAATCCACGTTCACGTTCCCGCAGGAGCGGTGCCCAAGGATGGACCCAGTGCTGGCGTGACCATGCTCACGGCAATCACTTCCCTACTAACTGGCAAAACCATCAAGCCGAGACTTGCCATGACCGGTGAACTCACCTTGACGGGCCAAGTTCTTCCCGTGGGTGGAATCAAAGAGAAGGTCCTTGCCGCGCATCGTGCGTCCGTGCGAACGCTTATCCTGCCTGAGGAGAATCGGAAGGACTATCTGGAGGACGTGCCCGAGGCGATACGATCCGAACTCACGACTCACTTTGTGGAGCGAGCCTCACAGGTGTTGAAGTTGGCATTATGAGGTTCTGGTTACGCAGATGGTAACCAGATCTTCATCGCATGATTGACTAGTTGCCTACTGGGTTTCCCGTGAGGGTCGAGGTCGGGCTGACCGGTCGCCGTGTACATTGTTGTGCCCCACATGTAGTTGTTTGCTGCAATCGTTTGAGACAACTTAGATCAGACCGGACTCGTCATCCTGCTGGTGGCTGGCCGCCGGGATTGGTTATGAAAATTGTCCGGGCCGTAGGTTCAAAATTGTCCGGATTTTTAGGTTCAATTTAGGTTCACCGTGTCATCATTCACATCAAATTTATTGTTTTGCGCTACAGTTTGAGTTCAAATCTCTTGCTTTGGTTTCACAATTCGGTTGGTGCCAGCGGGCTTTGAGACCTGCCTGTTTGGGACGTTTTTCCGTTCCCCTACCTTATAAGCGTTGCTAGGCGATTTTGTCAACCACCTTTT
>CALMEF010000009.1 GCA_937862825.1 uncultured Armatimonadota bacterium
CGTTCTTGGTGCCGTCAGTGATGTCGCACTCATAGGCCTTCTGGCGCTCTTCGTCGTCGAGGAGGCCCTCGTACACGCCGGTGGCCAGACCGAGAAAGCCATAAATCTGGCCCAGCCATTCCGAGTCGCTCTTGGCGAGATAAACACCCATCCCCTGCTGAGTGCCTCTTTAACCGCCAGCCCACGGCCATATCCCTCGAAAAACAGGTTCTCTGATCCACCCGCACCATGTAATCCGACAACGACGGTTACTTCCACCCCAGTTTTGCCTTTCAGCGTTTTTGGCAATGCGATCCGAAAGGTTGATTTCCCCTGTGAGGCAAGGGGTACGTGATCCAAATCCTCGAGTTTCAGGCGACCCTCCTGAAGTGCCTCAGCCGTGAACAGGTAGTCAATGAGCGGAACATCCGTCTCTTGACTTCCCTGCTCCAGAAGTTGAAGCATCGGCTTAACCACTGGGGTGGATGACTCCTTCAGGGCAGCCACGCGAGCGCCATAGTTTCTAACTACGGATAGGTAGACGGACCGATTCTGTGCTCCAACCATAGCCGGTACGAGGATTCCAAACTCGCTCGTCCGGGAACCCTCTGGATTCAAACCTGAGGTTTTAACTTCAACCTCCTTGGTGACTCCCGGCGCGAGCTCAACGGTCGTTCCAGCAATTGCCAGACGAACTGTCGCCTTGTCTTCGGGCTGATACGCCCAGGTTGCCTTAAGTTTGGCGACCGATCCCGGTTCAACAACCGATTCTTGGAATCGTAACGTGACTGCGTCGGCCGCACTTGGACTTCGCCCCTCCAAGGCAGCACGTGCTTTGTCCAAGGCGATGCACGCCTTTGATGATTGCCCAGAGAAAAAGCCAGTGACCGCAGCGGCGACCTCCTTTACGGCTGCCGTTCTTCGTTCTTTCGAAGGTGTTTGAATCCAGGCCACATCCAACACCTTGAGTCGCTCGCCCATGTCGTAACGGGTTGCGACGAAGGTCGGCTCCTGGGCAAGAACGATTGACAAGACGAGCGGGAGCATCTCCGTAGATTCTACGCGAAATTGCTGGGGAACTGTCCCCCGTGTTCGCGCGTCCATCAAGTGGAATGTTTCAGTTCGCAATTGGTTTGGCTCTCGCCACTGTAACCTTGGCGTGTGGCATCGAACAGAAGCCAGGAACGCTTCATGGTTCGATTTCCATTGGACCTCTGAGCCCAGTTCAGCGCGCTGGTCAAAAGGAGGTAATCCCACCTGAGATGTTTCGGCAGTACAGCGTGCTCATCCTTAGCGCAGATGGCAAAAAGCAACTGCACAAACTCAAAGTCTCGGACAAGGGGGAGTATTCAGTCGCCCTTGCTCCAGGAAAGTACAAGGTGAACTGGAGCGGCCCTGCGCAAACCTACCGCAAGGGCGAGCCTTTGGACGTCACGGTGGCTTCGGAAAAGAAAACCAAGTTGGACATCCGAATTGACACCGGCATCCGCTGAGACTCCTCAGGGTTGAACTCGTTGAGGTGGTATCATCCTTGTGTCAATCGGCGGCGTAGCTCAGTTGGTTAGAGCAAACGGTTCATACCCGTTAGGTCGGTGGTTCAAGTCCACTCGCCGCTACCAAATCCCATTTTGTCCAGCCTGGACATGTAGGTGCCCCACCCCACTTCATGACTTCACGACTTCTGTGAGAAAGTCCACGTCCTTCGGTTTGTCATCGAAGCGCCTCACCTGTCACGACTCACATTCAGATATGTTCGATCCCGTGCGAATCCTCCACTTCCGCGTGAACTGCGCAGTGATGTTTCGCCCGCGGACCATTGCCTCACACCCATACTCAATTGCCATCGGGAGCGATTTTTGTCAGCATCCAATTTGCATTTTATATGCGCATTAGTTGATTTGGAATACTTCCTGCGCCTTTCCAACTTCCAGGACGATCACATTCTTGATGATTTCAAGTTGCGCCTCTGGTAGTTGAAGGTAGTCCATTGTGGTGTGATGAACGCCGTCGTTCTCGGCATCCTGGTTCGTAAAGCCAGCCTCATTCGCCAACGCGTCAGCAGCCGCCACCACGTGAAGGAAGCGCTTGTCCTCTGGAATCTTCTCAGGACTCTTGTGATATCGAATAGCGTCACCGGCAAGACCTGACAGCCCCCATTTCGTGATCAGCAAGTTGCCGACCACAGAATGCTCAACCCCGAATACGCGACACTCCGAGATGGATAGCGGTAGGTCCTCTTCCTCCACCAGCGCCAAGGCCGAATCAAGCTCTTCAGGTGCGAATCTATCGAGAGCCAGAATGCCGACGTCGTGCATGAGGCCCGCGCTGTAAAGTTCCTCCGCCATCACGGGCTCCTTCATCTTTCCGAGGATACGGCAAGCCGTACCAACAGCAAGACTGTGAAGCCAAAATTGGGTCTTGTCGAACTTGGTTGAGCAGACTTTCCCGCTGACGAGTTGCTGGTACGCGATACTCACGACCAGGCTGCGAACGGTATTCATGCCCAGTACCGAAATGGCGCGATTAACCGAACTGACTTGACTTAAGCCGTAGTACGCGGAGTTCGACACGCGAAGTAGTTTTGCCGTGATCGAGGGATCTCGCTCAATAACCTGCTCCATAGCACGCGCAGACGCATTTGGATCATCAGCCAACTTGAGGACTGCACTGACGATTTGCGGCAGTACAGGCAGATTCTCACTCCGGGCGATCTTGATCGCGATGCTCTCGAGGTCCACTTGTTACTAGTATCGGCAGGAGTACCCAGCCACCTCAGAGCCGTTGAAACCATTGCTCAGCCTTGAGCGTCATATACTCATAGAGTTGAGCCATATAGGAGCAGATTGTGAGTAAAGACTATTATGCGATTCTGGGTGTTGCCCGGTCGGCAGATTCAAAGGATATCAAATCTGCCTATCGCAAGTTAGCCCGAAAATACCATCCAGACGTGAATCCGAATGACAAGGCTGCCGAAGCCAAGTTCAAGGAAGTCACCGAGGCTTACGAAGTTCTCGGCAACGAGGAAAAGCGGAAGATGTACGACCAGTTTGGAAGCAACTGGGAACAGGCGCAGCACTTTACCGGCGTCGAAGGTGGTTTCAACTTCCAGGGTGGGGCGAACTTCGAGGATCTGTTCAGTCAGTTTTTCAACGCGGGCGTAGGGCACGAACCGAACTGGCGACAAGGGATCGAAGCGCGTGATGTCGACCGGATTGTCGAGTTGGACCTCATGGAGATCGATTCTGGAACCAAACGTACCCTCACCTATCAGACCCTGGACGCATGCAAGACCTGCGATGGGCACGGGACGGTCCAAGTGCGCAAAGGGACCACGTGTGCGGCTTGCGGCGGGTCTCGCCGCATGAAAGGACTCTTAGGCATGCAGGCGGTTTGCTCAGTATGCCAGGGTACTGGCATGAACAACATTGAGAACTGCCCCACTTGCCGTGGAAAAGGCACGATGAGCACGACCAAAACCGTGCCAGTGACCATTCCCGCGGGAATCGCAGAAGGTAAGAAACTCCGGGTTCCCGGCAAGGGCGTAACGGGCACGGGCGGTCGAAGCGGCGACCTCTACGTCGTTATTCGCGAGAAGTCCCATCCCCTATTCAAGCGAGTCGGAGAAAACCTTGAGGTGGAAGTTGAGGTTCCCTTTACCGTG
>CALMEF010000010.1 GCA_937862825.1 uncultured Armatimonadota bacterium
TTCCCACATTCTTACACCGAGAGTTCACGGTCCGCGCACTTGAGGCTGGCGTTCATGTCATCTGTGAGAAGCCGATGGCGTTGACAACAGAGGATGCGGACGCCATGATCGCGACCGCACAAACGACCGGGAAGAGTCTGATGATCGGTCACTGCATCCGATTCTGGCCCGAGTATGCGGCGCTGAAAAACTTGGTTGACGGTGGGACCTTGGGCCGCCTACTCTCTCTGAATCTCACCCGATTTGGAGCGTTCCCAACGTGGTCCGCCGAAAACTGGCTGGCCGATCCTGAGAAGGCAGGTGGCGGCGTTCTGGACATGCATATACACGACACCGACTTCGCCCATTATCTTCTTGGTACCCCGGAGACGCAGACAAGTTGGGGATCAATTGATCAACGCGGAGCGAGCCATGTCTTTACCACGATGACCTATGGTCAAACGATTGTTCACTTAGAAGGAGGATGGAATCTGCCGTCATCTGCACCGTTTAAGCACGCTTTTCGCGCAGTCTTCGAGCGCGGTCTCGCGATGATGGATGCGGGGCCATTGACGATCTATGAGGATGGGAAAGAGCCCGTTGTCCCTGAGTTCACAAAAATGAGTGCCGCTGGCGGAGGGAACATCTCGGACCTCGGGGGCTACTTCCATGAGTTGGACTATTTTGTAGACTGCTTGACCAGCGGTAGACCGTTCCAGACGGTCACGCCAGAGTCCTCACGAGCGTCACTTGCCACAACGCTCGAGGAAATTCGCCAGGTTTTTGACAAACAGGCTCAAGCGGCCCAAAGTTTGCGTCAATAGAACTGTCATGTTCAGTTCTCTGCTTCTGGGTTTGGTGTTGTCGGGCGGCTACAAAGTCACAGCCGTTGAAGTGGAGCATCGGTTCGAAGGTCGTCTCGGGATTCGATCGACTCAGATTCTCACCGTTGAAAAAGACGGTCGCTCAATGACCGTCCGTGCGCCGCGAACCCATTCTGGTATCGCCGGAAAGGTGCGCGACTACAAAGTCGGTGACATCGTGCGGCTCCCGATCACCTTTCGCTAGAAACGGAAGCCGTACGTGATGCAGACGGTGTGAGTGATCCCATCTCCCTTTGTGTTTGGAACTCCGACATATGTAGAGATGGTCAGCCCGGGAAGCCTTGGGAGCGATAAGTTGACTCCGGCCGACGTGTATCCGTTTGGCCCAGTAACATGGTCAATCGCACCCGAGTGGTCACCGAACAAGGGAAAGTCAACACCGACCAAGCCACGCCAACGGTCATCTCGCTGAAGGCCTGCGTGCAGGCGGTAGCCCTTTCCATCGTATCGCGAGACTAGAAACAGGTCTGATCGGTACCGGTCGAAGTTGTGATAGCCGCCACTGATAGCACAGGTGTCGCCTTCCCAGAGGAGCACCTTCGCTCCGTAAGTGGTCGTGCCGAAGAAATCGTTGCCAAACGCCAGTTCAATCCGGTCAAAGAGACCAACGATGCCATTGTGATAATGGCCATAGGTCCCGCCGCTGATGTTCCTTTCGCTTCCACTGAGGGAGTATCCCCACGTCACCTCGCGATGACCAAGAATGTCCGCGACCGGAATCGTCCACATTGAAGTAGTCTGCGCTCCTGCAAAACAGGTAACGGCAAGACCAGCGAAGCAAACTGCTGTTCTTAAAACACCCATCCCGACGAGTGCTTTCCACAAGGGCATGCCACAAGTGCTCGCAAGCGTGCGAGTATTCATGAATTTCCAGTGATTTGCTACCGTAAAAATACTGGTATGAAGTCCAACTCCTACCTAATTTCTGATCATCCCGACTAAAATGAAGACTGAATTGTGGGTTGCTGTTTGTCCCACGATGCTCGGGGATTTTTCCCTTGGAGGATTTTTTGATGAAGAAACTTGCTTTACTTGCCCTCGGCGCAACAATGATTAGCGGTGCTCAGGCTGCCGTGCGCTACGACCACACTTCGTTTAACTTTGGGAACTACTTCCCAGCCCAAAGCACGAATCCGATCGCGGATGATCTGGTGCTTGGAAATGTCGGCCCAGTGAACAATGTCATTCTGTTGGGCTTTATCCCAACCGGATTTACCTATACCGGTGACATTCGAGTTGGCCTGGGTAATCGAACCGGGTTGACGGTACCCCCAGTGATTGATTCAACCGGAACCGTCAACGTGACTCTCGCTGGCGGGTTCTTGTGGACGGTATCGGTAGATGTACCAACCTGGACGCCTGCTGGAACCGACATTTGGTGCCAGGCAGAATTGCTTGGAAACACTGGCGTTGCTACGGCAGACTTTGGTCTTTTGATCGGCGGAAATCCCACTATTGGATCATCGTCCGATAACTTTGCCTTTAATCCTGGCTCAGGCTGGGCGGGCAATTATTGGTTCGGAGGAACAGTGACCGCCAACTTTGCGATGCGAGTAGGACTGAATCAGAACACGTCAATCACCACCACGGTAGGTGAAGAGTTCGCAGGTGACCTCGCGAGCCTCGACGCTGACGATGACAACTACTACTCCTCGTTCAACGACGCTGTGTCATTGGCCAACCAAATGGTTCTCGTTGCCGACGTGAACTGCATTGACCCTGACTTTGCGATGGGCTATGCGTTCCGATACATTGTCGGCCGACCTGGTTTGGCATGCAACGTCTATCTCTGGAACGATTCGACCAATGCTTGGTCATTCAACCAAGGATTCACCGCTAACACGGTTGAAGAAGATCGAGAGTTTGAAACCGCGACCGCTGCCGAAGCTGCCAACTACGTTTCAGCCGACGGTCAAGTCAAGATTCGCTTTGACTTCGCACCGATCAACGAAGAAGATCCTTCCCAGGACGGTTGGTTGCACAGCATCGAAGCTGCTGGCGTAGCCGCTCTCTAAGAGTGATTCACTGACCTTTAAACCGCGCAGGTTTCCTGCGCGGTTTTTTGTTGTACAATACTCTGCATGGTAGACGAGGTTCTACCCATTGAGCGAGGAGAAAGGCCCCTAAGGAGTCTATTCCTTGACCTGAACTCCTACTTTGCATCCGTTGAGCAAAACGAACAGCCCAACCTAAGAGACAAGCCTATCGCTGTCGTCCCGATGGATGCTGACACCACGTGTGTCATTGCTGCCTCGTATGACGCCAAAAAGTTTGGGATCAAAACGGGCACTCTGGTTGGCGAGGCCAAGCGGATGTGCCCAGACCTGATCATCGTCCCGGCAACTCCCGCACTCTACACGCACTACCATCGACGAGTCCTTGAGGACGTCGAAACGGTTCT
>CALMEF010000011.1 GCA_937862825.1 uncultured Armatimonadota bacterium
CCGATGACCGCCGTGCCTTCATAACCAAAATCAAAGTAATAAAGAAGCACATCCTTAAGTTGTGCCCGGCTCGGATCATTCTTGTCGAAGCGATAGAAGTTGATGGTGCCCGTACCATCCTTCATCTTGACCTCACCCGATCCGGAATACATCGTCAGCCCGTTGGTGGTTTTGCCTTCATACTTGGCGACCTTATCAATCAGATCGTCGCCATTGTCATCAATGGTGAGGGTGGCCGCGCCATTAGCGGGTTCATCCAGTAAGAACTTGAACTCTTTGTCGCCAATCTTGAAGGCACCGGCCATTTTGGTGGTTCCAGCAACCGGAGACATTTGGGCTCGAATCGGCATGTAGCCGCCGAGTTTCTTGGTGGCACCGGAAGGCAGAAACTTGAGTTCAAATCCTGCCGCCGAGCCTGCGAGGAGCATAAGGCTGGTTAGCATGTCGCTAGGTTACCGCAACGTGGATATGCCACCATCTTGATGTGGATCGAGACGCCTTTGCCGCTGCCTGTCAGGTAATCGGCATCACACTTGACGACTCGAAACTCGCAATGTTTGAAGCGTTTGAGTCCGCATTGTACGAATCAAACAAGGTTAAAAACCTGACGCGAGTGCCACAAGACGAGTGTTGGATCACCCACTTTCTCGATTCGCTTCTGTTCCACGACCTCATTGAGGGTCAAGATTTACTAGATCTTGGGACGGGGCCTGGTTTGCCAGCGTGGCCACTGGCCGCCGCGTTTCCCAACCTACAGGTCACCGGTTTGGACTCAAACGGCAAGATGCTAGCCTTCCTGGAGACGCAAGCACTACCCAACCTTCGGGTAGTCAACTCGAGGATTGAGGACACCGGGTGGAGTGAGCGATATGACACGGTTACTGGTCGCGCTCTAGCCCCTTATGCGATCCAACTCGAGGTGTCCGTAAGGCCATGTCGAAAGGGTGGGCTCTTGCTCCCGATGAGAACCGCAAAGGATGAAGAAACCATCAGGAACTTTCCCTATGACCAACTGGGCTTGGAACTGGAGCGAATTGAAGAGCGCGATTTGCCAGTCCTTGGCGCAAAAAGGCTGTATCCCATCATCAGAAAGGTCAAGAAGACACCGAAGGAGTTCCCGCGTCCGTGGGCGACCATGAAGAAGCAGCCGCTGAACGGATAAACTCTTGACTCCCCATGCAGCGCGTTGATGTCACGATTGTTGGCGGTGGACCCGTCGGCCTGTTTGCCTCGTTCTATGCCAGGCTCAGAGGGCTGTCGGTGCGCATCATTGACAGCCTGCCCAACTTGGGGGGCCAGTTGACCGCTCTCTATCCAGAAAAGTATGTCTACGACATGCCAGGGTTTCCAAAGATTCTGGCCAAGGATCTAGCCGAGCAAATGGCCTTGCAAGGGACTCAGTTCGATCCGGAGGTTGTCCTAGAAGCAACAGCAGAGACGCTGGAACAGGACGACGAGGGATACGTGATCGTGACTGCCAAGGGTGAGCGCTACCCGACGCGAACCGTGATCATCTCGGCTGGGGCCGGTGCATTCTCGCCAACAAAAGTTGGAGTCGAAAGGGAACAGGAGTTCGAGGGCCGAGGAGTTTTCTACGGTGTTCACGATAAGGCTATGTTTGCAGATAAAAACATAGCCATAGTCGGCGGAGGCGACAGTGCGTTTGACTGGTGCGTTGAACTTGAACCAATCGCAAAGAGCATCACCCTGGTGCATCGACGTGACCAGTTTCGTGCCCACGAGGAAACCGTCGAGAAGGTGAAGTCAAGCACGGTGACCTTCAACCTCTTCAAAGTAATCAAAGAACTACACGGAGCGACCAAATTGGAGCGAATCACGATGGAGGACACCCAAACGAAGGAGACGAGTCAACTCGACGTCGATGCCTTGATCGTCAACATCGGCTTCAAGTCGAGTCTTGGACCAATAAAGGATTGGGGTCTCAACATTGAGAAGAACCAAATTGTGGTTGACGGGAACTTTGAGACGAACCTTGCAGGGGTGTTTGCCGTGGGCGACGTTTGCTCGTTTCCATCCAAGATCAAACTTATCGCCACTGGGGTCGGTGAGGCGGCAACGGCAGTATGCGTCGCAAAGCAACGCCTTGATCCCACTGCGAAACTCTTCCCCGGACATAGTTCCGATATGGAACTTCCAGCGGTAGGAACCGCAAGATGACGTGTACCGGGACGAGGCTCGGTGTGTTATACTGCCCTGCTAGACATTAATGTTGTCACTTATGGACTTGGAAGCGATCTATCAACGGGGATTTGAACTTCGCTGCGAGGGTCGGTATGCCGAAGCAAAGGCTGAGTTTTCCAGAGTACTCAGTCAAGACCCGGGGCATGCCAATGCGCGTTGGCAAATGGGGCTGATCGAAGGTTTTGAAGGGGACTTCGACGGCTCAATCGCTACCCTGCAAGCAATTGTCAAGCAACACCCAAATCACCAAAACGCACGGTATGACCTAGCCATGACCATGATGATGCTTGGCATGATGGACGAAGCACTAGCCGAGTTCAACGAAGTTCTCAGACAGAATCCGACTCACGAAAAGGCCTTGCAACAGGTCGCCTACTTTCGGTAAAGTCCACGCAGAACCATAGAGGGCTTTGGTTCCTGCACAGTGGGCGAAATCGACGCCCGAAGTGCTCCTCCCCAACCGGGGAGGGCCGGGTGATGATCCATGCAGTTCGCTAGAAAACATTGGGCCGTCATCCTCTTAGCGCTCATCCCTCTGATTCCGCTTTGGCGGTGCGTGTTCTTGGGCGAGGTGATCGGACCTTGGGCACAGATTCGGGCGATGCTCCCCTGGGGTGAAGCGCTCCCCAACCAACCGTGGGATCCTCTCCAGGCGGATGCGTGCCTCCAGTTCTACGGCTGGCGCTCCCTGGTTTTCGAGTCATGGTCCAACTTCCGTATCCCGTTTTGGAACCCTTATGAACTTTGTGGGACGGTGTTGCTCGCCAACTCGCAGTCCGGAGGATTCTATCCGCTTCACATTGTCGCTGGAATCCTACAGTTGCCCGCAGGGCTGGCAATCACCCTCTTAGCCTGGTTTCATCTTGCTTGGGCTGGGCTTGGCGTTCGAAAACTTGCGTTGAACTGTGGAGCAAATGAGGAGGGTGCATTTCTTGCAGGCGCATCGTTCACTCTGTCCGCCTTCATGCTCTCTTGGGTTGGACTTGCGAGCGTCCCCACGACCGTAAGTTGGATTCCCTGGGTACTCGCGTTTGGCCTCGAACTGGGGCCTTTTCGCGAGAGCCGCAGTGCTTTGGCCAGGCTGAGTATTTGCCTTGCCATGCTCTTGCTCGGAGGGCATTTGCAGTTCGCAGCCTACGGGGTGATGGCCCTACTGGTTCTCGTGGCGACGCGTGTCATCGCAAAGCAGGCTCCCGCCAGCGCACTGATTCCTGCAGCAATCGGTCTCGCGCTTGGAGGCTTGTTGTCGGCCCCGCAACTTGGTCCGGTCATGCAGATGAGCAAGGAATCTCATCGCGTGAATACTCCAAGCAGCGAAGGCTACTCGGCTTACTCCGCTGCGGCTGTGCAAACCGTTGAGATGCCCAGCATCTTGAATCCAGCGATTCTGGGCGATGCAAAGCAGTTCGCCGATGAATCGAAGACAGTCTCAGCAGCATGGCCCCAGTTCATCAAAGCAGGCGGCAACCCGGCTGAAAGCGCGGTTGGTGTTGGGAGCATTTTGGCGGTCTTGGCACTTTTTGGGATACGGCGCCGTTCAACGGCGATCCCAATCGCGGCAGTGGCCACACTGGGCTTGCTGCTCGCCACAGCCTCGTTTGTCACGATGGGACTCTACTATCTGCTACCCGGCTGGTCGGCCACAGGCTCTCCGGGCCGAGGAGGCGTCCTTTTTGTCCTCGCCATGTGCGCGCTTGGCGGAGTGGGTTGGACTCGTTGGAGAACCGAGCCACCAATTGGCAGAACCAGGTTGGTGTGGATCGGAAGCATCCTTGCCTCACCGTTTCTCGTTTTGGCGACGACGTTGCTCGCACCGCAACTTGACGCAAGTGCGGAGATCACCCCAATCATCGCCTCCGCCGTGTTGTCAGCATTGCCCGCAGGTCTCGGGCTAGCAGCACTTGGAGTCCTGGGGCTGCTTGTTCCCACACTTGGCAGAGCGGTTGCGATTGGCTATCCGCTCGCCGCTTTCCTGGGCTTTGGGCTGTACCGAGCGGTCACCAGTGGAACACCGCCCTCCTTGCCCGACGGTCCCGAAGGCCGAGTGGCGATCGTTCCAGGAAGGTGGAGCCTCTACCAAAATCCAAAAGCGCTGTTGCCGCCAAACATGGCTACCCTCGGGCGTTTTCGAGAAGCAGGCGGCTACGACAGCCTGATCAATCGGAACTACGCGATCACCTTCGGAGACGCAAACCGCGGACCCACCTCTCCACCGGAGAATGGAAACATGATGTTTGTTTCCTCAAGTGCAGATGTTGAGAGGCTCACAGATCTTGGGGTCAGTGAGATTTGGGCGGTTGAGCCGATGCCCAACCTCGAATCGAAACTTGACCCAAGAGGATTCTATGTACACCCCATTGGTGGTCATTACGCGGAATCTGCGGGCCACGAACTCCATCCGTTGGAACAGGAGCCCGGTGAAATCGAACTCCGTGTGAGTGGTTCAGATCCGGTCTTGGTCCGTGAGAGGAACTTGCCCGGCTGGACCGCCACTCTTGAG
>CALMEF010000012.1 GCA_937862825.1 uncultured Armatimonadota bacterium
GCCCAGTTCGCGATCCTTCCATTGGACTGCCCTTGTCTTGGTAACGCCTCGAATCCGCTAAATTCCAAAGCGTTGCCAAGGTCAACTTCAAATTCGTGGGGATGCTTGTCTTTCGAAGTGCTCCAGTTGGTGTGCCAGTAGGATTGAGGATTGCCATCAAGGATCATCTCTTTTGGACCTTCTTCAAGTTCCTCGCTGGATGCGCGAGTCACTCGCCAGTCAGATCGGTCCAAGAAGCGGATTGGGATCATTGCTCCAAAATCCATCCGAGCCGTGGCGCTCGGTACGTATCCCTCACGGGTAGCGCTGGCCTTGATAACCCCTCCCTGACTCCATGGCAGTTTGAACACGTCGCTTTCAACATGTCGGGCGCTGCTCGAGGCCGGCCACACGGTCAACCTTGACCCTGGCTCCGCTTGGATGATCACATCGCCATCTTCACCTCTGGTGATCATCGGTGGTTTGAGGAATGGAATCGTCCAGCGTTTGGCATCGGAAGGCTTGCGAACTGGCACGAGCGCGTATCGGAACTGGGTCACCTTCCCCTGAACCTGATACTTGGGCAAACATTCAGGGCCACAACTCGCGCCTCCGAGTCCCATTTGGGCATAGTCCAAGCAGACGATGATCTCCTTGCGTGGCACAAGCGGTGTCCGTTTTCGCGGTTCGCCGTTCTCGTGTCGTGAGTCGTCAAGGTCCTGTGGAGTGAAATGAGACACAGTCATTGCCAGCGGACCATCCGCCAGGAACTGGAGACCGCTTCCCTGACCATCGGTCAGCGTGGCCCAACGAACTTCCTCTTTGTTGCCGTTTTCCTGTGGACGGAGATACTCCTCAAACTGCTGAGTGACCGTGCCTCGGTAGAGCCCAACGTCCATCGCTACCTTGCGATCAGGATAACTTTCGCGGGGACCGCGCCCAAGCCATGTGAACTGCTCCAACGTCGGTACGACCCGAAGGATCACGCCAAGTTTCGGAAGCGGAGGAAGGCCCCCAAGAGGTGTGAACAGGTTGTCCACCACTACGGCTCCACTGGAAAGAACCGTGTAGGTGACGTCGTGGATGAGTCCAACACCCTTGAACCCAACAGACTCGATCTGAAAGTTGAGTCTAACTGAGTCGTTCGTTGACTCGACTCCAACAAGATGGCCGAGATGGCTAATCTGGGTCAGGCCTGCATCAACAAAGGCCTTTTGGAGCCAAACGTCGTTGTCGACAAAGGCTCGGAAGACGTTGGCCTGCGGCCCGAATCCGCCAGCAATTCGCTCAACTCCATCAAAGATGTAACTGGTCAATGTGCCCTTGTTTCGGTCAAAGGTCAGTCGAGCCGTTCCCGTGTCTACAAGAACCGTTGCGGCCGTTATCTTGTGGCTGATCTTTCGCTTACCGATAGGGAGCATTGGAGCCTTTCCCGCGGAGCCCAGGCTCAACTGGTCCCAACCCACCTCGTGTCCCTTCGGTGCCCAGTTGGTCGCTTCCTTCAAGTGGAACGACACGCGGATGAATCGCTCAGAGCCGGGCACCTGTTGCGGGGCATTTTTGGGCAGAGCAAGGGAAACCGACGTGCCAGGAGCGCACTGGAGGCTTGTTTTACTTGAATAAACTTCCTTGCCGTCGTCTTCAATCCGTAGTCGGCACTCGAACTCTGACAGGTCAGTGAAGGAATACTTGTTCTTGACTTTGATGGCGTCCTCGGCGAGCCTCGATTCAATCCGCTGATAGGTCTTTTTCATCTCCCAGGTTTTGGGCTTGATTTGGCGGTCTGGCATCACGATTCCATTGCCACAGAACGGACCATCGTTTGGCTTGTCGTCGAAGTCTCCACCATAGGCGTAGAACCACTTGCGTTTCCCATCGGGACCTGGGATTTCATCGGTGTACTTGCGCAAGCCCTGGTCAACAAAGTCCCAAATGCAGCCGCCCATCAGCCTTGGGTGGGCGTCGAAGGCCTCCACATACTCCTTCAGGTTTCCGCATGCATTGCCCATAGCGTGCGCGTACTCGCAGACAAAGAACGGCTTGTCGCTCTTTGACTTACCTGCAGACTCCAGGTAGTCCACGCTTGGGTACATGACGCTGTCAACGTCGGTGACCTCGTTGTATCGTTCGTAGTGGACAGGGCGACTTGAATCCAAGTCATGAACCAGCCGTGACGTGGCGACGAAGTTGCTTCCCGGCCCTGCTTCGTTTCCAAGGGACCAGACGACGATGCTCGGATGGTTCCGGTGGGTTTCAACCATGCGCCGCGTCCGATCCAAGTGCGCGACCAACCAATCTGGATTGTTGCCGAGAGACCTCTCGAACGTGTAGCCCATGCCGTGCGACTCGATGTTTGCCTCATCAACCACATACAACCCGTACTCGTCGCATAGGTCGTACCACTGCCAGTGGTTCGGATAGTGACTACAGCGCACCGTGTTGACGTTGAACCGCTTCATCAGCAAGATGTCTTCCAGCATCTGCTTCCTCGTGAGCGTTCTTCCAGTGTCTGGGGAATGCTCATGGCGGTTCACTCCGAGCAACTTGACAGGCTGCCCATTCACCTTAAACACGCCACCGTCCCAACTCACCGTTCGGAACCCGATGGTTGTCTTACGTCGATCCAAGATGTTGCCCTCTTTGTCACGGAGGGTTAAGTCCATTCGGTAACGATTGGGGTGTTCTGCACTCCACAACTTCGCGTCTGTAATCTGACCTTTGATTCTTACTGCCGGCGTTGATCCCGAATTGAAAGGGCCAATCTTGCCATGTAGGCTGCAAGCAACGACTTCCTCGTCATCCAGGATGCAAGCCTCAACGTCAGCAATCTCAAGGTCTTTTCCCCTGTTCGCAAGTTGCACGCTCACATCAAACTCCCCCTTCATGTTCGTTTCGACTTGGAAGTCGGCAATCTGGGCTTGAGGGAAGGATAGGAGAGTGACATCCCGAAAGATGCCGCTGTACCGAAACATGTCTTGATCTTCAAGGTAACTGCCGTCACACCAACGGAGAACTTGAACTGCGATCGAGTTTGATCCTCGCTTAACGTGTGCCGTAATATCAAACTCTGCAGGGCTCTTGCTGTCTTCACTGTAGCCCACTTCGTGCCCGTTCACCCACACGGTGAACGCCGAGTAAACGCCGTCAAATCTTAGGATCGTACGTCGACTCTTCCAAGCATCGGGTAGGTCAAAGGTTCGGTGATAGGACGAAACGGGATTGTAGTTGGGGTCCAGCGTGGGAGGAGTTGTCGGATGTGGGTAGCGGACGTTCGTGTAAATTGGGATCCCGTAGCCCTTCAGTTCGACACAACTCGGAACTTCGATGGAGTCCCAGTTCGTGAACTTAAAACCTGGTTGCCAGAAGTCCCTTGGGGCATCAGCAGGCTTGCCCACCCATTTGAACAGCCACTGTCCGTTGAGGGTTTTGGCCATGCGATTCCCCTTTTGATCAAGGGGCCAACTGGTTGCTCGGTTGGGGAGTTTGTTCCGTGAGACGACGTTGGGGTTCTCCCAATCGGGGAGTTGGGCAAACTTATCCTGTTGAGTTGACATAGCGGCAAAGAGAATGAGCGGCAACATGGTGTCGGCGAAGGCAGATTACCGTGATGCTTACCTGCGCTGCCTGTTACATCACCCGTTGATTGGCCTTTAGATTGACTTTCGATAATATCACGGATATTTATGTTAAAACGCAGAAGATTTAGTGTAAAATCCTGTTCGTTATGGCTGAATTGCGTTCATTTCTAGAAATTCCCTATGATCAGATCGAGGAACTGAACCTCGAAGCCAAGGCAAAGCAACTCAAGCGGGTGAGTGACGCCGAACTTGAGAAGCACTATCTCAAATACCTTGTTGAGGAAAAGCGCATCAAGGCCGTAACGGTCTGTTTCTCCGATCTCGAGGGGCGCTTTCACATGCTCGACTACGACAAGAAATTCTTGTTGAAGAGTTACGACAATCTCACCTTCGACGGCTCATCCGTTCGGGGCTTTTCGGTCGTCAGCGAGTCCGACCTGCGCTTGGCCATCGACTGGGGATCCTTCCGCTGGTTGCCTAGTGACGTGTTTGGACCTGGAAAGGTCATCGTGTTTGGACTAATCAAGGACCGCGACGGCAATCCGTATTCATCGGACTTCCGCGGCCTTCTCAAGGAGTTCTGCGAGAAGCAGTACAAGAAGCACGGCTACGAGTTCAACATTGCTGTCGAGTGCGAAGGATTCCTCTTTGAAGGGTTGAACTCCGAGCAGAAGTTCAAATCGAGTGAAGGATTTAAGCCAGTTTCGGGTGGCGGTTATTATCACTCACTTCCCAACGACCCACTGCGAATCTTCATTGACCGGCTCGCCGAGGCTCAAAGGGCCCTGGGATTCGAGAATGAGAAGGATCATCCCGAAGTGGCTCCTGCTCAGTTTGAACTGAACTACATGTACACCGACGCTGTGCTTGCGGCGGACCAGGTTCAGTTATACAAACTCACTGCTCGGCAGATTGCCGCAAATATGGGCCTCACCGCGAGTTTTCTACCTAAACCGATCTCGGGAATCAATGGAAGCGGCATGCACACCAACATGTCGATCACTCAAAAGGGGACGAACATTTTCTTCGACAAAAAGGGCGAGGACGGATTGAGCGCCTTCGCGTGGGACTTTGTTGACCGCATCCTGAACAGCGCAAACGACATCTGTCTGATCTTGAATCCGAGCGTGAATGCCTATCGTCGCCTCGACCCTCACTACGAGGCACCGAATCAGATCAAGTCCAGTGCAGTTGACCGAACTTCCATGGTTCGCATACCGCTTGGTAATGCGAAGTCAGCACGAGTTGAGGTGCGCACTGTGGCTCCCGATGTGAACCCGTACATGACGTTCTACGCGCTGGTTCGTACTGGACTTGAGGGACCGATGACGGAAAAGATCACGACAGAAGCGCGTCGCACAAGGACGAGGTTCCTGCCGGACAACATCTACGATGCAATCCGACTCATGAAGCAAAGCGACTTTGTCGGATCGTTGCTTGGCCCTGACAACAAGGACAAGTTCATTGAGCGCAAACTCGCTGCTGCCGAGCGCTCGCCGAAGGAACTGGGCACGAGAGTCAAGACTGGAGAGATCATCTATCATCACGAGGTGACCAACCAGTTGCTCTGGGGCAAGTTCTAAGCCGAAAAAAGTCCCCTCCCATATTGATGGGAGGGGACTTTTTGGTTTATGGTTAGTCCTCGACCGGAGGGCACCACATGCTGCATGACCTGTGGGCGCCGTTCATGAACGGGAATGCCATTCCACCGCCACCAGCCGGGGCAACCTTGTCCGGGTTGGCCAGTGAGAACTCAATCTGCTTCTTGAGTTCCTTGAGATGCGCCCTGGACGCTCTGTCGGTCACCGCCGGGATCGTGCCCGTGATCGCTTGCAGTTCGGCTTCGAGTTCGCCCATTGCAAAGGCGCGAATATCGCTACTTGATCCCAGTTTGCGTGTCAGTGACGTAACCCAAGCGCGTTGAGCGGCCCGTCGAGCCATAGTGATTGGCACCGTAGGCTTCTTCAACTCGGCCCAAACTCGGGGCCGAACGATATCCAGCATCTCTTGAACCGTGAGCCCCTTGTGGCCCATGGCTTCAGCCTGCAGCATTCGATTGAGCCGCGCGTCGTTCAGAAGCGCGTTCGATCCCTGCGTTGCAAGTGCCGCGAGTTGACCGGCGCCGCCATCGGGCGCGATCTTGTTCATCACGTCCTTCGGGAAGAGCCATGTTGGAGGCGTCAGTGTGTTGTCGAGAATCCAGGTGACGGCTGAGACCTGATATTCGCGTGACACGGGGTTGAAGACAGCGCCGCCACGACCACCGCGATAATCGATCATCTCGACACCGCCGAGCACGACGCCAACGTGGCTGACGTACATTCGATACTGTCCAGTCAAGGCAGAGTGCAGGCGTGCAAGTTCGCTGTAATCTTCGCCGAGTTTGACTGCGGCGGGTTTTAGGTAGCCCACCATCTTCTTCATGTTCTTGACGCCCAGACTTGATGCTTGAACGGCATTGTTACCGAGGGCCTCGGCTTGAGCGGTCGGGTCCATGCTGTTGAAGTTGTCATAGAACCGAAGTTCAGGATCGGTCACTTGAGCAGCGGCCCATCGGTCAAGCGTAGGGACTTCGTCAAATGGTGATCGTGCACCCGGAATAGGTGCATATCCCCAGTGAATTGAGAACTTGTCATACTTGCCCACCTTGGGCACCAGATCCTTGGGAGCCACTTTGTCCTCTGGTTGGGCAACGTAGTTGAATCGAGCATAGTCCATGATCGACGTGCAGGTGCCGTTTTCCGCGCACCACTTAGCGTCGCGCAGTTTGGAAATCGGAATCATGCCCGAGGACTTGCCGTTGTGAGGAAGACCCAGTGTGTGGCCAACTTCATGGGCCACGACGAACCTAAGCAGATAGCCCTGTAGTTCGTCTGAGAACGGTAATCGTCGCGAAGCAGGATCACTAACGGATGCCTGAGAGAAATACCAGTCGGTCTGCAGTTTCAGGATGTCGTGCCACATGATGATATGAGCACTGATAATCTCGCCACTGCGCGGGTCAACTGTTGACGGTCCCATCGCGTTTTCGATGGGCAACGGAGCCCACCGAATCACGGAGAATCGGCTGTCTTCCGGACTCCAGTTCGGGTCCTCCTGCTCGGTAGGAGCATCCTTGCAGATGATGGCGTTCTTAAACCCAGCGGCTTCGAATGCTGGCTGCCAGTCCTCGATACCTTCCTTGATGTACTTTCGCCATTTGGCAGGAACTTCTCGGCTGATGTAATAGATGATCGGCTTGACCGGCTCGGAAAGCGCCGCGCTCGGGTCCTTCTTCTCAAGTCGGTATCGCGAGATGAACTGATATTCCTTAACCCCGTGATAGTCGGTGCCGTAATCCTCTTTGCCAGTGGAGAAGTAGCCCACGCGTGAGTCCTTCAACCGGCCCATCATCGGCTTTTCAGGCAGTAGGGACATCGAGTGGCTGATCACGCAGGTCCGTGGTCCGTTGCCAACTGGGCCGCCAAAGAACGAGGGTCCAGATGGCCCGGGAATGAAGGTGGCGAGAATCTCGATGTTGACGTTGTTTGGGAAGACTGCAATCTTCTCGATGAACGTCCTCGACGAGTCCATGGCCTGACCGCTCACCGCGCCACGGACACTGAACTCAGGGATATCGCTCTTGTAATACGAACTGACGTCAATGAGCGCGGCGCCATCTTTACTGCGGGCCTTGATGTCAAACGAGCGAATGATTGGAGATACGGTGGATTGCTTAACTGCCGATTGAATGGCGGCATCCAGGCCGGTGGCGACTACGGTGTAGTCAATGAGCCTGAGCAATACCTTCTCATCCCGCTCCTCCCATCGCACGACGTTCTCGGCAACAGCGGTGCCGTTGTACATCCCGCGCGGTGTTTGCTTCAGTTCTGTGACCCAAAGAAAGTCACGGGACATCGTCGGCTTTGGAATCTCAAACATGACAGATTCCTTGTTTCGCCAGACTTTGAATACACCGTCTTGGGCGGTGTAGTCCTTTATGGCTTTGGTATAGGGGTCGTCTTCAGCCTTCTTGGGCTCTTGACCGGTAGTAGTTGCAGGTTGACCCTGCGCGAATGAGGTAACTGGAAATAAGAGTAACGCTGCAGCAAGCGAGGCAGTCATATGTTGGTAACACTCCTGTGAACAGAGCCGTGAGGCGGCCCTGCCATATGATTACCTGATTATCCGTCGGCGCGTTAGCCGAGGGGCGCCGAAGTTAGGCCTTTTCCAGGTCTTTGCCTTGGCATAGAAGCATGTAGTGTGCGTCGAAATTGAGTTCCTCGGAGGAGAGCGACTTCTTCTGCTCTTCCGAAAGCGATCCGACGAACTTGTCTCGCATGCGGTCTATGGAAGTCTTGTGGACGTCTCTGGATACCGCGCTCAGGCTTGGAACATCCACTCGGACGGCAATCTCATCATTGGCGTAGATGTTTTGGATGGTGCCAACCAATCCTGCCATGTGGGAGTAATACTGGTTCGTCTTCCGGTCCTCTTCAGTAACCTCGCGAGTGACAATTCGAACACGATCTCCTTCTTTCCACGTCGCCATTGAACTTACATTTTACCCCGTCGGGCATAATCGAACATGCCCGATCCAAACCTCGACGCCCGGCGTGACCGGGCTCTGCGCGCATGGAATCTATCCAACGAGATCGTCTTGATTCACGCTGGACACCCGATTCAGAAGCCAGGAGGGTTTGATCAGTGCTATCCCTTCGCACCACATCCGCATTATCGTTGGCTAACGAACCAGAAGCGACCTGGATCGGTTCTCGCTTTCGACCCGACATCCGGTTGGCAACACTTCGTCGAGCCGGTCACAGAGCACGAGAGGGTTTGGGACGGCGATCCGCCGGAGCCTGTTGGTTTGCCTGTTGCCGAACTTGAGCAATGGAAAGTGGCTCGGGCAGGTCGCCCAGTGGTCAATCTCGGCTCGTCTGACGAGACCGGAGACCTTGCTGAACCACTGACTACGGCGCTCGATCATGAGCGAAGAAAGAAGGATGATTGGGAGGTTGCTCTCATGCGTCGTACAGCCTCGGCGACGGCCGCAGGCTACGCCCTGATGCCCGAAGTGATTCGACCGGGTGTTACGGAAAGACAGATTCAGATCGAACTTGAGGCGGGATTTGCTCGTGCTGGAGCCGATGGAACCGGATACGCGAGCATCGTAGGCACTGGCACGAACTCCCGTGTGTTTCACTTTACTCCTGGAGGAAAGGCCGTCGCACCCGAAGATTTGATCCTCATTGATGCTGGTGCGATGATTGACGACTACGTGATTGACGTGACCCGTACGTACACGGCCACTGGCAAGTGGGAAGGACGCCATGCTGACGTCCGGGCGATCGTGCGAGCCGCTCAAGAAGCCGTGTTCGCTTTGTGCAAGCCAGGGGTGCGATGGTCAGAGTGCCATCGGGCCGCAGCCATGGTGATCGCGCAAGGACTCGCTGACTTGGGATTGAGCAAAGTTTCCGCCCAAGATTTGTGTGAGTCGGGCGCGGTGGCCCTGTTCCTGCCTCACGGTGTCGGACACGCTGTCGGGCTGGGAGTCAGGGACTCGGGAGGCGCGATGCCCGGTGCTCCGAAAGAGCCGTCCAAGGTCTGCGGTGTGAACATTCGCGTTGACCTCCCGTTGGAACCAGGATTCGTGATGACGATCGAACCCGGGCTCTACATTATTCCGGCCCTGCTTGACAAAGAGGAGACGAGGTCAAAGTTTGCGGATGTTTTCTATTGGGATAGGCTCGAATCTTGGAAGACGTTTGGCGGGTTGCGACTGGAGGACAACCTCCTGATCACCGATAGCGAGCCCGAGAACTTGACGGCGATGATCCCTTGGTAGACGTGGCTTGATCAAGTATCTCGGCTCCAAACGAGTCCTCTTACCGAACATTCTCGCCGCATTTGAGAGACTGGATGGCGTTCGTTCGGTCATCGACTTGTTCAGCGGTACTTCAAGGGTCGGTCACGCTCTGAAAGGGGCGGGCTATCGGGTTCTGGCGAACGACGTCAATGCTTATGCGCACCAGTTGGCCCTTTGTTACGTTCAAGGGAACCGAGAGGACTGGTCCAAGGAGGCGTCCGAGAGAATCAATGACCTCAATCGCCTTGCCGGGTGCCCAGGTTTCTTCACCCACGCTTTCTGTGAAGAGGCTCGGTACTTTCAGCCCAAGAATGGTGCGCGGATCGACGCCATGCGGGATCAAATCGAGGATTGGAATCTTGCCGAAGAACTCAAGGCGATTTTGCTTGTTTCCCTTATTGAGGCTGCTGACCGTGTGGATTCAACGACCGGTCTCCAAATGGCTTACCTGAAGCAATGGGCGAAGCGTTCCGCCAATGACATTGAGTTGCGGTTACCCGACTTGTTAGCGGAAGGGCCGAATGGCAAAGGGCGAGCCTTTAGGATGGATGCGATCGAAGCAGCCAAGACGCTCTCAGCCGATGCGGCATACCTTGATCCGCCATACAATCAGCATTCATATTTGGGGAACTACCACGTTTGGGAGACTCTGGTTCTTTGGGATCAGCCCTCTCTGTATGGCGTGGCAAACAAGCGCGAGGATGTGCG
>CALMEF010000013.1 GCA_937862825.1 uncultured Armatimonadota bacterium
CGAGGTCGAATGGGCTGTCTCCAGACTCTTTCCACCGCTCCGAACCCTCAGTCGTCGGTTCAAAGAAACGAAAGATGGCCTCAGGATTGCGAAAAATGTCTCGCGGACCCATAAATCCATTCATGGATCGGATCATGCAGAGGACGGCCGCTTCCGATGAGATTGCCGCGCTCGAACCCTTTGAATCGCTGAGTTGCTTTCCTGCTCGGATAGCCCGCCAAGGAATATAGTGCGCAACGAACATCCCAATGGCGCTCTCAATCTGCTCTGCCGTCGCTCCCCGAAGCGCCCCATAGACCGCCGCTGAAGCAATTGCGCCATGGACAACGTGGTCCAACTTGTACGTTTTGAGGCTAAAGACCTCGGCAAGCCGCCCACGAATCTCATCATGAAGCACCATGGCCTTCAGTGCCGTTGCGCCATCATGCCCTTGCTGTTGACAGGCCGCGACCACTACCGGATAGAAGTCGTTGTGCCCAAACTCTCCAGCCGTGTGACCCAAAGTGGGGTTGTATCCAAAGTTTGTGCCATTGCTGTCCCATTCACGAACTGCGGACGAGTTTGCTACGACGGCCTTCTCCGCTCGAACCCGGACGTTTGACCCAAATACGGTTGACCCGTTAACGTCCCCATAAGTCAGCGCTTCGTTTCGTAGAAGGATCGGGGCATTTGTTCCCAACGCAAGTGCTGAAGCCCCGCACAAGTAGGCGTCCGTGTGGAAAAGCGCTGTTCTCTCCAAGACGCGACTTGAGGGACCCGGCCCGAGTTTCCCGGTTAGGAAGTCAATAGCGAACTGGCCGATGCCGAGAGCCTGATTGGAGTCGCGCGGAAGGGTCACCTGGGTGCTCATGGGAACTTAGATTTTACCGCCGGGCGGTATCCTAAGGCTGATGTCGACACCAATTGTCCGCCGGTATACGGAAGCGGATCGCGAAGGGTTCGGCAGGGTTAGGTCAATGACCTACCGAGGTGGTGCTCCAATTGGCGAGGAAGAGAACCTCCTGCGACCGGACTGTCTCGGTTACGTCGTTGAACTCGAAGGGCGGATAGTCGGGGCGCTAACTGCCCTGAAAATGACGTGCAACATTGACGGAACCCATCTGCCTTGTGCTGGCGTAGCCGCCGTTGGCGTGGTTCCAGAAGCGCGGAGGCTCGGAGTTGGTTCGGCTCTAATGACCGAGTCGCTCCGTTTGTTCCGAGAAGATGGCTTTGTATTTGCCTCCCTCTACCCATTTCGCGAGACCTATTACAGCCGGTTTGGTTATGTAACCTGCGGTGGGCGTGTGCGAGTGACGATGCCTACGACTCGATTCCCTAGGTCGAAGGTTGATTTGCCAGTCCGAATGCTGTCGGGCAGTGAGTATGAGCAGGTGCGTGCCTGCTTTGACAAGTTCTGCGATCGGTACAACGGAAGTAGCAGGCGGTCGCCTGAAGTATGGGCGGATACCGATCCATATTATGTGGTTGGGGACCCAATCGAGGGCTTCATCCAGATTAAACTGGGCGGAGATTTTTGGTCGCCGCTCAATACCGCGGACTTGGTTTGGACGACGGAGAGGTCGTACTACGCATTGCTTGACGTCCTGCACGGACTCGCGATCAACAGGTCGGAAGCATCTTGGTATGAACCTACGGATGGCCCTTATTTACAGGTATTGGACCAGGGGGTTCGAACCCAGGTTGAGCGTCTCTTGATGTACCGAACCCTTGACATTGAGAAGGCCCTCTCGGCGAAAAAGCCTACGGCTAAGGGAAGTGTTATCCTCGATGTGCATGACCCCATCTTGCCTGAGATTTCCGGTCGTTGGGCAGTTGAGTTCTCGCCAGATCAGGTGTCCGTTTTGCGCTCAAACACTGGGGGGTACCTGATTGACCAAAGGCGCCTCACCCAAGCACTGCTGGGGCAGCCGGCGTTTGCCACGCTCCATGATGATGGGTTTCTTCCGCACTTCCCACCGCTTGAAGCCCTTCTGCCAGGCCGCCGTGTTTATTGCCCTGACTTCTACTAGTCAAACTTTGCGAATTTTCGGGAGCAGTTCTTGGGCTGATCCTCGTACTTCGTTTATCATGAAGTTCATGAGGAAGAGTCTGCTTGCCACTTTCGCTCTGTGCTTGAGCGCGCTCGCGTTCGCACAGGACATGACTGCGGAAGCCAAGGATGAGGTGTTAAAGGGCCTGGACAAGGTGATCGCGGAGCGCGTGTTTGTCCCTGGCGTTGACCTAAAGAAGTGGCCTGAGTTTGCGACCAAGCATCGAGAAGCAATTGACAAAGCAACGACCATTGACGACTTTAGCAGGGAAGTCAATCGAGCGTTGAGAGAGTTTGGGTTCAGTCACATTCGGCTACGGACACCTCGGAGCGCTCAGTCCAGAGGTCGCACGTTTGTCGTCGGACCTGGATTCAATGCGCGGTACGAGAATGAGACCCTGGTGGTGGTGAGTGTCACAAAGGACAGCCCTGCTGAAACCGTGGGACTGAAGGCAGGAGACGTGATCGTCGAAGTTGACGGAAAAGCCCCAACTTCTGCTTCCTCATTGAGTGGAGATGAAAACACGGAACTCACCATAAAAGTAAAGCGCGAAGGTGAGGAGCCAAAGGAACTAAAAGTCCAGCGCAAGCGGATATCCACAGTTCGTCCAGAGACTCTGACCATGGTCGGCGACGATGCGGCAGTGCTCCGAGTCTATACGTTTTCCACGGGTTACGATCGAAAGAATCTCGAGAAGTTGATTGGCGAGGCCACGACAAAGGCCAAGTTTTTGGTTCTTGACCTTCGGTCGAACGGAGGTGGGGCGGTCAATAACTTACAACACTTGCTTAGTTTGTTGCTTCCTCCGGATACTGCCGTCGGCACCTTTATCTCGAAAAATACGTTCCAGCGCTATCTGGACGAGACAAAAAAAGATGGATCTAACCTTGCTGAAGTGGCCGCTTGGAGCGAGAGAAAGTACAAGACATCCAAGCGAGAGGTTCCACATTTTCCCGGGAAGATCGCCGTATTGACGAACCGCGCCTCCGCGTCTGCAAGCGAAATCTGTGCGGCAGCTTTGCGCGAAAATCTAAAGGCACCAATCGTAGGTCAGCAGACCGCCGGGGCAGTCTTGGCTTCGGTGTACGCTCGGCTTCCACAAGGATTTGAGTTGCAACATCCAACCAGTGACTATGTGACGATCAAGGGTATGAGGCTGGAGGGAAATCCTTTGAAGCCTGATGCAGAAGTTACTGGACGACCAGCGGATGGGAAGGACCCTGTTGTCGACAAGGCCCTCGAAATGTTGCGTCAGTTGATAGACAAGTAACCTATTGGCGGCTCATTGGACTGGGCCGCTCCAGCCACTGTCGGAGGCGGTATTGCGCTTCTAAGGGAGCGAATGGGTCTCGCTCAAGGCGGAAACCTTGTGCTGTCTCCATCTTCACCTTGCCCTTGAAGGAATGTTTCTCTGTGCGCCGGGCCACTGTAATCTCAAATTCGTCGCCAAGTTTCAGGGTGTCGAACCGATTGTTCGCGTCCAGTGTGACGCCGTTTAACATGGTGATACGGTCGCGTTCTCGTAATCCAGCCCGCGTCAGTTCTGGTCCAACCTCGGTAACGAATCCCTCTCGTTGCTTGAAGCCTAACGAGGCAAACTGGGCGCCGGGGGAAACTAGTCTCAGCCCGATCCGGGATAGCCCTTCATAAGGAACCTCCTTCGTGGTTCGGATCATCGTGTCATAGAGGCCAGAGAGGTCAGTTCCCGCAACCTCGCTCATGACCGCCCGAAGGTTATCCTCGTCGAAACCAGGTTTTGGGAGTCTGTGTTTTGAGAACAGGAGCCTCATCACGTCATCAAGACTTTTCTTGCCCTGGGAGGCGTGTCTGATATTTGCATCAAAAACGAAACCAGCAATCAGCCCCTTGGTGTAATAACTCAAATCCCCATCGCCGAACCCGCCGGTTTCCCAGGTACCTTTGCAGACCTCTTCCAAGGTCTTTTGAAGGCGAACTCGACTGTTCTGAAGTTCCGCAATCTTGAACACAAGATTTTCCAGTAACCACTCTTCCGACTGGAGGCCGCTGCGGTACGTCGTGATGTACGCGTAATAATCCGTAACTCCTTCGGCAAACCAGAGGTTTGCGGTTCTTACTGGCTGTGTGTAATCAAATGGACCAAGCACCTTGGGACGGATTTGCTTGACATTCCAGGCATGGAAGAACTCATGAGCGAGGAGTTCATCGATCATCAGTGGCTCGCTGTTGGCCGTGTTGATCACGCAGGATGCCCTGTGTTCGAGACCGCCATCGAAGGAGCCTGGATCGAGGTGAATGATGTACAAGTAGCGCGAGAACGGGACTTGCCTGAAGAAGTCAATTGCTGGCTTGCTCAGGGCCTCCAAGCGTTGAACTTCGGCTTCGATGTTAGTATTGACCCTACCACCCATAGTCACAAAAACGGCCTCAAATGGAGTTTCGCCGACCATGAACCGCCTGCGCTCAAACTGACCGAGTTGAATGGGGTGGTCTATGAACTCATCGTAGTCTGAAGATTCGTACCGATTCGAGCCAGCGGACGGCATCGAGGTTGCTACCTGCCAGTTTGGTGGTAGTTCGACCGTCAACCGATGAGGCTCCGTCATTCGGTTCGGAAAGTAGACGAATCCAGCAGGGCCGTTGACAAAGGCCGCATGGTTGCGGACGCTGACATTGAAGAAGCCAAGGCCTCCGTCATCGCCAAGGACACGATAGTTGAACCGGATGGCCCCCTTTTCTGGGTTTTCAACAATCCAACCTCGATCGTCCTTCTTCCTGACTGTGAGTCTGGCTCCATTAGCGTCAGTGGCCGTAACATCAAACATCTTGCCCTGGTATTTTTGAATGAAATAGAAGCCAGGACACCAAGCCGGGATGCGTACCTCCTGCACAGATTCGGAGGTCTCAAGCCTAACCGACACCCGAACTGACTTGGCTGGAAGGTCAACCCTAAGCGTATAGTCAATCTGAGCAATGGCATGGCCAGACCAGAGGGTAAGAAGCAAAGTCAGTCCGCGCATGGGTGTCTTATTCTGACGAGTTCACGCCCACCAATGAAACGTCTCTGATCGGGAAGCCAGCGTGAAGCCCACAGATTCATACAGAGATCGGGCGGCATTGTTCCGCTCTTGCGTCGCCACAAACAAACGCTTGGCCCCTGTACCATTTGCCCAACTAAGGGCCGCGCGAACCATTGAACGCCCAAGACCCTGCCCTCGAGCATGCTCTGCAACTCCAATCAACCCGATGCGGGCAACATCGGCAGACTCAAGGTTGACGGTCACAAAGGCATCGAGCGAATTGATTGGGACAAGCACCGCATCGGCAAGTTCGCCAAAACTGTTTTGCACCCAGAGTTGAAAGAGTTCATCGACTTTGGTCCGGTCAAACTTCTCGTCCGCGTAGAATCGAGAGTCCAGAAAAGTCCCTCGACTCCATTTAATCAACTCATCCGCATCCCCCGCCCCAGCCACTCGGTATTGGCTAACCACGTTCGATGTCAATGCGACAAAGTCAAGCCTGGTATCTACATGAGCGAATCCGAGGCTGCTCAAAAGGAGATGATCGGCATCGATAGCCGTATGATAGGCGCACACAAATCCAGCCTCTCGTAACTCGACCAAAGTTCGTGCTGAAACTGACCCGTGAATCCTGGCTATTGGAAACCCAAAGAACGCTGAGTCCCAAACAAGGTGCTCGATCACGGCTTAATCCAATAGCGTCCCCAGCGGTCAAGATGATGAAGATACGCTGGCGACTTGTCCCGTAAGAACTCGTCAACGGCTAACTTACAGCCTTCGTAGGCACCGTAATCGTCGGCAATGACAAAGCCTCCGGAGACGACATGGTCGTACAGATGTTCCAGACACACCTTGGTGGACGCGTACCAGTCGCCGTCAAGACGCAGAAGGGCAATGTGACCCAGGGTTGGGGTGTCGAGCGGTAGAGTGTCCTGAAACCAGCCTTTGTGGATGTGAACATGCGATGCGGGATAGCCAAGGTTGTTAAGTAGGTCTCGGCAGACCTCGACAGTACCGATGCCTCCATACTGGTCTGGCAATGGCTTCAGTTGGCCTGTGGCGTCAGCGCCGACAGCTTGGGCGAACCGAACGGCCTCCTTACCATCCACGCGTGCATCAGGTTCAGGGATGCCTTCAAAAGAGTCGAAAAGGTGGAGATGGCGACGTTCAGTCCCATATTTCAGGTTGCACAAAGCCATGAGCCCGACACAACCGCCTTTCCAAACACCACACTCAACATAGCATCCGGGAATAGACGCTTTCTCACAAAAGGCAACCTGTTGGTAGAGCGGAACGAGTTTCTCAAAAGAGACCATGGTATGGTCGGCAATTCTTTCGATGGCTTCCCGCGCTTCAACTTCAAGGTCGTAACCGTGATAGGGAAGTTGTCGCCCGATTCGCTCTACTTCGTAACCGAAAAACCTACCAATGTTTCGCGCAAAACGGCCCATGGCCTATCTACTTGTTGCCATCACGCAAGTGGACTTTCACGATCTCATCGGCCATTTGAACAACGGTGGAGTCCGACTTAGATCGGAGGTCCGCCAGGATACGGTCAATGTCTGCTTCAGTGACCGGGCCGACATATTGATCACCGATCTGGAGAAGTGGAGCGCGATCACAGGCGTCTAAGCACTCAACCTCCTCAAGCGTGAACATTCCGTCCGGCGTCGTTTCCTTGTTGCCGACTCCGAGTTTCGACTTGAGATAATCCCAAATGCGGTACGCACCGTTAACGTGGCATGAAAGGCACGTACACACCTCAATCTTGTGGCGACCGACGTCGTGGTGAGTGTTGTACATCGAGTAGAACGTCGCGACACCTTCAACTTCCGCATAACTGCGCTCAAGTCTGTGGGCGACTTCAGCGATCGCCTCGCCATTCAGCGAGCCACCGTATTCCCGCTGTGCAATCCAAAGTCCAGGAAGCACGCAAGACTTGAGGTCCGGGTAGTGGGTCTTGAGTGCCTCAAGTTCAGAGATCGCGGTTGGCGAGAATCGCAAGTTCAGTTCATCTGCCCTTGGAGCCTTGGGCCGCTGATTTGGAGCACCAACCTGAATGAGTTCACTCATCGGGACTGGAGAATACCCTCTGAGTTGGCACCTCGTGAATGGTTCAACCGTATAATCTAGTGGAACTCAGTAACGGTCCGGAAAACAAGATGAAGAAACTCACTTTTGGCTTGATGAGCGTGGCTCTCGTGGCCATCGCAATGGCGCAAAGCGCCAGTTTGATTCGATTTGATGTAAAGGCAGACTCATCGGACAACTACGTGGTGGAAAGCACCATGAAGAACACGATGAATATGCCAACTGGCGGCGAACAAGACATGACGATCAAGTCATCAATGAAATACGCCTTGAAGTATGGTGCTGCGGACAAGGATGGTAAGCACGGACTGGATATGACCGTGACCGACATCAAGATGGATATGGAAGGTCCGATGGCCGAGATGGCTGGGCAAATGGGCGAAATGCCTAAAGAGATGAAGTTCGACGGCAAGATCGACAACCGCTACAGGGTCACCGAACTCAAGCAGGCCGGAGCCTCGCAGAATCCAATGCTGGCGATGATGGGCTCTAGCATGAACTGGACGATGCTGTTCGTTGAACTTCCGGAAAAGGAAGTTAGCGTCGGAGACAGTTGGGACGTGACCATTCCCAAGAACGCGATGATGGGAATCCCTGAGACGACCCTAAAGGCGAAACTCGTTGGTGAGAAGGATCACAACGGGACCGCATGCTGGGCCATTAACCTCACCGGGAAGATCCCCACGAAGGTGGATATGGCAGAAATGATGAAGGGACAGCCGGATCCTACGGGACAAATGGCAAACATGGAAATCTTCATTTCCGGAACCATGGATATGGACACGGAGGCCCTCGTCGCAAAGACTGGAGGCAAGGCTCAACTGGTGACCACGAAGGTAAAAACCAAGCAGACCATTGAGATCAAGAACGTCGGCATGTCCATGGACATGAGCGGCGACATGGTTATGAAGATGTCTCTGAAGAACTGAGCCTTACCAGGATTTGACCAAGTGCCGCGTGTGGTACCACATTTGAACCTCTCCCTTGCGAGAGGTTCAAATGTTTTTAACCACAGCAATGGCACTCGGAGCAACAATGATCGCCGGAGACTACGGCCAGGAATCGTCAGGAGTTCGGCTCACTGGCATCAACGGCTCCCCGGTTTCGAGCGTAGGAAACTGGCACACGGGTTGGTACAACACCTATGGCTCCAGCGCCGATGCGGGCAAGAATGCCTACGTGATCAACGGGGATGATTCTAACGGCCAGTTTGTAAACAGTGGTAACGGCGCTCCGACGATGATTGACGTCGATCTCCAGATGGGTTCGAACAAGTTCCTCGTCTTCTTTGACGGCAATGAGATTTACCAAGGAAGAGACTACTGGAGCGTTAACCTCTTCTTCGAAGGGCAAAACACGAATCCAGAAGTCTCGGCTTTCTCGCGTCCAACGTCTACGGACAGCGCCAACCCTGAGTTTTTCGCCAACACAGGTGCCCAGAAGAGCCTAAACGGCGCTCAGACGGTGAACGGCAGCGGAACGCTCGAAACGACGATTAACGGCTTGACGGTCAGGCTCACCGAGTTCAGAACCTGCCGCACCGACATCTACGGCCTCGACCGAGTCAACAACTTCTCACTAGGCACGAGTGGTCGGAACGATCACGTCACCGAGTTGAATGTAGAGGTAGTGCCAGAACCCGCTTCCTTTGCGGCACTTGCTGTGGGAGTTGCCGCGCTTCGTCGACGCAAGCGATCGTAAGGACGCTACTTATTCAGAGGTGACTTTCGCACAAGTTGCACCACCTGGCGAACATAGTCGTGCCAATCATCCATCGCGTCCTTTGGGAACGGTACGCGCACACCTTTTGACTGAGGGATTGGACCACTAACGTTGCATTCGATTGTTACGCGATTTACTCGCAATACAAGAGTCTCAGTCACAAGCGATTGACGATCGCTACCAAGAGACCTGATTCCCCAAACCTGGTCAGCACCATAGAACTCAACCCAGTCTTTTTGCTCAGGAAATCCGGGCTCTGGCCATCGCGCGCGCGACGCCCCTGACATGATTCGGAGAGACTTAAAAGTCGCGTGATCTTTGCTCGCTGAATAATGGATCTTGCAGACGACGCTCGCCGCTCGGTTGGAAGGGTCGCCGTAATAGGATCTGCCCACGATGTGCTCCCACGATTCTGAAAGGTTCTTTTTGAGTACTTCGAACGTACGGTCAGGATTGTGCTTGACCTGCGTAGAGCGCATGATCGGCTCGGACGGGTGAAACTGTCCAAGAGACTTGGGTATTGGGACCCGTTCTAGTGCTCCTAGATCGTGCTTGAGATTCTGCTCGACCCTTGCAGACTGTGAAATGGCTAGGCCTAGCAGGCTGGTGGAAACCAGTGAACTCATCCTAATATATTGTGACGCAGAACACTGCGCTCCGCTTCGCCGACGTAAGCGAGCGTAGGGGATAATTGGCGACGATGCCATTCGTCGCATTCCATTGGTTCTCGCAGAGTCTTCAAAAGCATTCGATCGCCCACATCATCGTGCCCAGCGTCCCAAGACCGTGGCATCCGATGTTGCTGTTGCACGGGCTATCCGATGACCACTCTGGGTGGATGCGGCGGACATCGGTTGAGAGGTATTGCGATGGATTGCCTCTCCTTGTCGTTATGCCCGACGGGGGGAGGTCGTTTTACACCGATGCTGCACACGGCCCCAAGGTTGAAACGGCACTGTCGGTGGAACTGCCAGAGTTGATGGAATCAGTGTTCTCGGTCGGCCCGAG
Organism: uncultured Armatimonadota bacterium; assembly: GCA_937862825.1. Classification (GTDB taxonomy): domain Bacteria; phylum Armatimonadota; class Fimbriimonadia; order Fimbriimonadales; family Fimbriimonadaceae; genus CALMEF01. Next base: position 9,851 of record CALMEF010000013.1, read on the forward strand.
GTGGGCAGTTGCTGGGCTCTCTATGGGTGGCTATGGTGCCCTAAAGTTCGGAATGAAGAATCCAAAGCGGTTCATTGCAGCCGCATCGATGTCCGGAGCAGTACAGTTTGGCAACCAACGCTGGGGCGAGACGGAGGAGTTTGACCTCATCGTTCCGCCGGAGCACCTTGGCGGGACTGAAAGCCTCGATGTTTTGGCCACGGTTGGTCAACCCCCTGCCCTTTGGATGGATTGTGGACTTGATGACCATTTGCTGGAGGAC
>CALMEF010000014.1 GCA_937862825.1 uncultured Armatimonadota bacterium
CTTGTTGCGGCTGTTATCATCCTGCTCTATGGCAAATCCGCCACGCAGTTCGTAGGTGCGGAAGCGCACGTTGTTCAGAAAGAGGCGATTGTCGCGATAGTATCCCGACTGATTTTGTCGCTTTCCGTCATCGAATCGGATCGTTGCTGATGCATTACCTCGTGAATCAACGTTAAGGTCAATCGTCGCTCGGTAGTAGTCATTGCGTCCACCGGAGTGGAAGCCGCGGAGGTAATCCGGGGGCGTGTCGTTGCCGACATTGCCACCACCACCAGTTCCGCCGCCGCCTCCCCAGCCACCGCTACCAACATACTTGTAGGTGGCCTTGTTGGAAGGATCGTTAGCCTGGGTGACGATAATTCCGCTGTTTCCTCGCTCCACAAAGAACCGCAAGCCTGAGACAGAGTAGCCTCCCGAGCCCCACTGACCGCTCTGCGATTTCTGGCCTTCGACAGCGATCGTGACATCTCCGCCACGAAAAATCTCGACGGTAACGTTCTTCTTGTACTTCGGGTTCATGCCCCGGAACTTGCCTACTGCCCAACCCGGTGGGTCAATGGCAAGAACATTTGATGCGGTCAGGAGGACCGCACAAAGCGCAAAAACTCTGCTAAGTGTCATTTTCAATCTCCTCACAGTATGTATACGAGCAAACCAGATCGAGCGTATCGCCAACGGTACAATCTCAGAGCCTCATGGTTATTGGTGTTCCGAAGGAAGTTAAGCAAGACGAGTATCGAGTGGCAATGACGCCAGCCGGCGTTATGGCTTTGGTTCAGCGAGGGCATCGCGTGGTCGTTGAAACCGGCGCGGGCGCTGGAACCCACATCACCGACGAAGAATATGCCGAGGCAGGAGCCTCGTTGGCTCCCGTGGACCAGGTGTGGAGTCAGGCGGACATGATCGTGAAGGTGAAGGAGCCTCAAGAACAAGAGTATCCGCATATCAAGCCCAACCAGTTGGTCTTCACCTATTTTCACTTTGCCGCGGACGAGCACCTCATGCACGCGATGGTGAAGAGTCAGGCTTACTGCGTTGCCTACGAGACGGTTGAGTATCAGGGCACGCTGCCGTTGCTGACCCCCATGAGCGAGGTTGCCGGTCGGATCAGCATTCAAGAGGGTGCGAAGTATCTTGAGCGACCAATGGGCGGTCGTGGTGTCTTGCTATGTGGAGTACCCGGTGTCCGGCCTGCTACTGTGGTCGTAATTGGCGGTGGCGTCGTTGGCGTAAACGCGGTCAAAGTTGCTGCGGGCTTTGGTGCGCGCGTCTATGTTCTGGATGTCAATCTGGACCGATTGCGGTATCTGGATGATGTTCTTCCGAAGAACGTGGTCACCCTGCACTCCAACCCTGGCACGATTCGAGAAGTGCTGAAAGAGGCTGACCTCGTGGTCGGCGCGGTTTACGTGGTAGGTGCTCGGGCTCCAGTTCTTGTCTCGCGAGAGATGTTGTCGCTCATGAAGCCAGGATCGGTCATCGTAGACGTTTCGGTAGACCAAGGTGGCTGTATTGAGACCACGAAGGCCACGACTCATCGCGATCCGACGTACGTTGTAGATGGAGTCGTTCACTACGGTGTGGCTAATATGCCCGGAGCCGTTGCTTACACTAGCACCTATGCGCTAACCAACGCAACCTTGCCTTACGTGTTGAAACTTGCCGATCAGGGTTTGCGGGCGCTCCACACCGATCCAGGATTCCTGAAGGGTCTAAATGTGGGACAAGGCAAGGTGACGTTGGAGGCAATCGCCAAGCAGTACGGCTACGACTATTCGACACCTGAGTCCCTCATTGCAACAACCCTAGCCATGGCCTGATGAAAGCCCTCAGCGTTTGCGCCCTCGCCCTTATCCCTGTCCTGAGCCTTGGACAAGTGACGAGCAAGGGTGGAAGTCATACGCTGAGGCTGAAGTTGGTGCCAAACGGGAAGGTTGTGTATTCGAGCACGATTCGCTTCCAACTTACTCCTTCCGCAAAGCCGTCGGCGGCGACGTGTTCCTTAAGTACATCCATTGGAAACTCGAAAGGTGGATGGTTTGGACTGACTACGGTCACAAGTCCACTTACGCTGAATGGTCAGACCATCACCAAAGAAACGGTGGTGAAGTCTGAGGTGAACAGCAGTGGCGAATCGCGAAATGGCGATGCGGTTACGGTCATGGCGACTTATCCGAAACGGGCGATCAAAATTGGACAATCCTGGAAGGGGCGCGCCGCAGTGAGTGGTGCGACAGGAGCGGCTCCGCTTCGCGTTGATGCGACGTTTACGCTCAAGTCCGTGGGAAACGTGAAGGGACGCCGAGTTGCCACCATCGCTTTCAAATTCAATGCCAAGAGTGAGATGAACCTTGCTGGAGGCGGCACGCTATTGGTGAGCGCTGAGGATGGTTGGATGGAAACTTCGACAACGAATCTCGAGATGAGTACGAGCACCAAGCCAATCAAAAGCACGTCGACACTAGTGAGGGTGAGAAAGTGATTCAAGTAAGTTGTTCTTCGCGGCCCGGTCTGGAGAACCGATTGCGCCATCATCCAGAAGTTGAGGTCGTCGGCACCAGCGACGCCGCTGAGATCGAGTGGCATCAGGGAACATGGCATCGAAAGGTCAGGTTCGGAGATATCGCGACTGAGATCAAAGGTCTGATTGAGTTGATGGACAACAACCCGCTTGTCTGCACTGACGAAGCATCGGTGCCCGATGCGGCTTCCACATTGGCATTGATTGCCGTTGGCCCGATCATCCGGGCGGGAATCCTGTTTGAAACACCTTCGCTGCTCTACAGTTTCGATGTCGAGGGCAACGGGGTGGATTCTTTCTTGGCTACCGAAGGTTGGAGCGATGGAGCCACCGTCGGACATGCTCCTCAAGACTTCGGAGGAGTTTTGGCCTTGACGGCCGTTTGCGCGATTGAGACCCCACCCTCGCTTGACGACATAGACCTCATTTACGATGAGGCGTACGGACGCTCATTTTTTGTCCGTCGTGACGAAGAGTCGGAGTGGCATGCCAGCCTGGTTCTTGGGCGACCTCACGCGGCGTATCGGCTTCGCATATCTCCAGATGAGCCACACAGCCTCCTTACCGTCCAAGTGATGGCGGACTCGCAAGGGAAGTGTGGTGCCGCACAACTCGTCCACATGATGAACGTGATGTGCGGCTTTGAAGAATCGGTTGGGATTGCCTAACGGGGCGGAATCTGTTCAATCAGGTGATTGGCAGGCAATGGTGCCTTTGCCGTCCGCTTGAATCGCATGTTCAGGGCCTTTTCGACCTCAGGCCATTCTTCTGCTGACACCGTCTTGGCATGACCGTCACAGAAGGCAACACACCGGCTTCCGTCTGGCCACGGCTTCCCCTCGTACCAAAGCGGAACCGACTGGGGATCCTCGATGTCGGTCTGGGCGACCCCGCCAACGTTCGTGTTGAATCGGTAGTACTCGTTCGCGTCTGGGTTGGTTGACTTGCCAAGGGCTAAGTCTTTCATGTAGGGATACTGAACGGCGATGGCTCCACGAGAACTTTGCGGCCAGGGAAACACATCATCGTAATCAGCGACATACATCATGGTTGCCAGGGCAACCTGTTTGATGTTGGAAAGCGACTGAGTCTTGAGGTTATCATTCGAAGCGGGCGGTGGTGTTTCCAGGGCTTTGATGAAGGCCTCCTTCGTGACGGAGGGAAGTGGTTGAAAACTGTTGATCGCGGAAACCTTCACAAGAATCAACTTCAAATCTGGAAACGCGGGCTTACCCTTGGACTCGCTGAGTGTTGCCAGGTCTGCCATTCCCAGATCGAGGGCATAGGTGACCAAGAAGTCGCTCCCGGCAACCTGCAGGATCGATCCATTGGTCCAAGAGAGATCAAGGTAGGCGACGAATGCTGGTGGCTGATCGGACCGCTGTTCGCCACTTCCCATCTGGCTGAATGCGCCAACAAGGCCCATCATCATGCTGCCCATCATATCGAAGATTCCGCCACCCGCTGTGCCGGTACCTGCCATTTTGATCTTGCAGGCCTTGTACGAGGCTGGTAGGTCGGCTGGCTTCATCGTCGCGGGAAACTGACCGCCTCCCGAAAGTAGCCCTTCAAAGGTGGCTTGGTTCTGAGCAAGTGCAAACGTGGATGCTACGGTTAGAAAAATGCAAAGCGCTCGCTTCATGCTCCCCATTATAATGAATCGGTGGACTGGAAGTGGGTTAAGCATGGATCGGACGAGTATTGGTCCACGGTGGATTTGCGCCGACGTGTTTTGCGGATACCCCTCGGGTTGGATTTCAGCGAAACTGACTTGGCTGGGGAAGTTGGCGACGGGCACCTTGCGGGACTTGAAGGAAGCGCGGCCCTCGCCTGCCTTGTCATGACCCCAAAGGGTGATGGCACGGTGAAGATGCGGCAGGTTGCCGTTGATCCTGCTTTGCAAGGCAAGGGACTCGGTCGCAACATGGTTGCGGAGTCGGAACGGTGGGCTCGGGCTCAAGGGTTTCGAGAGATTGTCCTTTCCGCTCGCGAATCCGCAGTCCCGTTTTATCTGCGACTGGGCTATGCGATTGATGGAGATCCCTTTGAGGAAGTATCGCTACCGCACTTCCTCATGCGCAAGCCTCTTTAGCATGTAGTTGACTCCGTCAAGGATCATTTCATAAAGGCGCTCGAAGCCTTCGGTGCCCCCATAGTAAGGGTCTGGCACGCTCTCGCTCGGACGACCAGCCCAGTCCAGGAACATCGAGATCTTTTCTGGCATCGACCCGTTCCACTGAAGAAGGGCTTGGTAATGACTGGCATCCATGGCAACGATGTGGTCAAACTCGGCGAAGTCGTTACTCCGGACCATTCGAGCGCGGCTTGGCGCGGCAACGCCCTTGCTACGAAGGGTGCTAATGGTGCGTGGGTCGGCAGGCTCCCCAACATGGTAGTTGCTGACTCCCGCGCCATCGGCGATCACGTCCAGTCCTCCTTGCGATGCGAGGTGGTTGAAGACCGCCTCGGCCATCGGGCTCCGGCAGATGTTTCCGGTGCAAACGAAGAGGACGCGGAGCGGCATTGGTTTTGAGGCTACCCCGCGAAGTTGCGTCTTCCGCAGCCTGCGACCTGCGAACGCAGGGCGGGTTGAAGCTTGGGTATCCTGCTAGGCCCGTCGTGACCGTCTTTCGCGAGTTTTCTCTTGAATGCGCCCATTGGCTTCCCAATGTCCCCGAAGGACACAAATGCCGACGATTGCACGGTCATTCCTTCCACGTGCGAGTCGAAGTCGCAGGGGACCTCGATCCTCATTTGGGTTGGGTTATTGATTTCGCCGACATCAAGGCGGCTTTTCAACCTTTGTTCGACTCGCTTGACCATCGCTGTCTGAACGACATCGAAGGTTTAGAGAACCCAACGTCCGAAAATCTGGCCAAGTGGATATGGACGCGGCTTCATCCAGTCCTTCCGGGCCTCACCGTTGTCGAAGTTCGTGAAACGTGTACGTCCGGATGCCGTTACTCGGGCTCCTGAGGATCAAAGCCACGCGGGAAGTCATCTTTAAGTAGCCGAGAGAGGGCTCGGTCAGCAAGAATTCGTCCGCCATTTTGGCACTGCGCGCAGTAGTTCAACTCGTTCTCGCTTCTGACTATCCTCTGCACGGGTCTTCCACAGTTGGGGCAGGGTTGTCCGAACTTGCCGTGGACCGCAAACTCGGGCCGAAATGCCGTGATCTCCCGGGAACCCGGAAACCTGTCCCCAAACTGAGACCTCAGGCGTTCTGTTGCCTCAAGCAAAACCTCTCGGCACTTCAGGAAGAGATTCTCCAATTCAAAATCGTTGAGTGACGTCGTTAAGCGATGCGGAGAGATTCTCGCCGCAAACAGGATCTCATCGGAGTAAGCGTTCCCGATGCCGCTAAATCGCTTGGGGTCGGTAAGCGCGCGCTTGATGGTCTGATTCTGATTTTTGACCAGATCAATGAAGCGTCTCAACGTCAGGTCAAAGACTTCTTCGCCTCCAGCGTGAAGGGCAACAAGGTGCTCGCGCCCTTCGATTAGGTGAATGGAAGCCCTCTTCTTTGTGCTCGCTTCGGTGAGCAACAGCGTTCCGTTGGGGAAGTCCCACGCGGCAACTCCGATTTTGGCAAGCGGTCTAGCCCCAGGGGCCTCCCTCCAAAGCAGACGCCCTGCGATCATCAGATGGATGACAATGAAGCGCTCTTGTTGGAGTCCGATCACGATCCGTTTGCCAAGCCGCTCCACCGATTCGACAAACCGAAGTTCAACTTCTGATATTGCAGGTTGTACCGATCGGAGCGCGAAAGGCCGAATCAAGCGAAACGATTCAAGTAACTCCCCGACGATTCGGACGCGAAGCGCCTCGGTGTAAATCGTGACGTCAGGGAGTTCAGGCACTTACGGGAGAGGATTGTATTCTGCGGCGGCGCCGTGAACGTGCAACTGGGCTGCCAGCATCTCAGCCTTCTTCTTGGGGATTCCCGTCAACAAGACCACCGGAAGTTCATTCAGCATGTCTTTGACTTGATTTCGGTTCAGAGCCAACATGTGTTGGAGTGTTCCGACTAACTCTTCTTCTTTGTGGCCCTTGCCCACTAGTTTCAGTTCGTAGGGTCGGTCATCCTCCTGAACCGCAAAAGCAGACCGCTTTGTCGGAGCATCATCCCCACGAGAGATCGGGATGTCGTGATTGCATGCCTCGCACAGAAGGACTTCGGTCTTTTCGCTAAAGTAGTTCAACTCGTTGCAGAAGCCGCATCGAACTTGTTGTACGGGCAACACCCTTCCATTCAGAATGGGGACAAGTCGGTGGCATTCTCGGCAGGTGAAGTCCTTGGTGGGAGCCTCGGTGAGTTTGTTCACCTTCTTGCAGTAAACGCAGGTGACATCGAACGACTCAACCTTTCGAATCTTGGAGTAGCACATGATCGCATAGACCACTCCCGCAACACCTGCAACAGCCAGGATGATCGCCAAACCCGTAAGGTATCCGCGACCATAATTGAAGGTAAGTGCTGCTCCGGCGAAGGCGATCAAGCCTCCTATGCCGGCAATGAGCGCGCGCTCAGAATAAACCTCAACGACATCGGAACTCTGACTCATCCTATCTCACCTGGTATCAGTATGGACGCGTCAAGTGCGAAACTTGCCGCGACTTAAGGATTAGTATCCGCTTCTGGGTGCGTTTTTCCGACCATACCTGCCGAATTGTCGGTGGAAACGGGGACAATAAGGTAGCGACCAGCCTCTTGAGGCAGAGCCGTGAAACCGTACTTCCGCCCAAGTTCGCCCAAAATCTCATCAAGTGTCAGATCAATGAGGTTGAACTCGACCTCTTCATCAGACATTCCGGGAGCGAGTTCAAACTGAACTCTGCACTGCTGACCAACAGCGAACAGGGCCTGAGAAAGCGCAAGTCCCGACATCTTAACGGTGAATCGTTCGGGAGCCTTGGGCGGTTCAACGACTACCTCAGGCACGCGAACCTCGCCTGGCTGGCTATGAGTCAGGTTGGGTGGAACTCTTGGGTTCATCTGCTCAGGAGGACTCGACGATCGGGTGCCGCTCCCGGAAGCCTGGATGACCGGCTGAGGGACCTCAGGTTCAGAGCCCACAAGGCCCTTTGTGACGACGTATGACCCGACGGAAAGAGCGACCAACGCAAAAGCGGCGAGAGCCGTTGTTGCCGGACGCCACTGAAAGCCGCGCGACGGAGCCCCATGGAACCGGGGGATTGACGATTGTTGGGGACGAGTGGACTTGAAAGCACTGACCATCCTGACTCGGCGAAAGAGCTCAACGGATAGGTCGGGAAACCGTTCTTGGAAATCGTTCAGTGCGTCTGGAGTTGGATTCTCGGCGACAGCCCACATGAGGGCTTCGATATCTTGGGGAACGTGTTTCATACCGGCTCCTCCTCGCCGAATGCGTCGCGGAACCGTTCACGAGCGCGGTACAAGCGGGTTTTTGCAGCGTTGACATTACAGCCCATGCTGGCAGCAATTTCGTTCAAACTAAGTTCTTCCCAGTAAAACAGGGTTAGAACCGCCCTGTCGGCTGGACTGAGTTGGGACATGGCCTGGGTAACCCGTTGATCGGCTGGTTCGGGCATTTCAGGAGCGGTTGCCGACGCGGCTTCGGTGAGATCAACGGTCTTTCGCACCTTCAGGCGTCTCGTCTGCTGGATGGCGCGGTTCATCGCAACGCGGAACAACCAAGTGCTGAACTTCGATTTCCGGTTGAACCGCCTCAAGTTCTTGTAGACCAGCGCGAAAATCTCTTGGGTTGTATCGGCGGCCTCATCAGCATCAAGAACAACGCCCTTGGCCAATGAGTACACCTTTTCGTAGTAACGACTGTACAGAACTTCGAACGCGCTCGGATCACCCGATACAAAACGCTCGACCAGGATCAAGTCCTCATCAAACGGCATTCTTGCATCGGCCACCGCGGTGTACACAGTATCCTTTGGACGCGTTTCGTTTGCCAAGGGTTACCCTCTGAGCGCAGGGGGAATGTCATCTCCCGGCTTCATGTTCTTGTATTCATCCAAGGCTT
>CALMEF010000015.1 GCA_937862825.1 uncultured Armatimonadota bacterium
AAGCACATCTCGGGGGATTACCGACGAACAACGTTAAGGGCCGTCAATATGGACTTCGTTGAGTCTGAGGCTGTTCTGCCAGGCGTGGTGAGGTTTGTCGACGTCAAAGAGTCTGTACCCGCTTTGACCCCGGGTCGCTACTTGGCAGCCATTAGTAAGCCAAATCAAGACGGAACCCTTGAAGGCGGGAGGATTCGCTCAGTAACAGGCGATGCAACTTTAGAGTTTGCTATTCCAGTTGCAGACCAGTTCAGGAGGCGCCCCACAGAATCTCCGACCCTAAACTTCTATCGGGCTCTAAGCGAAACGTGGGATACGTTGCCCTTGAGCCAGTTGGGAGATTTGATGAAGACCAAGATGCCACCTCTAGAGCGGGCACCGTTGCCCGGTCATGCGCGGTTTTTCAGCGATGATGCACGGGGAGTCTTTGAATTCACGCGAAATCTAAGCCGACTGAGAAAACTTGTCGTCCTCTGGGTCTTAAGAGACCTTGGGTACCGTGAGGCGGAAAAGCATATTGAGGAACTGGTCTGGCAATCCAAGGACGATCCCGACCTCGAATCCGTGCCATATCTTGACCACAAGTTGACCGACATGGGTATGAGAGATGGCGGTGACTTCTATGTAGACAGCGCCGAGTTCCTCCGTAAGGCGGAGCAGTGCTCAGTTGACCAAGCAAGGGCATTTTACGTACGTAACTTGGTCCACGTTAAACCTGCCGAGTTGCCTCGACTTGGCGCATTGCTTTACGACTCTCAACCTCGAGCCCTTTGGGAAATCGTGACCAAACTTGGCTTCTTCGGCGACGACGAGACCTACCGCGTCAAGCGTCCATATGATCCGAGTCAAACCGAGACCCTCAACAGACTCGTTGCTCATTGGAAGGCCATCTATCCTAGAAGGTGATCTTGACCTGCACGGCACGCTTGAGAGATAAACTAGCGGGGTGATCACCACGCCCCTCCTGCTCGGCCTCGCCATTCAGCAAGCCAACCCGTTCCTTCCCCCACGTGCGACATACCGCGTCGCACCAAATCGTCAGTTTGACCTCCAGCACGTTCTGATCAACATTGACGTGGACGAGCCGACACGGACGGTCAAGGGACACTCCGAAAACACCTTGACCCTCATCAAAAGCGGGGTCGAAAACCTCGTGCTCCACGCTGGGAAAGGCATGAAGGTCTCGGCGGTGTGGGTCAACGGGAGCCAAGCACCCTTCAATCACGATCCAACGAAGGAGGAACTGAGCACCCCCATCGGGAAGCCCGTGAAGGGCACTAAACGGGTCATCAAGACCGCCTATGAATGTGGAAAGGATCAGGGCGGCGGATTTGGTGCGGAAGGCGGATGGCATTGGATTGCGAAACGTGCGAACGATCCCAGCCGCATCGGGTTCTGGACTCAAGGCGAGTCCAACTACAACCGCAGGTGGTTCCCCACCTGGGACTATCCCAACGACTTTGCAACCTCTGAAACCATCACGACAGTTCAAAAGGACTGGTCAGTGATGGGCAATGGCAGGCTCGTCTCTGAGAAGCCAGTTGGCAACAAGGTCACTTACCACTGGAAGATGGACGTGCCCCACGCCACTTACCTGACGGCGATCTATGGAGGACCGTTTGACATTCAGAAGGACAAGTGGGAAGGCGTTGACCTTTGGTATGTCGTTCCCAAAGGTCGCGGGAACTTGATTCCGACCTCGTTCGGTGACACGAAGGACATGCTCGGGTTCTTCTCAAAAGTCACCGGCGTGAAGTATCCATACAACAAGTACGCGCAGAACGCGATGCACGACTTCGGCGGCGGAATGGAAAACATCTCCAACACGATCCTCGGTGCTGGCGCGCTCACCGACGGCAAGAACGGCTTCATGACGATGTCCAGCCTCAATGCGCACGAACTCGCCCACCAATGGTTCGGAGACCTTGTTTCCTGTAAATCGTGGGGGCACACGTGGCTCAACGAGAGTTTCGCGACGTACATGCAGATCATGTACTTTGAGCATGCTCGCGGTCCACACGAGTTTGCTCGCGAAGTGCAGGAGGCCATTGGCTCCTATCTCGGCGAATCGCGACGATACAAACGACCGTTGGCGACCGACTTCATGCCAAACGACGACGCGATGTTTGACTCCCATTCCTATCCGAAGGGAGCCATGGTCATGCACACGCTACGGCGAATGATCGGCGATGAGCCGTTCCGGAACGGGCTTAACCTCTATCTCACTAGGCATCGACACCAGCCTGTTGAAACCCACGACTTGATGCAAGCCTTGACCGATGGCTCAGGGTTCAACTGCCAGCCGTTCTTCGAGCAGTGGGTATGGAAGCCCGGACACCCAGTAATCGAATATTCATGGACTTATGACGCGACCACGAAGACCGCCAAGGTAGCCGTTCAACAGAAGCAGGACACAACCGACGGGACACCGATCTACCGAATCCCAACCAAGGTCGCCGTGATCTCGCAAGGCAAGGTTTCGCGGCACAACATTGAACTATCCAAAACCGAGGATGAGTTCTCGATCCCGTCTGCGACTGCGGTCGACGCGGTGATTCTCGACCCAGATGGCGACTTCCTCCGCGAAATGAAACACACGTTTGCGCCCTCCGAACTGCGCGCCGTCGCTGAGTTTGCTCCGAACGCGGTTCAGCGAGCGACGGCCATGAACGCGCTTCTGGAGAGCCCCGACGACGCCACCGTGGATTTCGCGGTCAGGCTGTTCAAGGCTGATTCAGGCCAGTTTCCCGTGTTCATCTCAACTCGTCGCTTGGCGAACCTGAAAAAGGACTCTCTTAAGCCGTTCTTCGAGGCTGAAAAGAGCCACAAGTGTTTCGAACGCCGACGGGACGCAGAGCGCGCACTGGCTGGAAACTAGGTTTCGCTAAAACCTGACTAAAGTTAGCTCTAGTTTTTGCAGGGTAGGTCGTACAATGCATCTTGAGGATTTTCTCAAGATGCATCGAACTCAATCTCTCGCCTTCTATGCTGCTGCCGCTACGATCATGGTTGTCGTGGGCCGTAGCGCAACTGCCGGAGCCCAATCTGGTGCGCTCATTCGCTTGCAGCAAAGTACGCCGGGCGTGGCACAAGCAGGGCACGCAAACCTCAGCGGTACGATACAGGCGGGCTCGTTCGTTGGTTCAGGAACGAATCTGATAGGCGTCAACGCGGAATTACTTGACGGGATGGATGCGAGTGACTTCCTGCAGGACGGCCCAAACCCAATCATCCTCTCATCCGCTACCGCAGCAGGCACCATCCAAGCCGAAAACACTGCTAATGGCGGCGTAGCCATAAAAGGCACTGTTGGAACCTCGATAGGAGGTCAGTCACCAACTGGAGTATATGGACTAAATACTTCCGAGCGTGGCGAGGGATTGCTCGGTGTTTCAAATCATCCGACAGGAGTCGTGTACGGCGGCAGGTTCCAAACAAACAGCCCGAACGGCATCGGAGTCTACGCCCGTGGAGACGCCGCAAGCGGCCAGCCGATCGGAGGCTACTTCGTGAGTAACTCACCCAATGGTACGGCGATATACGGCCTTGCCAGTGGCGAGGAGGGGCAAGCCTCGGCTTATTTTCAGTCCTACACGGGCATAGGCGTTACCGGAGATAGTCTGCATGGTGTCGGTGTTCACGGTGAAAGCGGTGGGACAGGTGTGAGAGGCATGTCAGGTGGCAGCAGCTCCTCCTCTTATGGAGTCTATGGTCGTGCAACCCATACCACAGCCGTAGTCGAAGGAGTGTATGGCACGAGTTCGAGTAGCGCAGGAATCGGAGTGAAAGGCGAAGTGTCAACGTCCAGCGGAGCTAACTACGGAGGCTACTTCAAATCAGTAAGCACCTCCGGGATCGGAGCCTACGGCGAGGCTCTTGCTGGCTCGGGCGGGACGGCTGGCGGCTACTTTATGTCGATGAGCCCTGCTGGTGTCGGGGCATACGGCGTGGCAAACGGTACGGGAACGAACATCGGGCTCTGGGGGATTACAAATGCCGCATCTGGCTGGGGCGTGTACAGTGACGGAAGGTTGGGTGCAACGATAAAACTGTTCTGCATCGACCATCCGCAAGACCCGCTCAACAAGTTCCTTCAACACTACTGCTCTGAAGGGCCAGAGCCCTTAAACGTATACACCGGCAATGTGACCACAGATGACAAGGGTGAAGCATGGGTCTCGTTGCCAACCTATTTCGAGTCCATCAACAAGGATTTTCGATACACGCTCACGGTTGTCGACGACACCGACAGCGAGGAGTTTGCCTTTGCAAAGGTGGCTAGAAAGATACGTGAAGGTAAGTTCAAGATTCGAACTAGCGTTCCGAACATTGAAGTAACTTGGCGAGTCGAGGGAGTTCGAAATGATGCCTGGGTTCAAAAGCATGGGGCCCCGGTTGAGGTCGAGAAGCCAGAACAATACAAAGGCAAGTATCGGCACCCGGAACTCTACGGGGCACCACCTGAAATGGGAGTGCACTTCAAAAAGATCAAGTAAGCCTACTCTTCAGACATAAACGGATACCGATAGTCGCGAGGCGGATCATACGTCTCCTTGATCGTCCGTGCGCTCAGCCACCGATAAAGGTTCAAAATCGAACCTGCTTTGTCATTCGTTCCGCTCGCTCTCGCACCACCGAACGGTTGCTGACCAACAACTGCCCCGGTGGGCTTATCGTTGATGTAAAAGTTGCCAGCGGCGTTTCTTAACTTCCATGTCGCCAGGTCAATGGCGTTTCGGTCTTGACTGATAATCGAACCCGTCAGCGCATAAGGAGAAGTCTGATCCAAAAGGTCTAACGTGTCTTCAAACTTGGACTCTTCGTAAACGTAAAGCGTTAACACTGGACCGAAAATCTCTTCACACATAGTCCGATACTTCGGAGTCTTGGCCTCCAAGATCGTAGGCTCAATGAAATAGCCCTTGGTCTTGTCGTGGCCACCACCAACCAATACTTCCACTTCTGTGTCCATCTTGGCCACGTCGATGTAGGATGCGATCCGGTCAAAACTCTTCTCGTCAATCACCGCATTGATGAAGTTGGAGAAGTCTTCAACCGAACCCATCTTAAACGACTTGACACCCTCAATCAGGAGGGTCTTGACCTCCTTGGCTAAGTTCGACGGAAGGTAGGCCCGCGATGCCGCCGAGCACTTCTGCCCCTGATACTCGAAGGCGCCACGCAAGAGAGCGGTTGCCACAACGACGGGATCGGCGGACGGATGAACCATTACGAAATCCTTACCACCCGTTTCACCGACAATCCTGGGATACGATTTGTACTTGTCCGCGTTGGTTCCGACCACGTTCCAAATATAGTTGAACGTCCCAGTACCACCCGTAAAGTGAAGTCCACCAAAGTCGGGATGGGTAAACGTCTCTTGTCCCAAAGTGGGCCCATCCACGTAAACCAAGTTGATCACGCCCTCAGGCAAGCCAGCCTCCAGCAGAATCTGCATGAACATGTGGGCGCTGTAAACCTGGGTGGCCGCAGGCTTCCAGACAACCGTGTTGCCACACATCGCAGGGGAA
>CALMEF010000016.1 GCA_937862825.1 uncultured Armatimonadota bacterium
ACGGCAGCCACCCACCGTTCTGGTGGAATTGATCGCGAGGACTTTGAGTCCCTCAGTTTGCACGCGGTGGAGCTCGGTCAAGCAATTAGCCGTGTGCTCGGCAATGACCATAGCGGGATAACCACGGCGCGTGAGTTTGCAGGGCTCATTTCGGGGCGAGCAGGAAGCCTCGTGTTTGGTGAACCGATCAATTCACGTGACCTTGAGTCAGAGTTCGGTCGCCCGGTCCTACGATCGTTCATCCTCGACTTTGCCAAGCGGACCCGAAATCTTTTGCCTGAATCAGGCGCAGTTTGCGTCCGCGCAAACGGTGGCCTAGTAGCATTCTTACCGAATCAAGATGCCGAAACCGCACATCGGTGGGCGGACTCTTGGGTGCTTGAGGCGTCAAGCCTTGCCATGCGGAGCCCCGACGGGCGAATCAAGGCACCATTGGGATTGAGAGTGAAAGTTGCTCAATTCGGCTGGCAATCTAGCCAGTTTTCTGAGGAATTAGTGGCTTAAGCGTTCGTTCCAGCAATTTTTCGCGTGCCAAGTCGGTGCGATGGAAGTTACTCTTACGTGGGCGGCTATGCCCGTAATGGGAAATGGAGTGAACGAATGAACAGCCGCAAACACCGGGAACAAGAGCGGCCAGGGGGGAACCTGGCGTCTCTCGTGCTCGCAAAACACATCTTGGAACGCGGCGACAGCGCTCAAGCAATTGAAGTTGTGTCGCCGATACTTCTAAACGACCCTCAGCATGTGCCCGCCTTGGAAATAAAGGCACGGGCTCAGTGGCGATTGGGCCTTTATGACGAGGCCCTCAGATCGCTTGGAGCCCTGACCCGCCTTAACCCACAGGAACCAGGCTATCAGTATCTCAAAGGGCTCTGTCTACAAGGACTCGGCCGATTTGGCCTCGCCCTACGAGCCTTCGAGCGGTGCGCTCGGTCCACCTCGCCAGAAGCCCAAGCCGCAACAGAAGCCATTGTCCACTTAAGGGAATGGCAGGAATTTCTGATTCAGGAGTTGATTGCCTGCGATAGGGAATTCAGAAGGGCCTATCTACGAGATGCGGAGACCGCTGCCAAGAACAGAGGATTTGACCTCGGCAAGCCGCAAACCTACCACGCCGAGGAATCCGAGAAGCGAGCCGCTCACCAGTGGCTCCGTCCAAGCTAACGACTCAATAGGGCCTCCAAAGTAAGAGGCCCTGAAATCTCACCCTGTATGGACAGGTAGTAACCTGCTTTCCTAGTTCGCAAGTCGCTTCGCACGTCGCCAACGACTGGAAGCACGATTAGATCGGGGCGCTTTGCGAACAGCACATTGGCTCGCTCAAGTGCATGCGGCCCCACCGAGTATACGGTCCGGGCCTCCGAGGTTAACTTGCTGGCGAGCATAAAACTTGAACCCATTTGGTTGAACTCCGCGGCTATCTCACCATATCGCAACATGATGTTGACTGCTTCTTGAGAATATCGAACGGCAAGTTCATCGCGATCCTGGCGACCGCAAAGCATCTGACCGTAGATGTGCAAGACCCTCATAACGGTGGCCTGAGGGGACTCCGTCTCGAGATCAAGTAACGGAGGAACCACGGTATCTGGCGGCCAGGGCGTCGCCGAAGTCGGAGTCGTCACGTTCCACAGGCCGGAATCGGCTCGGAAGAGTTTCCAAGCCCGATCTAACAACCGTAGCCCCAAATCGAAAGACGTTTGCCGACCTGAAAGGAGGAAATCACCCAGACTTGCATCAATCATTGCCGCGTAATCACCAAGATACGGGCGACCAGGCCTGGTCCTTGACAACTCATGTTGTACGTCATTTCCAGCAAGAAATGGCCAGAGTCGGTCAAAGAACTCAATCGCCTCAGACCTCCGGTTAACATCATTTGTGGCGCGTGCAACCCAAAGCAACTTGGAAGCAACTGCAGCGTTGACGTCGGCATATGAAGATTGGTTAAAGTTGCGCCGTGCATCCTGCTTAAACTCTCGAAGTTTTCTGAGGACAGTTGTGAATCGATTACCTTCCACAAATGGAGAGTCAAAGTTGTCAACGCGGATCAACATTTGGGGGTTACGCTCAACAGCCAATCCGAGTTCATTCGTTGCGTAGTGGCCGTCATCCCGGGTCAACTTCCCGCTCTGAATCAACTCACGCATGTTTCTCACCGAGAAACTTGATCTACGACTGCGGTATTTGGCGCCGTCATCACCCTTCCGACAAGCGGAAACAAGCCCCTCCGCATTGATCAATTCACCGGTTAGGCACTCCCAAGCTTGATCGGCAAGCAATCGCAAGAAGCGATCATTCTTCACGATCGACGCAAAGGTGCACAACTGCATCATCTCAGCATTCAAAACCGCTGGCTTGTCTACTTCGATCGACTTCCAAGACTCATCAATCCCGCACCGGAAAAAGCCGCCGTCCAACCAATCTACGACGCCCGATTTGATGACCGGATCGAAGGAGCGAGTGAACGCTTCCGAGCGACCAGTCTCGAGAAGGAGTCTCCAGGCGTTGGGATACAAATACTGCCGGCCCGCCGAAGGAAATCCACCTGTTGACTCTCCAATACTCGCCTCCAGTCTCCCTGCAAATGCGTCCACGTCGGGCATAGCCTGCCCGCCCGTCAGCATGGCCTCCAAGTCGCCTTTTTGCATCGCGCCGGCTGGTCTGGCTCCGGGATATCGTGAGGCCACACGGCTGTACGCGGTTACTAGTGAAGAGAGAAACTGTCCAGCAGTAAAGCCGACAGTCGAACTTGGGCTGAGATAATCGGCGAGCTCGCCGCGTGGGTCTAGCACCCAAATCTGAAACGCTGTCCTGAGTTCAATCGTTTGTCGACGTAACGGCAGGTAAGCGTAGGCCCACTCGGGCATTGCCGCTCCATCGACCCGAATACAGACAAAGCGCTTGGCCAAAAAGGTTTGGACCTCGGGATCGGAAAACACTTGCCGGTCCGCATATCTTCCCAATTGGCTCCAATCCGTCCCGATGAGAAGCAAAAAAGGCTTGTCAGTTCGCAGTGCCTCGGCAAATGTCTCCTCAGTGAGCAACCGCCAATCCACCCCCGCAAGGCTTCCCTGCTTGAGAAAATCAGATGTTTCAGTTGAGAGCAGGTTTGCCCGTGGAAGTGGCAGGAACGGCTGGAGGCTCTTAACTAGCAAGCCAAAGGCTGTTATCGCAATCAGCACAAGAGTAGCCACCCCAAAACCTGGACGCCGCATTTGTATCAATCATTATGCTGTGCTAAAATCCTGATGGATGCCCATTTCCCTTGAGGAAGTTCGCCACGTCGCGCGTTTGGCCCGTCTAGAACTGGACGAGGCCGAAGTTTTGGCGCTGCAAGGGGAACTCAATGCTCTGCTCGGCCACTTTGCCGATCTACAGGACATTGATGTTAGCGGAATCGACCCGGCGTTCCAAGCCATGTCACTTCAAAACGTTTGGGCTCAAGATGTCATCCAACGAGGCTTCACGCGGGAACAAGCACTGCGGAACGCTCCGACTTCCAAGGGCGGACTGTTCGTTGTTCCGACAATCATCGAGGGCTAAACGGTGCTTGAGAGGCAGTCGGCCACAGAACTCTCGCGTCTTCTGGCTTCCCGCAACCTATCGGCGGTCGAGGTGGTTTAACACTTTTTCGACCCGGGGGAAAAAGGGGGGAAAAAAAAGATGGAGGGGGGGGGGGGGGGGGAGAGAAAAAAAGGAGAGAGAAGAGGGGGGGAGAAAAGAGAGAGAGAGAGAGGAGAAAAAAAGAGAGCCTTATTGGTGGGCAAT
>CALMEF010000017.1 GCA_937862825.1 uncultured Armatimonadota bacterium
CTGCGAGAGTTCGAACAAAGGACCGCTTCGAAACCCTGTATGGGCGGATTGAAGCCAGAATCAAGGTGCCTGCTGGTCAGGGCCTCTGGTCGGCATTTTGGATGCTTCCAGGCAGTAGCCGTTATGGGACGTGGGCGTCAAGCGGCGAAATTGACATTGTGGAGACGGTAAACACCGCCGACCGAGCCTACCAAACTATCCACTTCGGTAGTGCATGGCCGAATAACCTGAGCAGTGGGGCAAACGTGTTCCGTTCGGGAGGTTACGCCGCCGGTTTCGATGTTTACGGGGTGGGCTGGTCGTCAGCCTCTATTCGTTGGTCCATCAACGGCGTCGTCACCTCTGTGAGACGTAGCGCGGACTGGTTCTCTACCGCCGCCCTCTGGAATCAGCGCGCACCGTTTGACGAGCCCTTCTACTTGCTCCTAAACCTTGCTGTTGGCGGTAACTGGCCAGGAGATCCAAACGCGACCACCCCATTTCCTTCGGAATTACAGGTCGACTGGGTCAAGGTTTACCGGACCTTCGTAAGGTCTGGCTTGAGTACGGGGTAGCGAGGCAAAAAGAAAGCCCTCCCACCGGTTAGATCAATGGGAGAGCCCGGAACGGGTCTGCTTAGCCGCCTTCTGACGAGCCGCTTGGACGGCTGTCGCCCGGGACTTCCTTCCCGGGGGGAATGTCAGAGATCTCGGGCTTAGGGCCAGGGATATTCCGCTCGCCTTCAGCACTGTCGCCACCCGAGCAGCCAAGGCAGCATGAGGCGATCACCAGAGCAAGAAGCAGTCTCATTAGAGGTCCGCTCCACCAGCGACGTAGGTTGCCGGCTCGGCCGTGCTGTTGTCAAAGTCTGGTCGGAACATATACGGGTGGCAAACGAACTGATCCCAATAGCGACCGTTCGGGAATCCATTTGTGTATCCAGCCCAAGGATCCGTACGCGGGTCCGTTCGCTGAGCAGCCCCTGTGCCGGGAACACCGATCTTTCGGAACTTGGCATGCGTGTCGCCAAAGACCATGATGATGCCTCCGTTGAAAACATCCGCGCCAAATACCGTGCGGGTGGTGTAGCCTCCGGTCTGCCCATTGATGTTGCTCGAACAGCCTGAAGCCGATGGAATGTACCGGCAGGGGACGTTGCTCTGGTTGCAGACAAGCCACGGGCTCGCATAACCAGCGCCATAAACAGTTCGCTTACCCATTCCGTGCCAGAACGCCGGCATCTCCGCACTTGCCGCCATGCCCGACGCACTAAATCCGTTCAAAAGACCGTTGTACGTGTACGTCACGTGGCTCAGTCCTGCGGGTTGAGGCCCGTTGGGATAGTAAGCGAAACCCGTGTTGCTGTAGGAAATCTGGCGTCCGGCTGGGCACTCCAACATCTTGTAGTTTTTCATGTATGGCTGCATCGAGTTGAACACGAAGGACTGGACTCCAGCAACCTTCCACGCCGGGTCAGTGGCAGGCACTTGGGAGGCAGGCACGGGAATAAACCGGTTCCAATGGTGGCCGCCCGCCGGGTCTCCGTCAACATGGGCTAGCGGAAACACATCGTCCGTGTCGGTCATGTAGGCTGCAGTCGCAATTCCGAGTTGTTTCAGGTTGCTCAGACTCGCAGTCTTCTTGGCCGCATTTTTCGCCTGGGCAAAAACTGGGAACAGGATAGCGGCAAGGATCGCGATAATGGCGATAACGACGAGCAGTTCGATGAGCGTGAAGCCCCGAAACCGGCGAATATTGTTCATAAGTGTTTGAATTGCCTCCCTCGGATTTTGAGTGGTTGAAATAACCTCGCTCAAGTTCGAGATTAAACATATGATAACACAGGTTCAGATCAGGTCACAGGGATTGGTTGCGGAATCGATACAAAACGCTAGCCATAACGGCTTGACCGCCGTGATAAGCCTCGTGGTGAAAGACGTGCTGAACGATCCAACGCACGCTCATCGTGTGACCCGACCTTACCTTTCTCTCGGCATCCGGGTCCGTTATGTTTCTGAGGATGTCCAGAGTCTCCTGTCTCACCCGATCTTGCGCCTCGTAATACCAACTTAACGGCCTTCGCGGGGGGGCGGGCCATTTGAAGTTGTCTTGGTCAATCTCGCCGCTGGCGAGTTCGAGTTCGGGGAGCATAAACTTCTTCCCGGCTATCACCTCGTGAATCCACCAACCTTCAACTTCGATGATATGCAAGATCAGTCCACCGACGCTATAGCCTTCGGGATAGCACTGCCACACGATCGCATCTTCGTCAACTTCACCGAGTTCGTCCCGCCATTCACGAGTCCCATCGGCAAAGATGCCAGCGAGTACGCCCATTTCAAGGTTCGCCGAGGCTAGCGGCGGCGTGTCAAAGTCCATGCGGGCGAGTTTACAGCAACGGTATACTTCGCACTCCGCCATGTCCGAAGGTCCTCAACGTCGTCCACGCTACCATCGGGTTCTTCTTAAGTTAAGCGGCGAGGCGCTTTCGGGCGAAAAGGGGTTCGGGCTTGACCCCGAAGTTCTCGCTTTCATCGCAAAGGAAATCGTCGAGGTCCATCGAGGCGGATGTCAAGCCGCAATCGTCGTCGGAGGAGGCAACTTCTTCCGAGGAGATCAGTTCTCTCAGTCCGGCAAGATTGATCGAACGGTCGCCGATCAAATGGGAATGCTTGGCACACTGATGAATGCGCTTGGCCTCCAATCAGCGATCGAACGGGAGAATGTCCCGGTCCGGGTCCAGAGTGCCATCACTGTAAGCAAAGTTGCTGAAGATTTCATTGTTCGCCGAGCAATTCGCCACATGGAAAAGGGACGAATCGTGATCTTTGCAGCGGGAACTGGAAACCCCTATTTCACCACCGACACAGCCGCGGCACTGAGGGCTCTTGAGATTGAAGCCGACTGCCTGATCAAGGCAACCAAGGTGGACGGTGTTTATGACAAAGATCCGAAGAAGCACGCCGACGCAGTTCGATACGAAACGCTTTCTTATGGCGAAGCGATAGCCAAGAGGCTTGCCGTGATGGACCAGACAGCATTTACGATGTGCCGGGAACACGCACTGCCGCTCATCGTGTTAGACTTTAATCAAGAAGGGGCCATGGCACGCGCCGTAAAGGGCGAGGCGATTGGCACTCTCGTCGGAGGAGAATGATGACCGTAGATCAAATCATGCAGGACGCTGAGCACCGGATGAAGCACGCCGTTGAGGTGATGGTTCACGACTTCGGGACCTATCGAACTGGAAGGGCTTCGCCCAGCGTTTTGGAGCGAGTCCATGTCGATTATTACGGAACCGAAACTCCGATTAATCAGATGGCTACTGTCAGCGTTCCCGAACCGCGACAGTTGCTCATCGTTCCCTACGACAAGTCGATGTTTCAGGCGATCGAGCGCGCGATTTTAAAGAGCGACCTCGGCATCAATCCGGTAAACGATGGTTCAGGGATCCGCCTCACCTTCCCGCAGATGAACGAAGAGCGCCGCAAGGAACTTGTTAAGCTGGTCAACCAGCGCGCTGAACAAGCCTGCATAGCGATTCGAAACGTACGGCGCGATGCGATCGAACATCTCAAGACTGCGCAGAAGAACAAGGAAATCACCGAAGACGAACTCAAGTCATTGGAAGCGAAGGTCCAGAAGCACACTGACAAGTTCATTGCCGATGCCCATGACCTTCAGAAGAAGAAAGACGCGGAGTTGATGGAGGTCTGATCACTTGACTGAAATCCAGCGCCTTGCAGAGGAGCGAGGCGTTGATCTCAATCGGTTGCCCGTCCACGTCGCCATGATCATGGACGGTAATGGGCGCTGGGCGAACCGACGCGGCATTGGCCGTCTGCTCGGGCATCGTGAAGGCTACAAGACGCTTCGCGAGGTTCTGCTGAACTGCAGTGAACTTGGAATCAAGTTCCTCACCGTCTACGCTTTCTCCGCGGAGAACTGGAAACGCCCCGCTGACGAAGT
>CALMEF010000018.1 GCA_937862825.1 uncultured Armatimonadota bacterium
TTCACCCCTAAAGAAACAAAAACCGTTTAAGCAGGGTTTTTTAAGGCCAACCGGCCCCGGCCCGGGAAATTCCTTTATGAAAAGGGTCCCCGCCGCAATCATAGTGGCAACCGCCAGGCTTCGTTTCGGGTGCCCAGGGATGATCGAATAGAACATCTTCGTGACAATCGTATTCAGCAGTAGTCCTACGATTGAAACGAGGTAGAAGCGTCGTAACTGTGCCATGCGCTCCTCCCTGCCTTTGATCTCAAACGTCCACATTCGATTCCAAATGAAGCTGTTCATGATCGCCAACGTCGCCGCGATCACCGTGATGACCGGAACGGCAGCATCGCTGGCATCCCTTTGAATGGCAAACAGCGACGGCGACAAATCGTTGAACCACCGACCCAACGCCCTGCTGAGCAAATCACCTTGCCAGGGGACCACAAACATGAGAAGCCACCGCACTCCGAAGTCAACGATGAACGAGGAAGCGCCGACGACACAGAACCTCAGGAACTGTCGGAATATCGTCCGTTCCGTCAGGGGTTTGGACCGCTCTACTTCAGGAGCATCAGCCGACTCGTCGACAGGAGTTACCAAGGCTCGATAGAGGGCCGACCTTAACAACAACTCACCGAGCCGACTGATCTTAGTTCCGGCAAACTCTGGGCCATCCATCTTGCGAACCCATATGGCCTCAATCCCGGAACGATTGGCCCCGAGGATATCGGTGAAAATTTGGTCGCCGATCATGATGGTTTCATCCGGCTTTGCCTGAAACTTGATCATGGCAAGGCGGAACATAACTCGACTCGGTTTGAACTTGCCGTTCACTGTTTCGACCCCGAGTTTTGCGCTGAGTCGAGCAAGCCGGGCTTTCTTCCGAGTGTTGCTCAAGATGCAGAGATTGAATCCCAGTGATCTCGCCTCTTCAACCCATTCGGCGATTCCAGGTGGGAACTCCTCTTGACCCCATTTGATGATCGTGTGGTCCACGTCCAGCAAGATCAGTCTCTTCCCCCTATCATAGAGTCCCTTGAGGTCAATTTGAAGAAGCGATTCGACGGCGTGTGCAGGCGTGAGGGACCGGAAGACCGAAGGGACACGGCTACGATCAAACTCGCCAACCCGAAATTTGCTCACTTTGGACCTCGAATGTTCCGGATGTTGGCCAGGTGCTCGTCATACGTCGTCGAGAAGGCGTGACTCAAATCCGGCTTCGCGACATAGTAAAAGTAGTCTGTCTTCGCTGGCGCCAATGCTGCCTTTACACTCGCAACGGAGGGGGAACATATCGGCCCCGGAGGTAGCCCGGAGTTCTTGTATGTGCTGTATGGAGAATCAATTTCGCGGTAATCCTTGAAGGTCAGTCGGCGCCATTCGCTGATCGCGTAAAGTAACGTGGCATCAATTTGAAGCCGCATGTTTTTCGCGAGGCGGTTCTCGATAACCGAAGCGATCAGCGGTCGGTCTTTGTCGGTTCCCGCCTCAAGTTCAATGAGTGAGGCAATCGTTAGCACCCGATTCCAATCTTTGACGTCCTTGAGCAGTGGCGCAACCTTTTGGTCGAAGGCCTTTAGTTGCATTCGCACAACGGATTCGGCCCCCATCATTGGCGGGAGGTCATAGGTGTCCGGGAACAGATAACCCTCCAGGTTTGCTCCCTCCTTAAGAGGCAAATCCTTGGCTTCTTCCAGTCTTTTGGGATCGGCTACGATCGCTTTGTACTCATCCGCGGAGCACACCTCAAGTTTCTCCAGCAGGTTGGCGGTACGATAGGACAAGTTTGTTTCGGGAATCCTAACCATGCGGCGGATTGGACTGGTGAGCGTCTTAAGGAGCCTGTCGACGGTCATTCCCGGTTGAATCTGGTAGGTTCCCGTGTCAACCGTTTGCGCGGCTCGCTTTAGGCGAGCGTACCAACGAGCAACTCGAGCATCTCGAACAATCCCTTTGCTCTGCAACTCATTGAGGACTCCGGCGAGTGATCGGTTCTTGGCCACTCGATAGTATTGTTTGGGGCCATCAGGCATCGGGGCGAGGCGGGAGTTGCCATACAGCCCGGCACCAATAAGGCCGAGTATCACCACCAGGCAACCAATACTAGTCGTTCGCTTCGTACTCATCAAAGAATCGCTCTAAGATTATGCGGGCTGATTCACCATCACGCAGTTTGCGACGGCCCGATGCCTTCAAATCGGTCTGCCTTAGCGCATTTTCCGCTTCAACTGTGGAGAAGGACTCGTCAACCTCAAAGACCCGATAACCAGCTTCAAGAAGATGACCCGCCAATAGTCTGCACGCCCGGGCCATTTTTGGGTCGTCGTTTTCGGGAATTCCAATAACAAATCCATCTGCTTCCTCTCGACGGGCCATCTCCGTGAGAGCAACAGCGTCGTCCTTCAACGATCCCGAAGCGATGAGATTGGGTCGGGGCGTTGCCACTCCAAATTCAACTACTCCGACGGCAACTCCGATCCTGGCCTTTCCCAGGTCAACCCCAATCACTCGCACCGAAACCGCCTCAGCAGTTCGTCGTGGAATATCCCGTTGGAGGAAATCGCACCCCCTTTTGGCCAAGCACTTCCACCAAAATTAGTACACTTACCGCCAGCCTCTTCAACGATGAGGCTCATCGCCGAGATGTCGTATGGCTCCAGAACTGGGTCAATCATCCCTTCAACGCGACCCATCGCAACGAGTGCGTGGCCATACGCGTCGCACCACGTTCGGGTAGCCATGCATTCCTGAGCGAGAGCAACTAGCGAACCGGTCAGGCCAAGTCGGTCGAAGGATCGGTGCCCCGCGCAGCAAAATGTGGACGTCGCAAGATCGCGCTTCTTCGATACGCGAATGGGCTCGCCGTTGAGTGTCGCGCCCCCACCCTTTGACGCGGCAAGCGTCATTGATAGGGCAGGAAAGTGGGCGACCCCCACTTCCGGCAAGCCGTCAATCTCAAAGCTCAGCAGTGTGGCAAACAAGGGGACCCCACATGCGAATGATTTCGTGCCATCAATCGGGTCAATCAGCCATCGAGTCTTGGAGTAGCTACCGCCCTCCTCCTCTCCGTAGATATCCTCCGACGGAAACGTCTGACGAATCGCTTCCCGGATGAAAGCCTCTGCCTCGCGATCCGCGGCGGTTGCGGGAGTTGAGTTGGCCTTGTATTCAACTTGAGCAGACCCGAAATGTCGCAGGGTCAGGTCCCCAGCCTCCCTGGCTACTCGGATTGCAAACTCAAGCCTTGGCGACACGCGCATCTATTTTGACGGAAACCACACATTTGATTCTGCGAATGAGGGAACTCGCGTTATACTAAACTCCAAGCGCTTTTTGAGAACGTCATGAAACTTTCCATTCCTGTAGTTGCTAGCCTTGTTGCGATTGGCCTGGGTGCGGTCGCGATAAAGACCATCCTCCCTGACTCGTCGACGCCAAGTTCTCAAGCAGGCCTCACGATCGGTCATGACGTCAACCCGAGTTCGCTGAAGTCTGTTCGGAACATGCTTAATGATCTGCGAGCGGACGCAAAACGTAGAGGCGTCTCCGGTGAAGAAGCTGGATTGGACTATTACGAGTCGTTTGAGTACTTCTTGGAAGAGCGTGTCAATCCGGGTGAGGATCAGATTGATGTGGACGCCTATAAGCGATCTTGGAACCATGTGAACAATATGCCGCCTGCAGAAGGAGTTGGAGGCCCCCGTTCACTAACGAGCCTCTGGACTTACATTGGCCCCAAGAACATGGATGTTCCCTATCGCACCTACTATGGTGTTCGGCCCATAGCAGGTCGAATCAACTGTCTGGCGTACCATCCTTCGAATGCGAACATCATGTATGCCGGTGCAGGCATGGGCGGCGTATTCAAGAGCACCAACGGTGGAACAACGTGGACTCAACTCAACTCGGATAAGTGGGATTCGCTAACCGTTAGCGCGATCGCGATTGATCCGACCAACCCCAACGTGATCTACGTGGGGACCGGTGACCATCACGGCGGAGTCCCGTTCCAGATGGGCATCATGAAGACCACGGACGGCGGCGCTACTTGGACAAACTACGGTCAGGCTGATTTTGGAAACACCGCAGTGAGCGACATCATCATCGATCCTGACGACAATCAGCGCCTAGTCCTCTCTGCTGGTCGCGGTTCTGCTCTTGGTCGGATTTGGTATTCCACGAACGCGGGTGTGACATGGAACGCAAGCGATTCCCCCGGCTTCGATTATCGCGGTTTGAGCGTCAGCAGCGCGGGTGGTGCTTCAAAGCCTTGGTATGCGGCAAGCGCTGGCGGGCTGTTCAAGTCCGTGAACGGCGGACAGAACTGGACACAGGTCACGACACCGTTTGGAGCCGCAGCGGATGTAGCCTGCTCGCGGAGAACCTCTGGTGACGGCCCCGATACCTTCTATGTTTTGGACACCTCGGGCCGTCGGATCTTTCGATCTACGACGGCGGGGGCATCCTTCGATAACGTGACCAACAACTTCCCAACCGGAAGCAGTAACTATAACTGGAGCCAAAGTAGTTACGATTTTTGGATCGGCACTTCGGTCAACGGAAGCGATGACTCTGTCTTTGTTGGCTTGATTACGGTAGCCGCGTCAAAGGATCGTGGCGCAACCTGGGCCGACATAGGAATCACGTACACGAGTAACGCGTTGACCCACAATGACCAACATTGCTTCGCTCATCATCCCACAATCAACAACCAGTTCCTGATCGGGGGCGATGGCGGAATCTTCCGAACGGTTTACAATCCGACCAACGAAACGGCGACGTTTACCGGACTCTCTGCTCAATTGCCGGTCACGATGTTCTATTCAATGGCCCCGCATCCTGCCGACCCCCCCCGTGTGCTGGGCGGAACTCAGGATAATGCTTCACCCAATGCTAATGGCGACCTCAGCAACTGGAATTGCCGTTGGGCTGGTGATGGCGCATTTTGTGCGATAAACCAGGTTAACCCGCTGATTCAGATTTCGTCATCTCAGAACTTGGGCGTTTACCGTACGACGAACGAGTGGGCTGGGTTTAACGACATCACTCCAAACAAAACCGGTGAGTCGGCAGCCTTCATAGCACCGCTGACACTTTCGGTGGATCAGTCCCGAATTATCGCGCTGACCAACCGCTTCCGAGTTTGGAATGGTTCTTGGAACAATGCTGGGTCGGGGCAGGTGATTGCAAGTTCGGGCAATGGTCGTTGTATCGGTCTTAGCCCGAGTGACAATGCCAGGGTCTATACGGGAGCAAGCAACGGAGAAGTCTGGATGTGTACGAACTTCCCAACAGCATCTGCATGGACACAGATCAACTCTGGTTCGACCAGTCTTCCGAACCGATCAATCAAGGACATCAGCGTCGATCCCAGCGACTCAAGCGATGTGCTGGTTGCGGTTGCAGGGACCGGGACTGGCCACCTTTGGCGGTGTACGAACACCCAGGCTGGCACCAGAGTGTGGACCGACGTTAGCGGCACTGGCGGAACTGCGTTGCCAGACGTTCCCGCCAACACTATCGCTCGTGATCCGTTTGATCCGGACAATACGTGGTATGTCGGAACCGACCTTGGCGTTTTCCGGACCAATGATGCCGGAGCGACGTGGTCTAACGCCACTGAGCCACTTGGCTTGCCCAACGTGCGTGTCAACGACCTTGAAGTCAATGCAGCGCAGGGCTACATGTACGCTGCGACATATGGTCGCGGCATGTGGCGAATAGGAATCCGGGAGGTGGCACTCAGCCAAGTGATCATGCCTTATGCAGGTTGCGTGGGCGGATTCGACTTCCTCGGTACGGTCAAACTAACCGCCGCCGCACCATCAGCGGGCACCCCTGTCTCCCTGACCAGCGACAAACCAGCGGTGCTGAGCGTTCCTGCGACCGTGACGGTCCCGAGCAACGCAACCTCAACGACCTTCCAAGTCGAAACGAATCCGACCGCAACCGAACAGACAGTGACGCTCACCGGAAACTACAATGGGGTCAATAAGACCGACACCATCATCGTCCGGCCGCCGAACGTCGTCACTTTCAAAATCGTGCTCAACTTCTGCGCTGGCGGCCAAAGTGTAACCGGCACAGTGACCCTCAACGGAGACGCTCCGGCTGGTGGTCGCACGGTGAATCTCACCGACAATAGCGCCTTTGCGACAATGCCAAGCAGCGTCTTGGTTACCCAAGGCACTCGATCGAAGTCGTTCACGATTAATACGTCTGCTGTGACGTCAACGCAGACAGTAACAGTGACAGCGACGACAGGCACGGTTTCCAAGGCGGCAATCTTGACGATCTACCAGTTGTTGCTTAGCGCCGTCAACATCTCACCACCTGTTGTTCAAGGGGGCGGATCAACCGGAGGAACGGTTACAGTGACGCATCCTGCGCCTGCGGGTGGAGCGAATATCCTACTCTCGTCTAACAAGCCACAGGCAATCGTTCCTGCTTCGGTCACGGTTGCTCAGGGTGCAACAAGCAGGGCCTTTGCTGTGAACACGTTGCCTGTTGCGAGCAACACGGTCGTGACGATTACTGCCAAGCGTGGACCCGTCACCAAGGCAACGTCCGTTACGGTAGCGCCCTAGGTGGCAACGGGAAGGACAGTGGCCTCAAGAGAAGACTCTTGAGGCCACGGTCTGCGTTATGAGGCCACTGAAGTTGCAACCTCGATGATCGCCACCTTCTTCGCTGATTTTCTTGAGTACATGTTCCGATCAGCTCGGTCGATGAGTTCTTCCAGCGTGTCATTCGGCGATATCAGCGGTCCAACACCAAAACTGAGGGTTGGTGCTACGTCGAGAATACGTGTCGCCGCTTCGTAACGGTCGCTCACTCGCTCAAGAATACGAGGCAAGTCTTCGGCTCGGCGTCCCGGAAGCACCACCACAAACTCGTCACCTCCAATCCTTGCCACGTGACCAAGATGTTGAAACGACCTTCGTAGCAATCGCCCCGCAGTTCTCAAGGCATGGTCGCCATAGTTATGTCCAAATCGGTCGTTCAGCTCTTTGAAGGAGTCAAGGTCAATCATGACAAGGCTCAGGTTGTCCCCGGTTGTAATGGCCTTGTGAAGGGCCTTTTTGGCATATCGCTCGAAAGATACTCGGTTACCAACCCCGGTAAGGCTGTCACTGGTCGCGAGGTCAACGTAGTTCTTCAACCGGCTTTCCTGGCTCTCAATGAGCAAAGTTAGCGATGCCAGGATCGCAAAGTGAACAGCCATGTGGGCGACGATCGAGTCGTACTGGGCCAAGCGAGATTTGTCGACAATGCCCAGCAAGAGAGTCGTCAGGCCTGCCAAGATGAGGCCGGAGCGTCGGCCACCGCGCTGGGCTGCATACCAAATCGGAGCAATATACATCATCCGAAGCGCGAGTGAATGACCGGAAAGAGAGTCGATGCCGAAGAGCAGTAAGAGAATGCCAGTCGCCTCAACACACGCGCGTAAGCAAGGCTTCGAGGCGTACTGCTGAATGCACCACCCGACACCTTCCAAGGCAGCGTCTTTTGCTTCGAGCCACCGTTGATTTTTGCTTCCTTTACCTTCAAATAATCCAAGTGTTAATCTCACGATTGGATTGTCGGTAAACCTAGCGCGGAACTTTAGGCTTTGCGCAGAAAAATTTCAAATATTCTAACGGATGACGATGATTGGCTGGTCAAGTTCAACGTTGCCCAGTGTCTCCATTGGCTGACCTTCAACTTCGAATCGAATCGATTCAATTTCGGAGAACTGGCCCATTGTCTTGCGAATTCCATCAAGAAGAACCTTCTCATCGCCAGTTCCAACCGTTTGGTTGAACGCAGAGTTAAACTGCAAAATGGCCTCTTTGCCGCGTCGATCAACGGCGACTAAGCGGGCCTCCTTTTCAACGATCGTCGTACTTCTCAGGAACTCGTTTACCGCAAAAACCGCCGGGTCTGTGCCTTTTGGAACGTCAACTTGGCGCTCGTCAAATGTGACGTCATCGCCCTGAGCGACCGGCGTAAACACGGTGACTTTGCTAACCACTGGTGCTTCTGTTTGCCTGCTAGGTTCCGTGCGGCGAATCTCCGCTGGCACGACATCAGCCGGCGCCAACTTGATGTACGCGACGAGACCGCCGACAACAGCCCCCGCCAGCCCCATGAGGAGCAACAAACTCGCGTTTTTCGGTGCCTTACTCTTTGCCATCGCCCAAATAGACCTTGATTCCCTTCAAAATTGCCGTTGCGAATCGCTTCTGAAAGTCTGGGCTTCGCATCACCGCCAAGTCCTTCCTGTGGTTGATGAAGCCAGTCTCAACGAGCACTCCAGGCATCTTACTGTAGCGTAATACGGCAAACCCGGTGTCATAGATGCGTTTGTCGCTCCATGTTCCGATTACTGGCAGGTCGCCCATTTTTTTAACCTCGAGCCGGATACAGTCGGCAAGCAGGTTGCCCAAGGTGGAACCGCCGTGATAGAAGATGATGCTTCCGCTGGTTGTATTGGCCGTCCGATTTGAGTTGATATGGACGCTGATGAACAAGTCCGCCTTATTCCGGTTGGCGATTTCTGCGCGCTCTCGCAAGGGGATGAAGACGTCGGTTTTGCGGGTCATGATGACCGTAGCCCCTTGGCTGGCGAGTTGCTCGCTCAACTGTTTCGAGATGGCCAGATTGAGATCTTTTTCGTTGGTCGTCTTTGCAGGATCGCGCGCACCAGAATCGTTACCCCCGTGACCAGCATCGACCACGATGACCTTGCCCGAAACATGACCGTCGGCATTTTGAGGCTTGATGAGAAGCAACTGCAGATCATTGGCGCTGGCAGTCAACTCTGCTCCGAGAGGCTGCTTTAAGTGAAGCCTTACTTGGCAACCTGTTCCCGTGATCACATTCTCGACTCGCTCAATAAATGCATCTTCCTCCCACTCCTTGGGGTCGAACCGGGTTCCGGCAAGGTCCAACTGGATGACATCTGGTTCAGGCCGACTCCATGTTACGGGGCTGGTTGGTTTTGCGGCTAGTCTGATTGCATAGGTCGCAGAGACCTTGCCAAGAGTCTGCCGCGTTAGAGGCCCGGATGTCGGGAAGTTCTGTACGGCCACGCGGAAGACAGGAGACTGATCCTGATAAGAAAACTCTGGGCTGTCTTGCCGAAGTGCCTCAAACTCTTCGTGGGTGAGCGACTTTTGGGGTGGCCCCGCCCAAACCAAGTTGAACTCGCTTGATAAGGGATACTGCCAGCTCAAGTCAATGGACTTGGCAGTTTCCAAGACAACGCGCACCGTGTCATCTGAGAACTGGCCCACTCGTGAGTTTTGGCTTAGGCGTGTTGCCAGGTCGGGTTTAAGCCGCGTTCCAGGGAAATCGATGACGACTCGTGCTGGATTTTCGAGACGAGTGACCGTAGGCGCGACGGGCAGGGTAGAAACTACTCGAACTCGGTCGGGTCCAGACTCCACCTCGGAAACGCGGGCAAAGATCGAACAACGATCTTGCTTGGCATCCCAAACAAGTTCTGCCCCAAAATCCGCGAGGATCTTGCCAGTTCCAACATACAGGCGACCGTTGACGGCCTCGGTGCGGTTTGAACTGGTTGCAGTCGGAAGCGACACAATGGCTTCACCGCGGGCCACACGAACTGACCATTTGAGTTTGCCAAGTTCGGCGACGGGAACCAGTAGATCGTTGCCTCTCTTGAGGCACGACTGCAGTTCAACCCCGCTAGGAGCGTAGGTGGCCTTTACCGGCTGCGGAAGGACTTGTGCCCAACTCGTGCCCGCCATCCATGGAACCAAGGCTAAAATGAGCCGCTTCATCGTGAGCGTTGCGAACATTGTACAACTTTCCGCATAATAGTGCGGACTTTCCAAAACTTCTTGGTTTCTACGCCGAGATTTTGAAGTTCAGTGCCCGGGCGGTTAGCTCAGTTGGTAGAGCGTCTCGCTTACACCGAGAATGTCGGGGGTTCGAGTCCCTCACCGCCCACCACTTTTGTGGTGGGTTCGTGCCGGAGATGGGCATCCCAAGGTCTGGACACATTGGTTGCACCGGCTCCGCAAAGAACTTCGATCCATATCCAATTGCCGTCGACGGCGGTTTTTGTCAGCATAGTTTTTTGCGCGTTTCGCAGTTGAAGATTCAGTTGATCGGATCAAGGGAACTCGATTTTGAGATGGGCAGTAAAATCGAATCGTGAAATCTCCCCGCTCCGCAGTTTTTCTTACGCTTGCATTCGCCGCGGTGTATGCCTCGGCTCAGGACGTGCCAGCAAATGTGACGGCAGCCTTGAAGAGGGCGAATGGCGTCATATCCAAAATCATTGCGGTCCCGAATGGCCAAAGAAACTTCGAAAACACGTTGGGCGTTCTGGATCGAGCAAGCGGCCAACTGGACCGAGACACCTCCTTCACGCTGTTCATGCAGTATGTGCATCCCGACGAAAAGGTGCGTGACGCGGGACGAGCGGCAGAAGAAGCCGTGGTGAACTGGGGCATTGAAACCTCGAAACGCGAAGATCTGTACAAAGCGATCAAGGCATTCGCCGACACCAAGCCCAACTTGAGCGGCGAAGACAAGCGGCTTCTTGAGTTCACCATGCGTGATTACCGTCGCAGTGGGATGATGCTTCCCAAAGCACAGCGAGACAAACTCACCGAAATCGAGAAAGAGATCAGCAAGCTTGGGATTGAGTTCGAGCAGAACATCGCCGAGGACGAAACGAAAGTTTTTCTTTCGGTTACCGAGTTAAACGGAGTGCCAGAGGCAGTAATCGCACGACTGCCCAAGGTTGGGGACATCTGTATGGTGGGAATGGACGGCCCTACCTATGCGGCTGTGATGGATTACTGCGAAATTGAAGCGTCACGACAGAAAACTCAGACCGCCTATCGTCGGCGAGGCGGTCGGCGCAATGTGCGCATCCTTGAGAAGTTGCTCAAGCTGCGAAACCAACAGGCGACGATGCTCGGCTACAAGAACACGGTCGACTTTGAAGTCGAAGTCCGCATGGCTAAGAACTCGGGCGTTATTCGCAAGTTCTATGATGAGTTGATTCCGATCGTGAAGCAAAAGGCCGACTTGGATATGGCCGAGTTCACAGAGGCGAAGCGAACTTATACGGGAAATCCGCAGGCCACGCTGATGCCTTGGGACTACTCGTATACCAAGCGCATTCTGCAGAAGACGAAGTATGCCGTGGACGCGGAGAAGGTCTCAGAGTACTTCCCCATGGAAGCAGTTGTTAAGGGACTCTTTGACATCACCCAGTCTCTGTACGGGATCGAATTCCGCGAGATCACTGGTGCTGACAAGGGCAAGATCTATCCCATTTGGCACGAGGATGTGAAGTTGTATGCCTGTTACGACAAGGCGTCGAAGGCACTTCTAGGCCACATTTACACCGATCTCTATCCGCGTGAAAACAAGTACAACCACGCCGCATGTTGGGGTCTTTGGCCAAGAATGACGAGTGAGAAGGGCGAGGCACTGACTCCGGTGACGGCTTTAGTCTGCAACTTCACGAAACCGACGGCTGATAAGCCCTCATTGATGCCTCACGACGAGGTGGAGACCTTCTTCCACGAGTTCGGGCATGGATTGCACCACCTGTTCTCGCAGACGAAGCGAGCACGATTCAGTGGGACTGGCGTAGCGCGAGACTTTGTGGAGGCGCCGAGCCAGATGATGGAGAACTGGATTTGGGACAAGGCTGTGTTGTCTACTTTTGCCAAGCATTACAAGACCGGAGAGACCTTGCCAGATAGCATTTTGGACGGTATGGTTGCTGCCCGAACCTTGGGTAGTGGCATTGAAACTCAGGGCCAGTTCTTCTTGGGTTTGATGGATTTCGAGTTCCATACTGCTCCTGGCGGCGAGGTGGACACGACAAAGGTTGCCGAAGAGGTCTACAACCGAACGATGCCTTATAAGTTTGTTCCGGGCACATATCCCCACGCCTCGTTCGGACACCTTGTAGGCTATCAAGGTGCCTATTACGGCTATATGTGGTCGCTCGTATATGCGGCAGATATGTTTCAGCGGTTTGAGGAGGGTGGGCTTCTCAGCCCACAGACAGGAAAGTACTACCGTGACAACGTGATCTCAAAGGGCGGTTCGTTAGACGAGATGGAGATGCTGCGGAAGTATCTGGGGCGAGAACCCAAGATGGACTCATTCTTGAAACACCTTGGGCTAAAGCGCTAACCGACGAGGAAATCGGCGGTTTTGATTGGTAGGGATTCGTCGCTCGGCAACGTCGAGAGCGACGGACGATAAGGAAAGACGCGATGGGCAAGGAAAGCGGTATGCCCATCGCGATCTTGAGCCTCACCGATTAGCGTGACATACGGTGAGCAGATGATCGCATGGCCATCTTTCTGATACGTGTCATCGAAGCAGGTGACATTCAAAAGCCCGGACTCATCTTCCAGGTCAAAGAACACGACTCGCTTTCCGCTCTGAGTCGGTGGGAATCGCAGTCGAATCGGATTGCCGACCACGATCGCTTTGCGGCCCGGTTCAAGCCTGCTTGCTTCGGCTGAAGTGATCCCTCCACGCGAAGCAACCCTTTCGCGCTCGAATGCCATAAGGTGATGCTTTATGTCAAGTCCTAGTATTGAACGCTCGTAAATGGCCTTCTCAGAAGGGGAGAAGTCCTCAATAGGTTCAGCGCCCTTCTGGTCGTATTCAAAAGGCAGTACAGGCGCTGAACGAGAGGCTTTCGCGTAACCTAGGAACTCCGGCACTCGCCACAGGAGTTCTCGTCGGTTTGGATACAGGCGGTCCAAAGCACCACACAGGATCAAGCGTTCCAGTTCATCGCGGTTTGGGCTGACACGAACGACAAATTCATCCACGGACTCATAAGGTCGACAGACGGCGATCTGCTTCAACATCAACTTGGAAACCCCCGAAATCTCGTTCAGCGCGACACGAATACCTGCTCCAGGCATGATGATTTTTGGGTCAACTGCTGATTTGATGTCTTCGACAGTAAAGTTTAAGGCACTGGTCTGTATACAGGGCGGCAAGATGGCAACCCCGCGGCTACGAGCCTCGTTTACCAGCGTGCACGGACCATAGTAGCCAGCCGGCTGAGCATCAAGCAATGACGCGAAGTAATGGGCAGGGAAGTTCTGCTGGCAGTAGATTGATCGGATTGAGATCTCAGCGAAGGCTAAGGCGTGGCCTTGGGCAAACCCATAGCCCTTGAACCCTGAAACATATTCAAAGACTTGCTCGGCTACGCGTTGCGAGAAGCCATTCTCAACGATTCGTCTGAGAATGATCTCCTGCATGCTTTCGCCGAAATTCTCTCCGCGTTTTTCATGAATCTGCTCACGTATCTCTTCGGCTTCACCAGAGGTAAATCCACAGAAGGTCTGTAGGAGTTGATCAACCTGTTCTTGGAACACGATGATCCCGTAGGTCAAACCGAGAATACGTTCCAGTTCTGGGTGTTCAAAGCTGTAAGGCTTGCCGCGACGTCGAGCAATGAGTTCATTGATCTTCACCGCTCCGCCAACGCCGGGCCGAATGCCTGCTTGGACAAGACTTGCATCATGGAGGTTCTCCGTTCGAAGTCTCACATGCGCCTGGCGCATTGCAGGAGAAGCAGATTGAGGGATGCCGATCAAGGCTCCAGATCGCATGGCACGATAGGTTTCTTCATCGTTCAGTGGAATCTGTTGGACGTCAAAGTCTTTGGTTTGGACTCGAATTCGCTCTTGGGTTCCACCAAGGACATCTTGGCCGCGCAAACAGAGGATGTCGAACTTGTCAAAGTAGTGCTTGGCACTACGCTTGTCCCATTGGATGATTCGAATGAAGTCCTCGTTCCAGTCTGACCCTGCACCAGACCACATGACCGGAACCGTCTCGGAGAGGGGTCTGGACGAAACTACGACCCCGGATGAATGGGCCCGGATGTTACGTGGGATGTCCATCATGCGCTCAGCAAGTTCAAAAACCCATTGGAATCGCTCTGCCGGGATGTTGCTGTTGCGGAGTTCCGGCCGGTTTACCAGTGCAGCCTCAAGACTTTTTGCGCTGACGCTACCATGAAGCCGCTTGGCCAGAAAGCCTATGGTTTCCTGGGGTAGACCAAGGATCTTGCCGACTTCGCGAACGATGCCTCGTGTGCAGTAGGCTCCTATAGCAGAGACTGTCGCGACCTGATCCTGCCCGTACTTATTCGACATGTAGTTCCGAACGTCGTTGCGCCGTTTGGCTTCGAAATCGATGTCGATGTCCGGGCGCTTGCTTCCATCGTTAGGGAGGAATCGATCGAAATGGAGTCGATGTTCAAACGCGTCGATCCTACTCAGACCCAAGCAATAGGCAACCGCTGAGTCGACAACCGAGCCTCGTCCGCTGTAAAGGATCGCATTTTCGCGCGACCAGCGGCAGACATCCCAGATCGTAAGGAAGTGCGGTGCAAAGTTGAGCCGAATGATGCGTTCGAGTTCATAGTCCAATCGCTTCCGCAATGATCTACCGACTTGACGATGCCTCTCAAAAGCACCGATATAGGTAAGTTCGCGTATAACGTGGTTTGGGTTGTCGACTAAGTCAGGAAGCTGGGTTCGTGATGGCAGAACGTCGTCATCGCATCGGTCAACGACTCTCATCGTATTTTCGATCAAATCTGGGCGGTCTGCGAACAGGGTTCGGATTTCGCTTGCGCTGCGAAGATAGCGCTCAGCATTCAGCGCTCTCTCGGGGCGTTGCCCGACTTCTGGTTGTCCCTCGGCACGGCGAGGCTTGCGACCAATAATCTCTTCAACCGTACACAGCGTGTCCACGCAGACCAACGCATCTTGCGCAGGATAATGCTGCTGGCGAGCATGGGTGACCAATCCACCCGTGACGCAAATGAGTCCATGGCTGTCGGCCAGTTCTTCCAGCAGCCGGTTAGTCTTCAGTTCCCACGGCAGGTAACTGCGTTCGATTTCGACGAATGTGTTACTGGTTCCAAAACAATCCTTCAGTCTGCAAATCAATTGGTCTGCCGCAGGTAAGTTGCCATGCGAAAGCAGTCGATTGAGTGGACCAGAATCGCCTCCGGTTAGGCAAACGAGGTCGCGCGAGTGGCGCTGGAGTCTGTCCCAGGTAGCGAGTGGATACAGTCTCGGCTCCCGTAGTAGGCACTCCGAAATCAACTGCGACAGCGACTCATAGCCTATCTTGCTTTTGGCGATGAGGACGAGTTCTCCACCTTCTGGAACTTCAACGGTAGCACCGATCAGCGGTTTGATGCCGACTTGCTTTGCCATTCGGGCAAACTCAACCACTCCTACCAGGCTGAAACGATCCGTGATTGCGCAGGCGGGAAATCCTGCTGCGGCTGCGAGCGGCGCAAGTTCTTGCGCGAGGATGGTGCCTCTACCGAACGAATAGCCTGAGGCAACGTGCAAGGGCGCATAGTTGAGACGTTGACAACCTTTGTGAACTATAGGTTCTTTGATAAGCCCCATGGCCCGAGCGACTTTCTCGTCGCGGACCTTGTGGATGCGCAGCGACCACTCCTCGCTATGGTCCTCGTGTTCGTCTAAAAGCGGTTTGTCGCTGGACTTCAGGTTTCCCAGCGATTCGTAGCAGGCGATGTTTTCCTTTACTGCACCGGAGGGTTGGATAACTCGTGTGATCTCTCGATAAGGGTCACCTGCCCACCATTCGCCAGCCTCACGCCAGCGGGCTACAACCTCACCACCATCCAGTTGCCTCTTTCCAGACACGAAGGACCTCCAATCGACGGGATAGTTTGACGTTTGAACCCTTTACTACCGAGAGTTCACCGAATGTTCGTTGTACGGAGTCGAGTGCTCTTTCCAGACTCGATTTTTGGGGGATGGGTTGGTCAATAGAGTGCTGCGCACCATCGCGACAGCGAATACTCACTCCAAGGGTTGGGCTCTCTGGTCGACGCACCAGTAACGCTAGGGCTGTGTATACCGAGTGTTCATCACGAAGGGACTTATTGAACGTTCTGGCCTTGCGAATGAGTCCCGATTCGGTTTCGAGCAGCACTTCGACGTCAGAAGCCACCAAATCTTTGGACATCAACTGACGCGAGAGCCGTCGTGCCACACGGCTCAGAATCACAGACCAGTGTTGATCGGTTTCTGGGGCAGACTCGAATCGGGTCAGTACGGAAACGGACTCGTGGGGATATAGGGCTTCTACAGGTTCAAAAAGGCCGCCTCGACAGCATTGAAACACAACGAGTCCATCTTCATCGAACTGTTGTTTAAGGGTAGACAAGCCCAATGGTCGCAGGTCGTCCAATGTGCGATAGCCAAGTGCGTGCAATCGTTCAATCACGGTCGCACTTACGGGAATGACTTTGAGAGGGTAGTCGCCGATTTGCCTCGGACCATACGTTTCGCAGGCTTCCGCGAGCCACTTTGTCGGTCCAGCCCCCCAAGTGACTCTGAGTCCCGTTGACGCTTCAATCGCAGTTGCCATGGTTTCGGCAATGCCGACGGGGTCAACATGGCCAGAAAGATCGATGAATGCTCGGTGTTGGTCAACGGGTTCGATTTCATCGCTGTACAGCGTGCAGATGTCAAGCCAATGCTCGCTTGTGGATTCGAACGGTTCAGCGCTCCACTCTTCGAACTTACCGCCATATGCAAGTGACTTGGCTTCGGTGCGAAGCATCCCAACTCTGACGCCACGCTGTTCGGCTGCAAGGTTCGTGTCGAGGACCACAGGTCCCTTGAGAATCACTACAGGTGAATCAGATTCAAACCGAGAGGCGTAAAGGTGCTGGACGTGGAGAGAGACGAGATAGCGCATATATGTCTACTATTATAGTAGACAATTCTGAAAAGTCAAGGGCATACCTCTTATTTTGAGAATCGCGAATGAACTATCTCACCACTTTGAACAGTGCTGGATCAACAGTTGCGTTCGGGTTCAGGCGAACTTCCCACATGGTGAGCACTTCTTGGGCGCCCGTGTCGTTCCCGTCTGGCGTGCGAACCTGGTACGTTTCTTTGATCGCGTAGCGTCTGAGGTCTCCTTTGTCGGTGAGCCACATGGAGTACACGCCCGAGTGCGGAGCGTCCGTGTACTCGCGCCACAGGCCCTTGATCATTTGGAGGCTTTCGCCATTAACGCTTTCTTCGCCACCCGACTCAACGGTCTTCCATTGGCCGCGAAGATAGCGAAGGTCTTCAATTCGGCCAAATGCCAGGTCCAGTGGTGCGGCTCGGTCACCAAGGCTCAACGCGGCCGCTCGGTAGACGTCCTGATAGGTCAGTGCCACACCTGGGTTGCACGACTCGATCAGTCGGGAGTTTTTCTGAGTGTAATTCTCTCTCCGCGAGTTCGGTGCATCGTAGGAGAACAGTTGACCGTCTGAGGTGACCAGCCAGGTCATTGGGTCGGCGCCTGTTTTTTCCTGCTTGATGTAGACCTTGCAGGGTTTCTCAAACTGCAGTTTGGTCGTGATCTTGATGGCTTTTCCCATCATCGTTTGAGTCATCACGATTTCGCCAGTCATGCTCTTGACGTCGTGATAGTTCGCAATCATCTTCGAAACGAGTGCGGCAGCATTTTGCTGGGGCTGGATGACGGCGATTAGGGCTAGGGCAGACAGCATCATTCCTCCGACCAGTCGGACTTCGACCAGGCAATATCTTCGACGTGTGAGGCCGCGTTGGCGGTTCGCGCAGCAACGAATAGCCAGTCCGACAATCGGTTGACAAAGGCGAGAACCTCTGGTCGAAGCGCGACCTCTTCGCTAAGTTCAATGAGGTGTCGTTCAGCACGACGACAGATCGTCCGCGCCAGGTGAAGTTGCGCCGCCAAGACGGTTCCGCCGGGGAGGATGAACTGGCTCAGCGGTGGTAACTCCTCGGTCATTAGGTCAATGGACTCTTCAAGGTAACCGATGTTGCGCTGATCAATGAACGTGTTATCAAAGCGAGTGCCTTCAGGTGTCGCTATTTCGGCTCCAAGGTCGAAAAGCCAATTTTGAACCCACTGTAAAGGCTCTTCAATTGATTCGATCGGGTCCTGAGTCAGGCATAACCCAAGACATGCGTTCAACTCGTCGATCGAGCCGATCGCATGCATTCGCGGGTCAGCCTTGCTTACCCGTGTGCCGCCTACCAGTCCAGTTTGACCAGTGTCACCTGTCTTCGTGTAGATTCTCATTTTCCTCGCATTACCATCCAGGCAAAGACGGGGAGTGTCTTCGCTTTTGAAAACTTCTTGGGATTCAGCAGAGTTCTCCAGAGCCATTCAAGTTTCAGTTTTTGAATAACCATGGGTGCTCTCTTAGCCCGCCCGCTGAAGACATCAAACGACCCGCCTACACCGATGGCAACCTTCGGTTTGATGATTGATAGTGTCTTAGCGATGAACTTTTCCTGCCGTGGGATGCCCATGGCGACAAAGAGGACGTCGGGTTTGAACTCTGCAATCTCCGCGGCAACGACCTCGTCGCTTTCGGACGGGAAGTAACCGTGGCGAGTGCCTACGATGTTGCAACCAGGATATCTAAGCCGCATGTTCTCAGCGGCGATATCGGTGACTCCAGGTTCTGATCCTAGAAAGACCAATCGGTAGCCTTTATCGGCACTGAGTCGGCAGACACGTTCCACGATGTCTACGCCGGTCACCCGTTCTTTTAGCCCAGCACCCTGGCGGTTGGCAGCCCAGACGACGCCATTGCTGTCGGGGGTGACCAAAGTGGCGCGACGAACGATATCGGCATATTCCTGGTCAGACTGGGCAATCACGGCTCCGCTGGCGTCTGCGGTGACAACGATGTTCGAGTCAGGACCTGCGATCATCTCCTCGATTCTGGAGAGGCATTGGTCCATTGTCACGCAATCAATTGGCAGTCCGAGAACCTCAACACGCTTCGATGACTGGCCAAGGGTGGTGGACGACATAAGCGCTTATTGAAAGAATTCTACCTTTCGTGCCGGCAACCCGAACAAATGACAGGTTTATTGCTGTCTTACTGCACAGGGTTGAAACCTGTTAACGAAAAACACACGCTTAACACGCAAGGATGGGTTATCATACGCGGACGCCGCGACTTACTCAAACTTCGCGCGCACACCCCAGGAGGTTCCCACAAAC
>CALMEF010000019.1 GCA_937862825.1 uncultured Armatimonadota bacterium
CATCGCGTCGGGAAGCCAGAAGTAAAGCGGGAACTGAGCCGACTTGCCGCAGGCTCCGACAAAAAGCAACAAGCCGATCGCGGTCGCCCAGCCGGGATTTTGCGATAGCAACTCGCCCAGCCGCGGAAGAAGCGCATCGTAACTGAGATAGCGACTATCCGCAATCCCGAGTTTGTCCGCGTTGAGCATCGCAATGGTGCCGAGCATGAACATGCCAAGCGTTAGGCCCCAATCCCCAATTCGGTTGACGATGAACGCCTTGTTCGCGGCTTTCGCGTTATTGATGTCTTTGTACCAAAAGCCGATGAGCAGGTAAGAGCAAACGCCCACTCCTTCCCAGCCGATAAACATCAGAGCCAGGTTGTTGCCCAAAACCAGGATGAGCATGGAAGCGACAAACAGGTTCAAATAGGTGAAGAACCTCGGATACTCTTTCTCTTCCGACATGTATCCGGTCGCATACAGGTGGATGAGCGCCCCGATGCCGGTGATGATGAGCACCATCGTCATGGAAAGCGGATCAATGATCGCCTCAAACGGAACGTTGAGTTGGTCGATCTTGATCCAATCGTACAGGTGAACGATAACCTGTCTGGATTCAGCGGGCAACGAAGCCAGTTGGGACGTCAGAAACGCCCCGATCAGGAAAGGAACCGCAACAAACGCCACGGCCAGGGTTCCGAGGGTTTTCTTGCCCTTCTCAGCGCCCATCGACCGCATGATCCGACCGCCGAAAAGCGCCTGGATCAAAGAGCCGATGAGGGGAAGGAACAGAACCAGCCAAATCAAGTTCTTCGAGCCGTCGCTCATCCCGAAGACTTTACCCGGCTGGAGGGGGCAACTTACTTCCTTTTGAACAGGAAGGAGAGCACGGCCATGATCAGGAAGGCAAAGAAGAGAATCTTGGCAAAACCAGCAGCGGTGCCCGCGATACCGCCGAATCCAAAGACTGCAGCGATGATCGCGATAACGAGGAAAACTAGAGCGTAATGTAGCATCGTCTTTCTCCTTGCGTAACTCTACGTTTGACTGCATATCAGGGCCGAACGTTCCCCGTATCTTCGTCGTCAAAGAGTCTATGCCAAGCAAGAAAGGAGAGTCCGTTGAGTCGACGCTTCAAAGCACGCTTTACAACCTGATTGAACTCCACAATCAGATCAAGTCGGCACACTGGAACTTGGTTTCGCCCAACTTTATTGCTCTGCACGAGCACTTTGACAAATCCGCCGAGGTGGTCTACGCGGCAATCGACGAAGTTGCCGAGCGAATCCGCCAATTGGGACCGTTCGTTGATGGAACCGCAAAGGGCGTCGTGGATGGTCATACGATCAAAGCCTTTCCTACGGGCAAAGTCTCTGGCGAACAAGCCTGTAAGGCATTGGCGGCTGCATTCAAGAGCGTGGGCGACCAGTTGAACGAAGGGATTGATCAATCCGGCGAGTCAGGTGATCCGGCGACTGCCGACCTACTCACCCAAGTCTATGGCCGCTTTGAGTTGCAACGGTGGCTGATTGAGTCCCACGTCGCCTAAGCCGCAGGCGATCCTGGTTAATCTCTCGGCCCGGCAAGGGCGCAGGTCGTTGCCAGCACTTCGGGGGGTCTCCCAGTCTCTTGGGGTACCGCTGATTGCTTTTCGGGAGTTCGACAGCGTGCGAAATCGGCTGGATGAACTTCAGAACTTAGCGCGGGTTTGGGTTGCAGGAGGTGATGGAACTCTCAGCAGGATTGCCCCCGTCCTGATCGATCGGCAAATGATCCTCGGAATTCTGCCCCTGGGAACCGGGAACTCGTTGGCGCGGGAGCTGGGAGTACCCCTTCGCCTTGATGA
Organism: uncultured Armatimonadota bacterium; assembly: GCA_937862825.1. Lineage (GTDB taxonomy): Bacteria > Armatimonadota > Fimbriimonadia > Fimbriimonadales > Fimbriimonadaceae > CALMEF01. Next base: position 1,829 of record CALMEF010000019.1, read on the forward strand.
AGCCATGGAGTTTCACCTCTCGAAATCCGAGCCCAAATCGATTGATGTGGGTGAGATTGATGGGCGGCCCTTTCTGAACGCGGTTTCAATTGGGGTCACCACGGGCATCGCGGGAGCCCTGAAATCACTCCCCAAGCATCGCTTTGGCAACTGGGTGTACCTTCCCGGGGTGATTAAAGCGGTTCGAACAGCGAGACCGTTCACGATGACTATCCACGCCGATGCGGCTCACTTCGAGGGCAACGTTCTTCAGTTCGTCGCCGCCAGCACCCGGAACCATGGGGGCAAGTTCGCAGTGAGCCCCGTAGCGTCAATCAACGATGGGTTGCTTTCGGTCTACGCTGTTCAGCCAGAACGTCGTACGACCTTGCTTCGCTATGCCGTTGGATTGGTCGTTGGCCGTCAAACGCACCTTGGCGAAGTGTGGAACTGTGAATCGAGCGGTGTGAACATTAATCTGCTTCGCGCAAGACGTTTTGTGGCTGATGGCGATCTGCTTCCCAAACGTATTCAAACGGTGTTGACGATCCGTCCAGGTGCACTTTGCGTTCTTGGCTAGATGCCTTAGCGCGAACCCGCTGGAACTGAAGAGACCAACCGCGCAACGGACTCAAGCAACTCGCGGGCCCGGTCTAGGGGCCATTGGGTCGCTGCATCCGAAAGCGCGTTTGCCGGATCGGGATGTACCTCGAGGAACAAAGCATCAATGCCTACTGCTACGGCGGCCCGGGTCAGGGCTGAAATCGCATCACGATTCCCGCCGCTTGAAGCGCCAGCGCCACCAGGTCGTTGTGCCGAGTGGGTTGCATCAAAACAAACGGGAACACCGAAGGATCGCATCGTCTCCAAACCCGGCATATCAACAACAAGGGTGTTGTAGCCAAATGAGGTCCCTCGCTCGGTAAGCATCGCTGCACGTGCCCCAAAGGACGAGAGTTTGTCGACAATGTTCTTCGTGTCCCAGGGAGCGAGGAACTGACCCTTTTTGACGTTAACGGGTTTTCCTGTGAGTGCAGCCGCTTCAAGGAGATCGCTTTGCCGACAAAGAAAGGCTGGAATCTGCAGGATATCAGCTACCTCGGCCACAGGAGCAGCTTGGTCGGGCAAGTGAATGTCAGTGGTGGTGGGGAGCCCAAAACGGCTTTTCACCGTTGAAAGAATCCTCAACCCCTCTTCCATCCCGGCACCCCTGCTGGTCCCCGCGGAAGTCCGATTTGCTTTGTCGAATGACGCTTTGAAGACGTAGGTGAACCCAAGTTCTTCGCAAAGAGGCTTCATGTGCGAGGCAACCTGCATGCAGAGATCCTCAGATTCCGCGAGACACGGCCCTGCGATGACGCAAAGTTGTCCAGCGCCGACTTCAAAGCCGCCAACCCGAAAGGTCTTCACGGGTTGATCTTCTTCGTGGACGGTTTCTTGAGGGTCACCTTAGACTCCACAACCACCGTTCCTGGAGGAAAGCAAGTGGATTCATTGCACTGTTGATAGTTAACGCTGATTTTTAGCGTGTACGCTCCAGCAGTCTTGGGGAACTCGATAGTCACCGGAATCTTGACAGTGCCCTCGTAAAGCGCGGACAGTTCACCCATGGACTCCCGCATCATCCCTTTCGGATACTTTGGGGTGATTTTGAAGCCCTTGCTATCGGTGGTCAAGGTCAGCGGTACTTGGTAATCCTTGGAGGGAGGATTCTGATAGGCATGAAGCCCCTCGGCAAAGACCACGGTCAGGGTTCCGGTGAGTTTGGCCCCAGGCATCGCTTTCTTCATGTCAAGTTCAAGCGTTGCCTTCGGCGCCGTGTTTTGGGCAACGGCGACGAGCGTAGTCAATGCAAAGATTAGAGTCGTTATCAGTTTCATCTTGGTGCTAGCCCCATCCATTTACGCAGTTTGTAGACGGTTGTGTCCCGGTTGATCTGGGCAATCGCCTGAGTGAGCGGTACGGCCTTTGGACAGACCTTCACGCAGTTCTGAGCATTTCCGCATCCGGTGATGCCTTCTTCAGATGTCAAGTACTCCAAACGGTCTGCTTCTTCGGTCTTTCCAACCGGATGCAAGTTGAACAGTAATGCTTGAGCAACGGCCGCTGGGCCGACGAAAGCCGACTTATCATTTACCTGCGGGCAGGCTTCCATGCAGCAGCCGCACGTCATACAGCGCGATAGAGCGTATCGCATCTGTCGAACGCCGTCATCCTGTGGCTCTGCCATGCCGCGATCAAAGGACCCGTCAATCGGAACCCAAGCCTTGACCTTGATCAGATTATCGAACATTCGCGATCGGTCGACAATGAGGTCCCTAACCAAGGGGAACTTCTTCATCGGTTCGAGGGTGACATCGAGATAGTCACCACTTCGCTCGCCAACGTCGTCCAAGAGAGCGGTGCATGCCTGCCGAATCGAACCGTTGATGTTCATCGTGCATGAGCCGCAAACTTCCTCAAGACAGGCGGCTTCCCATGCAGGTGGCTCGACGGACTCTCCATTAATGGTTTGCGGGTTGCGACGAACTTCCATTAGGGCGGAGATAACGTTGAGTTTCTCTCGATAGTCGATTTGGAATGTGTCCCAGCGCGCCTCAGCGCCCTCGCCAGCCTGCCGCTTTACACGGAGGCGAATGAAACGCGGATTCTCCTGCACGGTGCTCATTTTACATTCTACGATGAAACGTTGCTCCAAAACCCGGGTATCACTTGCACCAGGTTTTCTGACCATGAAGATTTCACGAAGATTGTTCTCTCTCGTCGGTGCCGCGCTGTCGGTAGCGCTCATTGCTGGTTGCCAACCTCCCGCTGGAGGCGAAACGGCTTCCACCACCGGTGGTTCTCCAAGCCCGAGTGGTAAGCGCTACAAAATTGGCGTGTCCATTCCTGCAGCGGACCACGGATGGACTGCGGGCGTCAAGTGGTGGGCAGAGCAGGCGTCAAAGTTGCACCCGGACATTGATTGGATTATTGAGGATGCGAAGGAGCCGGGCGAGCAGATTTCAGACCTGGAGAACCTCCAAACGCAGGGCGTGGATGGTTTGGTCATTCTGGCTACCGAGAGTGCGCCATTGACGCCGATCGCCGAGAAACTCCATGCCGCCGGCATTTTGATCATCAACGTTGATCGAGGGTTTACGAAGCCGGTCGCCGACGTGTTCATCGAAGGTGACAACAAGGCTTTCGGCCGGAAATCCGCCGAGTTTATGGTTCAGAAATTGGGTGGCCAGGGCAAGATCGCGGTCCTTGAAGGCATCCCGAGTACGGTCAATACAGATCGCGTGAACGCGGCCATGGAAGTTTTCAAGAAGAACCCGGGCATTCAGATCGTGGCTCAGGATAGTGGCATGTGGAATCGGGAGAAGGCCGAAAAGGTGATGCAGAACATGCTGGTGGCTCACCCACAGCTCGATGCGATTTGGGCTTCTGACGACGACATGGCACTTGGAGTTGAGACCGCGCTAAAGGCAGCAGGTCGCGATAAGAATATTTGGATTCTGGGCGGTGCCGGTATGAAGGACATCGTCAAGCGCGTTATGGACGGTGACCCGATGTTCCCGGCAAACATTACCTACCCACCTTCAATGATCGCCGTGGGTATTCAGACGGCCGCGGGAATGTTGCGCGCTGGCAAGGATCAGTCCAAGCAATTCATGCCAAAGCATCTGGTGTTGGACGTGGAAATGATCACGCCCGAGAACGCGAAGGAATACTATTTCCCGGACGCGAAGTATTAAAAGCTAGGACTTGCTGATAAGGATGGGAACTTGGGGCCTTGGCTCCAGGTTCCTCTTTTTTGACCTTAAGGGAGGTAGCGACGACCGCCACTGAGCGCTTTTCGGTTGATGAGGCCGTAGGCGATCAATGCGACACCCGTGATAATCGCAATGGCCTTAATGAGTCCCCATAGACCTGCGATGAACTGCAAAGCCCATCCGACGACGACGACCCCAACGATAAGGATCAAACCTAGTTTCAGCGTTCCAGACATACCACGAGTCTCCTGGCCGCCGCGAAAAGTGCGCCGACCCAATAAGAATAACTCCATTCGCTTGGAAAGGGTTGTGGTGATTTTGTTCAAATTGGGTCTTTAGGCCCAAACTCAGCCTCAAGCCAGTCGCAAACCATCGCCAAAACCTTTCCTCGGTGGCTAACCGCGTGCTTTTGCTCGGCAGTCAAGTCGGCCATAGTGCACCCCAATTCGGGAATGAAGAAGATCGGATCGTATCCAAACCCTCCGCCACCGCTCGGCTCGCGCGCGATTCGACCCTCGCATGTTGCCTCGAAAACTTCGGTCCCCTTGTGATGAGCAACAGCCACACAGCACCGAAAGCGCGCCGACCGTTGACCCGCAGGAACCTCTGACAACTCTTCAAGAATGATGGCCATCTTTTGGTCGAAAGGCACATCGAGTCCGGCAAACCTCTTCGAGTACAACCCTGGAGCACCACCCAGAGCATCGACCTCGAGCCCAGCATCGTCAGCGATAGACAACTCGCCGGTTGCGCGGTAGGCACTCTCCGCCTTGATCACCGCGTTTTCTGCGTAGGTCGCACCAGACTCCTCTGGCTCTGGAGCCGAAGGGTAGTCCTGCAAGGTCCTAAACTGGATTCTTGGAAGTCGGCGAGACAGGATGATGAGCATCTCTCCACCTTTCTTCAAGTTATGGGTTGCGATCACCGCGAGCATGGTCCGTGAAGGTACCCCAGGCTCGATCAGCCCGTCACGGCTACTGGTTTTTCCACATTTCTAAGAAAAACTCGAAATTGCCCGTTGAGTATCTGCAATTCAGTCGCCGATATCCCTAATGTCGCGGGCGAATTCAAATCGCCAGCGGGGTGAAATCATGCCAGTCTTTGCTTATACAGCCATCGATGCCGGCGGGCGACAAGTGCGTAGCACGATGGAGGCCGACAGCGAACAGTTGGTCATTTCCAAACTTCGCGACATGTCGATGACCGTGCTTGAGATCAAGCAGTCAAAGAAATCTGCAGCGAAAGCCACGGCCAAGAAGATGAAGCCAAAGAGCATCGTCATCTTCTCGCGTCAGTTTGCGACGATGATTGATGCGGGTATCCCGATTCTGCGCTGCTTGGAGATCCTGAGCGGTCAGACAAAGGATATGGCGCTCAAACAGGCGGTGGAAGGTATTACAGCCGACGTTAAGGGAGGACTTGCGCTGAATGAAGCGATGGTCAAGCACCCCAGGGTGTTTTCCAAGCTGTACGTGAACATGATTCGTGCTGCTGAAGTCGGTGGAATCTTGGATGAGATTCTGGATCGATTGGCAGGGTTCTTGGAGTACGAAACCGAGATTCGCGGCAAGATCAAAAGCGCGATGATGTACCCGGTTCTCGTGCTCTGTTTCTCGGTCATCATGCTTTTCGCCCTGTTTTCGTTCGTGCTTCCCAAGTTCAAGGACATCTTCAAGGGCATGGACGTTGAGCTGCCGACGATAACAGCGACCTTGTTCAAGGTTGGCGACTTCTTTCAAGCCTTCTGGTGGTTGATGGTCCTGATGGCCATTGGCGCCTTCTTTGGGCTAAAGGCCTATGGGAAGACTGAGAAGGGGCGCTATCAAATGGACTACTTCAAGTTGAAGTTTCCGATCGTAGGCGAACTTTCGCTGAAAATGAGTGTTGCCAGATTCTCTAGAACCTTCGGAACGCTGATCAATAGCGGTGTCCCGATGATGCGGAGCCTCGAGATCGTTGGTGAGACGCTTGGAAACAAGGTGCTCGCAAACGCGGTGGAGAACACGAGGATCAGCATTCGCGAGGGTCAGAAGTTGTCAGCGCCGCTGGCAGCGTCCGGTTTGTTCCCCACGATGGTCACCTGCATGATCGACGTCGGCGAAGAATCCGGTCGCCTTTCAGAAATGCTCGTCAAAGTTGGCGACTTCTACGATAGCGAGGTCGAAGCCACTGTCAAGGGCTTGACCTCGATGATCGAGCCGATGTTGATCATTTTCATGGGCGTGGTCGTTGGCTTCATCGCCATCTCAGTCATGACCCCAATCTTTACTCTCGTCAACAAGGTTTCGTAAGAGAAACCCCGAATACAACCGAATACGTGTCCCCGAATCCAGGAAGGAGGCAGGGGGCAACCAGCCAAGGATGGGCTGGCCCAACAAACTGAAACTAAGGAGTGGTGAATGTCAGAACCTTTTGCATTGCAACGGGATCCCGAGGAGTTGGTCGCGCGGTACATGGAAGACCCGCAACCCGAACTGAAGGATTCAATCTTAAGCGCCTTTGCGAACATCGTTGAGAGGACGGCGAGAAAATATAGTGGTATGGAGCCCTTCGAGGACTTGTGCCAAGTGGGCTTCATAGGTCTCCTGAACGCATTGAACAAGTTCGACCAGTCTGCTGGCGTTCGATTCAGCACCTACGCGACCTACCTGATCTCGGGAGAGATGAAGCACTATCTGCGAGACAAGTCGCAGGTTATTCGGCAGCCAGCCTGGATGCAGGAACTTCGAACTAGGGTTAACCGATGCGCGAACATGTTGCAGCAGACCTTGGGCCGAGTTCCCACCGAGCGAGAGATCGCCGACGAGTTGGGGATCAGCGAGTCATCGGTTGTCGATGTCTTCGCCAGCCAAGAACTGCTCAAGTTGACGTCATTAGATGCAACGCCGCAGTCAGATGAAGACTCGGACAGCGATGTTGACAAGCTGGACGCGGCGGAGTTTTGCCCTGAACAGCTGAGCGTTGAGGAGCGACTCGTTCTTGAAGGCGCGATGAATCAGTTGCGCGACCTCGAGAAGCAGGTGCTCATCCACTTCCACTTTGATTCGATGAATCAAACGGAAATCGCCACCAAACTCGGGATCTCCAACAACTACGTTTCGCACATCCTGCGCCAGTCGCTTGCGAAACTCAGAAAGATCTTGACTGCTGAAGCCGAGCGGGACCGAGTCCTCAAGCGCGAAGCCGAAGTTGTCGACTACGATGTCATTGACGATCAAGTTGGTGCGTACACAGACGCCTATCTTCGAAATCGAGTTTGCGAAGAAGTTCATCGCGCCTCCTGCGAAGGTGCAGCGGTTGGACTGGTCCTATTGAACTTCCGCGGATTGGATTCGCTGAAGAAGTTCTATGGGGCGTCGAGCGTGACGGACTTCTTGGCCGATGCCGCCGAGTTCATTCGAAGCCACGTGCGACGTCTCGACGTCGTCTGTCGATATGAATCGACTGGGTTTGGTGTCTTGTTGCCAGCCACGGGATCTGACACTTTGATCGTCCGACAACGACTTTTCTGCAAAGTTGCAGAGTGGATGGCGGGCCGCTTCGGACAAAACGGTTCGATAAGAGTTGAGATTGGGTACGCGTCGTTCCCGGAGAAGGCCAGAAACGGTCTGGAACTCCTCGAAGCCTCCGCGCCAAAACCCATGTGCGATATGCCCGAAGCTGCTTAGTTTCGGGCATCCCCGCATTCTTGCCGAACCAAGGCACTTGACTTTGGCGTCCTTTCATTGCAAGAATAGACCCACTATCCCAAACTACGGGATTTTGAGAGGGCCATTAGCGATGAAGAAAACCCGTTTTGTGCGCATGATTGCCTTGGCAGGCCTCGCAGCGCTTGCTGTTTTTGGCAATGCCACTGCCATCGACCAGACTCAAGTTAAGATCTCCAAGCCGAAGAACACGACGATAAACGTTAAGTTCGCCGGCTCGCCGGTGGCCATTATTGAGATAAGACTCAACGGCGTAAGCGTCAGCAGCCGAAGGTTGCAGAACGTCTCGGCTCAAGGAGAGGAGCAGTTCGAACTGGACATTGAGTCCTTACACGACGGAGACAATCAAGTTGAAGTCCGTCTGTTCGACGCTGATGGAAAGATGATCGGTACCGAAAAGACACTAGTGACCGTTGAGGTCGCGAATGGTCCGATTTTCTTGAACACTCCCAAAATGGGTGCAACGGTGCAAGGTCCGGTCGAAATTACCGTTGGCCTCGGTCGTGAGTTCAAAAGCGTGTTTGTAAGTTTCTTCGTTGACAATCAGTTTCGTGCGATGCAAAACACCCTCCCATACTCCTTCGTGTGGGATACGGAGCGCGAAGCCAATGGCTGGCACGAGATTGAGGCATGGGTCGTTGACGAAAACAACGCCACGCTCAAGACCAAAAAAACCAAAGTCTTTGTCAACAATCCAGGTGGTCGAACGGAGCGCGTTGCTGCCCCAGTTGACCTCAAGCCAATTGGCAATACCTCTAATGCCGTCGTTGGAGCCGCATCCGGGTTGAAGTCAAGTACGAGTTCGGCGGTTGCCGCCGCTCGAAATGCAGCAAGCGCTGTGCCTTCACTCGCCGCTGGTCGAACGATGTCCAATCCAAAGGTCTCGGCCCAAGCAAGTGGCACCATTGGCATTCGAACCACCAAGCCGACCGCGGCGATTGCAGCAGGTTCTCGGCTGACCACGCCGACGGCCTCGAAGCCAGTGGTTCCTCAAGTTACCAAACCCGTTGTTTCGATCAAGGCTTCTGCGGGAGCGGCGACCACAGCCGCACGGGCAACGAAGACCCTTGCAGTAACCTATGGCACCCGGTTGCCAGTGAGTGGGCCCTACGATATCTCGGTTAACGGAACGCCCGTTAGTTTCGACGTAGCACCTCGTGTTGAGAATGGAATTCCCCTGACGCCGTTCCGACATCTATTCGAGCAGGCTGGCGGTGAGGTCGAATGGTCGCACGCTTCAAAGTCGCTTGATGCGAAGGGTGATGGCAACCATATCTACATCAAGATCGGCGACAAACTCGCAAAAGTGAACTCCATCCCGGTCGAGTTGGAACTGGCACCGTTCATTGAGCGAGGCCGAACCGTGGTGCCGTTGAGCTTCCTGCAGAAGTCGCTCAACGTGGACGTTACCTACGATCCAGCCACGGGACACGTGGTTATCACTTCGAAGAAGTAAAGTGTCCGAGTAAGGGCCCTGTAGGCATTCGCCTACGGGGCCTCTTTCTTTGCGTCGGGATCGTCGTCCCGTCGGATTCTTTGCCTGACCGCCTGGCGGAGCATGAACTCTATTTGAGCGTTCACGCTCCGCATTTCGGTGTCGGCCAAGCGCTGGAGATCCTCCCAAAGTTCCGGGCTGATGCGGAGCAGGAAGGATTTCTTTTCAGCCATGTTAGCCGTACAGGGTGCCCGTATTGATGACTGGCTGAGCAGAGTGGTCACTGCAAAGTACGACCATCAAGTTCGATACCATCGCGGCCTTGCGCTCGTCGTCGAGTTTGAGCGTCTCATCTTGGTCTAGTTTGTGAACGGCCATCTCGACCATTCCAACCGCGCCGTCAACGATGATCTGTCTAGCCGCGAGGATCGCACTCGCTTGCTGCCTTCGAAGCATCGCACCGGCGATTTCTTGAGCGTATGCAAGGTGGGCGAGACGTGCCTCAATCACGTCAACTCCTGCGAGCTTTAAGCGCTCCTGCAACTCGGTCCTCAAGTGCTCACTCACTTCGTCGGTATTTCTCCGAAGTGAAATGTTCGACTCGTCACCGTCGTACGGGAACGATTGGGCAAGATGCCTGACCGCCGTTTCGCTTTGGAGTGCCACGTATTGCTCGTAGTTATCCACCTCGAACAGGGCCTCATAAGTGTCATTCACTGCCCACACGATGATCGCAGCGATTTCGACCGGGTTTCCGTCGTGGTCGTTTACCTTGAGGCGCTCACCATTGAGCGTTCGGGCTCGAAGGCTGATCGGCTTCTTCGTCATGAACGGGTTTGTCCAATAGAAGCCGCTGTCCTTGACTGTTCCCTTATAGCTTCCAAACAGAACGAGCGCCTTGCTACCGTTTGGTTCAACGATAAAGAAGCCAGGTAACGCAAAACACCATGCTAAGAACACCAAGCCGAGCACTACGGCAAGGGCTGGTGTTCCAGGAATCGGATCACCATCCTCGGCTCGCTTTGCAAGCCATATGGTGGCCGCCACCAGTGCGGGGAAGAGCAGAATGACCAAGGCAAGCATTCCTCCCCCAGATGCGACCCGGATTGTCTTTTCATGTTTCATATCATTGTCCTCCTGTTGATACCGTCATGATATCATACTGATTTCAGATGCGCAAGGTTTCAACCGTCTCGAATGGTCGCTCTGATCTGAAAGTGTCAGGATCACGCTGATGGAGGTCGCCTCTCTTTCCAAAGTCTTAACTACATCTCGGTGCACTCCGGGAAGCGAGCGGTGCCTTCTGTGCGGTGCACGATTCTGAAAACGCAACCAGTGCGGCTACACCGAGTTATTCAAGGGCGCGTGCCATGAAGTGAACGTACGGCTTGGAATGGACTGACCCCGCTTATCGCTTTCGAGACGACTTCGCTTCTATATGAGCGTGCGCCTGCCTGAGAATCTCTCCAACCTCGTCCCAGTCCACGTCGACGTCAAGGTAGATGCCAACCCAGCCACTGGGTCCGACGTATGGCGGTCGAAAGAACTGGTTCGGCGAACTTCCGATCAGCAACTCCTGTATTCCTGGCGGTGCGGCGCACCAAACCGCGACCCGGTTGTCATGATGATGAAAGGCAAACGAAGCAAAAGTCCGCTTCTTGACAAACCAAGTCGGCTCCCCGTGGCTCGCTTTCTCATTCACATCCGGCAAGCCGAGACAAATCTCCCTGACTCGATCAAGTTCGCGCAAAGCAGATCAAGTATACGAAATGCAGGCAATTGAGCAAGTTGAGAACCTAGATACAACTTTTGGTATAGACCTTGCTGCTCTTCGGATTACGCGCAGTTCGCGCGGAGAACAGAAAGATGAGAGCAAATCTAACCATATCATGCGCGATGGTACTCGCGCTCAGTGTGGCCGCACAGGCCCAAGTTTCTAGCATTTCAGCGATTGGCAGTGGGGTATCAAACACGACGTTGCCAAAGCAAGATGTCTTTGTCACAACGGGTTACCTCAGCGGATCAACCACCTTTGACAAAGCGAGTTTCGAGGTTTGGAACGACGGTTCCATCACAAACAATCAGGGCACCTACGGGTGGACCCAAAACATCAACATTGAAACCGGCAACACCATCGCTGGCAATCCGGATCGAGGTGACGACTCAGCATCATTTGCAGGTAACACGAGCCTGTCGAATGTCTTCAGCAATACGAACAAGAATCTGAACTGGATCATTGATGGGGAAGGAGTAACTCCAGACTACACCCTGGATCTGATGTTTGGCGGCGGTCAAACACTTGTTGCCAACGCTGGCCAGGCGCATCTTCTGATTCTTGAGCGCGGAATGAACAGCGGTATGCGGGTCTATGGCCTCTACCAAACGAACTCGGGCATCAGCGCAACGTCCTCCTATATTGATCTGGCGGCAAATCAGCAGACTGCGGCTGGCTTTTCAATCGACACGACCGAAATTGATGGCAGCCAGAGGGTCGGCGGCTGGGGTATCGACACAAGTTCGTTGTATGCTGCGACGAGTGGAGCAGGGTTGCTCGGTTACCGGTTCCAAGCCACCCAGGCTCTGGGACACGATGGACCCGATTTGGTTGGCGTTGCCAGCATGAATCCTGTTCCTGAGCCAGGAACCATTGCCGCCATCGGCCTTGGCGTTATTGGCTTGCTTCGCCGCAGAAAGACTGCCTAAGGCTCATTCACTCCACAATCAGCGCTCGATTCAGGTCAAGAGTCGAGCGCTGTTCGCGCACCTGACTGGGCGGAAGGCCCAAGTTGTCTTTAATAAATCGGTTGAAGACTTTGAGATCAGGCATCCCTACCGCCGCCGCAATCGTCTTGATCGGGGTTGGCGAACCTGCCAACAAGCGGACAGCTATACCTAGCCGCAGATTGCGAAGATAGTCCTGTGGGGTCATTCCGTGTTCCTTGCGAAAGATGCGAGTCAACTGGTTGTGGCTGATTTCCAACTCCTCGGCAATCTGCGCAATCCGGATAGGTTCAGCGATGCGCTCCCGCATTAATCGTTCCGCCGTTTCAAGGCGGATGTCCATCCGAATGGTCGTTGCGTCGCAACTGATGGACCAAAGCATTGACCAAATCAAGGACTTGCTGTACGCTTCCGTGTGAGTGAAGACGTCCATGGATTCAAGGAACAACCTTCCAAAGGTCGCTTGGACGTCTGGCTTTAACGTTGACTGAAACGGAATGCCAACCTCGTATCCAGGTGCTTGGCTCGGAACAAAATGGCTGTAAACCTGGAACGGCCTTCCGTCAGGACCGGTCTCAAGTACGCATCTGCTCCGAGGCGGAATCACAAAGATAGTGCCAGGCGAGAACGCATAGGGCACGGCATTACAGGTGAAGATTCCGCTATGCCAAAGCCAAAGAAACATCCACCTTTCGGCAGGTTGGTCCCAGCGATTCTCGGGTCTGCTAACTTCGTAAGAGCCAGTACCACGCAAAACGGGCGGCTCAACCAGGCACATCCGATGTAACCTCACGATTGGTCAGTTTACTAACCTACGTCGTCAGCCATTGCGCTCGTTGCCCCGGCATCAGGAGCGAAGGATGATCCCCATTGACCTCGTCACCGGATGCTGAGTAGAGTCGCAAAGCATCCCTTAGACGCACATTTTCTGAGGAGTCAAAGCCCTCGGGTCGGCGAGTTGCGGTTTGAATGCCATCCCTTGGATTGCCAGACACGATGGGCCGATCGGAACTAAAACTGAGTTTGACTCCAGCCTTCAGGCAAGAGTTGGCACGTTTCAGCCGAGCGGCGCGTGCTTCGCCGAGATTGCGACGATACGCGTGACCAAGCCGCATAAGGAATTCAGGCTGCATCGTCGCGAAGCACCCAAGGCGCGCAATTCGATCAATCTGGGCGTCGCTGAGCAGCATGACGTGCTCAATCCGATGCCGCGAAGGATCGCCTGATGCTTCAAAAGCATCAAGAACTTTGTCAGTTGACCAATCGCCGATACTATGCACGCAAACTTGGAAGCCAGCATCCGATGCAGTCTTGACCATTTCAATCAGCCTTTCGGGCGAGTAGATGAGTTTGCCGCTCGTCTCGGACGGCGATTCATCCTGATATGAGCCGTAAATGCCTGCCGTCTTTGAGCCAATGGCCCCATCGGCGAATATCTTGATTCCAGCCACTCGAACAGAATCTGACTTTATCGTGTTGGCTCGTTCAACGAACCGATCCAATCCAATACCTCTCGGCCCGAATACGGTGCCCCATTGGACGTACAGACGTGTTCGGATTGGGCATCCTTGTCGTGCCGCCTCTACATAAGCGTCGAGTTCGCTGAGCAGGTCATATCGGCCAGTCATCATATCGCTGGCCGCAACGATCCCAAGTTCTGACATCTTGTGACCCGCAGCCAGAATCGCCTCGACCATCTGGTCAACCCGAAGTTTCGGGCCTGCGTCGAAAACGCGCTCGTGAGCATGTTCAAGGAGAACGCCTGTGATGCGGCCCGAGGCATCACGAACGAACGTACCTCCTGCAGGATCTGGCTCGTCCTCCGTAACGCCCGCCGCGAGCAATGCCGCCGTATTCGCGATACTCGCGTGCCCATTCACGTGCCGGAGAACAATGGGCCTACTTGCGGAGATTCGGTCAAGATCATCCCGGGTCAGATGCTCTCCGGAGTGGAACTTAGTCTGATCATAAAGCACGGCACGAAGCCACTCTCCCTCAGGCATCTGCTGATTCCGATCGGCAACGGCCTGCAAAACCTCCTCGGGTGTATCGCATGAGCCCAGATTGAGTTTCTGGAGGTCAAGCCCCGTTGGTAGGATGTGGCAATGCGAGTCAACAAAGGCGGGGTGAAGCAGAGCCCCTTCTAAGTCGAAGGATGCGTCCACCGAGTTGATTTCACCGAGTACTCCGCGCTCCAACACCACGCCGTTCTCAACGAGCATTGACTGTGGCGAATCATCTTCAAACCAGCGAAAATTTCGATATAGTTCACGCATTCAGAACCTCGTCCACAACCCGGTCCGCGCTCTCAAATGCGCCCTCGATGAAGCCGGTCCAACTCGCCGTGTGCTCGCCAGCGAAGTGGATGTTGCCATAGGCTTCAGGCATATGTCGCATGTGCTCAAGAACATATCCGGGGGCCAGGTGGCTAAAGCCACCAAAGGCGTAGGGATCGCCAACCCAATCATGCAACCATCCACCCACAAACTTGCCCTCCGCTTGTGGGCAGATGAGGAGGAGTTCCTCATACGCATGTCGGACAGCCGCGGTCTTGCTTCGATAAAAATCGGCATCATCGCCACAGATGTAAGAGGTGAGCACAGGGCGCCCTCCATGAGATCCTTGCCAAAGTTGCTGTAGTTGGAGGATCGTATGGATGCTCCCCCGCGAGCCCATCTCCATCCACCACGGTTCGGAGAACTCAAGCACAATCTTGATGGTGCGGCTCATGCCACAGGCTTCGACCGCGCACCGCTTATCTTTTGGTAAAGCCGGGTCAAAAATGACTCGTTCGAGGGCGGGCGGGGGGAGAGTCAAGATCGCTCGGTCTACCCTTTCGGAGTACCCTTCAAACTCCAAGGTCACCCCAGATTGATCTTGCGCAACACGCTTGAGAACCTTACCCAACTGTATGGGTTCGACAATCCGGTCAGCGATTGCGTCGGTCAGGCGTTGCATGCCTCCCTGAACCCGGTAGGCACTCATCACGTCGTCGTCTCGCTCAAGGTAATGTCGATAGCCGCAAAGCCAACCGAGCAGGCCAATCCGATCAGGCTCATCGCCTTCGTCGCTACGTGCTTGGGCTGTCTTCCACCAAAGCCCCCTTGCACTGTGCGTGCTTGCCCTCAGAAAGTCCCCGAGCGTGGCCTCGTCTAGGTCCCCGTGCTCAAGGTTCTCCCAAGGGATCGGCTTGAGATTCCGGCAGAGTTCTCGAGCCGCCGCCTCCACGCGCAGGTCGTCCTCAAGGGCTTCCGACCATAACGTGGCTTCGGTACAGTGCTCTTCGCCGTAATAGATGTCCCTAGGCCAAGACCCCGTCGCGAGCATCTCCAATCCGAAATCGTTGCAGAGTGTTAGGCACCGCTCGTGGTCAGCATCCAGCCATTCCCCGCCAGCGTCGTACTGAAGGTCACCGACACGAATGGTGTGAATACGACCACCAGTGCGTTGCCTAGCCTCGAAAAGTTTGGTTTTGATCCCGGCTTCTTGAAGTCGCAAGGCAGCCAGCAGACCAGCAGCGCCCATACCCACGATGCCAACGGTCACTCAGAACCTCCCACGCCGACAATACCGACTCGACGCTCTTTGGCTAAAGAACTCGCTCTTGGATCGGTTGTTGCCGATCTTGTCAGTCCAGAGAACGACGCGTCACCTTCTCCGGCAACAAGGACGTACTCAAAGGCGTCGTTAGCCCGCCAAAGTTCGAAGGACCCCGGCAAAGTTAAGTTAAGACCCAAGTAACGGACATGCCCTTCATGGCGGGCGCTCTCAATCGTTTCAAAAAAGCCTTCCAGCGCCTCAGCAGGCGCGACAGAGTTCAGTGTGTAAAAGTCGATCGTTTCCCGACCCAATGCGCACAAAACCTCAATAATATGTGCCTCCGTGATGTTCGCGGCATGCTCGCGAGTAGGCGAGTTTTTTAGCCCGGATGGCCCTTCTACATGAAGCAAAAAGTCTTCGCCGCGCAGAAACTGTCCCCAAAGTCCGTGTTGCCCGCCGAGATCAATGACTGATCCCGAGTCAAGGGCATGTCGCGCAATCGTTTCTCGATCACCATCGTTCGCGAGACGCACCCAAGCCTGGGGAACGGCAATATTCGTCCTCCCGAACTCGACTCGTGGCACGAAGGGTAGATTACCAGGGAGGCAGGATAATGAGGGTTAACTGGGAGCGAGAGGGCATTTACGTGGGATTCATCCTGTTTGTTGGGATGAGCCTCCTGGTAACCGAACCAGTCAAGGATTTGGTCAGCCTTGACTACGGCGTTCTGGCGACCAACTACTCTGGACTCCTCGCAAGCCTCGGAGGATTTGCTATCACGGTACTTGCTGTGCTCCTCGGCCTAGAGGCCATTGATGCTGGAAAGAACAGCGAAGCCCACCGAGCAGCGCACACTCTGGTCGTCAAGCATGTGTCTATCTCCCTTGCCATTGCGAGCGTAACCTGTTTTGTCTCGGCAAACATGCTCAGTGAAGTTGGAGCCCTCAACGCTGGCTTACTGCGCTCCAAGGATGCCGTCCGCACCGAATTACGATCCTCTCTCTCCGGCATTAAACCGAAACAGACTCATGCGGAGATTGACCAGTTCCTATCTGGTCTGGAGAGAGGTGCAGTTGCTGCCGAACCTCAAATCGCTTCAATGGCTGGTTGGGTTGCGCCACACCAGATTGAAGTTCTTACTGGATCGACCCGGCGTCACTTGCTGATTGCCGGGGTGCCAGCATTCCTGGCCTCTTTCCTTATCCTCCAATCTCTCAGTTACCTCCTCACCCTACGGTTTCCCAGAAGCAAGTCCATTTGGCGACTCCAAAGCCTCGCTTGTGCCGCAATCGGGGGGATGCTACTGGTCAAACTCGTTCACGGAACCGGGTATGACCTACTCAAAGCGGACTTCCGGTTCTCTCGCTACGCGGTCTTCGCCGTCCTGGTCTTGAGCATCGCACCCTATGCCCTGTGGTTGAGATCGCGCAGGTCTGAGGGCTCGTTACCGCTTCTCCCGTATGGCGTAAGTTTGGTGGTGTGCTTTGCAGGAATGGCCTACCTCGCCCAATCCTTTTCGTCGCTGTCGGGCATTTCGACGCTAGACCGAGCCTACGTGATTCTGGGTGCTCTCCTACCCGCGGGGCTTCTGCTTTCGGTCCAACTTGAGCGACCAACGCTTAAGGCTCTTGAGAGCCACGACGATTAGCGGCCCACTGAGGTCGGGTGTTAAAGAATGCTTAAGGATTGAGCAAAATCGATGTCTCATATCCTTTATGCCACGGGAAAAGATTTTGTCAACATGTTGACTCTCAAATTTCAGCAAAATCCGTCGGATGCCTCAAGTGGTACGATAGCCGAACCATGATTGCCCAGGCGTTTTCGGCGACGCTTGTCGGCATTGAAGCATCTTTGGTTACAGTCGAAGTCGACTTCCGACAGCCCAAAATGGACGGTGGTAACTTCACCATGGTTGGCCTGCCAGACAAGGCCGTCCAAGAGAGCCAGGTTCGAGTAAAGAGCGCCATCTCGAACTCCGAACTCGTTTGGCCGAACTTCCATATCATCTGCAACTTGGCACCCGGAGATGTTCGCAAGGAAGGACCAGCGCTGGACCTGCCGATTGCCATTGCGGTCTTGGCGGCGAATGGCACGGTTCCGCGATCTGAGTTAGAGGACACGCTTTTGCTCGGAGAACTCGGACTAGATGGACGGCTGAGACCTGTTGATGGTGCCGTGAACATAT
>CALMEF010000020.1 GCA_937862825.1 uncultured Armatimonadota bacterium
GTAGTGGAGTTACATCCCAGTGTCGCCTCTTTGCCCTTGATGGTAACCGGACGCGGCATTGCCCAACTGCTTGCGAACGGGCAAACCGTCACGTCCAACGTCCCAAGTTTCGCCGAGATAGGCCGTGGAGCGTTTGCGGGCGTCCCAAACGCAGCCTGGATCCTGGCGATCTTCTTCCTTGTCTTCGCAGGCCTAACAAGGTTGACTGGGATTGGTTTACTGTTGGAGTCAACCGGGAGTAACAGCGCAGCCGCAAAGTATGTTGGCATCAACACGAAAGCGCTGAAATCGCTGGTTTATACGCTGTCCGGTCTATGTGCGGCGGTGGCTGGACTCATCATCACCGCGGACATCCAAGCCGCGGATGCTAACAACGCGGGGCTGTACTTGGAACTTGACGCAATCTTGGCGGTGAGCGTTGGTGGTACGGCACTGGCCGGGGGACGCTTCTCACTCGCGGGCTCAATAATCGGCGCCCTGCTCATGCAAGCCCTAACCACAACCATTCTAACGCGAGGCGTGTCGCCAGAGGCGACTTTGGTGGTGAAAGCCGCCATTATCATCGCGGTGTGCTTGATGCAAGTGTCATCCGGTAACTTGCGCTTGGGGAGAGCGAAAGCATGAAGGATCGATTGCCGATCATTGTTACCGCGCTCGTCCTCATAGTCTTGATTGCTGTCGCAGGCTCGCGGTTCGACAACTTTGTAACCCTCCGTGTCTTCATGAACTTGATCGCTGACAATGCCTTCCTGGGTGTCGTTGCAGTCGGCTTAACGTTCGTTATCCTAACCGGCGGAATCGACCTTTCAGTGGGTTCGATGGTCGGACTGGCGAGCATTCTTATCGCCAAGGGTGTTGGCGCATGGGGCTGGCATCCCGTCCCGGTCTTCGGTCTCACCCTTGGGATCGGCGCGCTCTTGGGGTTTGGTCAGGGGTTGTTAATCACGAAGAAGGGACTCCCTCCATTCTTAGTCACGCTCGCTGGCCTGTTCCTATGCCGTGGGTTGGCGCTGAACCTTAGCAAGGAGTCGCTCCAAATCGAGCATCCACTGTTCAAGTCGCTTAGCGAGTGGTCGCTGGCCCTACCGGGCAAGGCTTCACTAACGATCCCCGGGATCATCTTCATACTCATCGTCGTCTTGCTCGCAGTGGTGGCTCGTCAAACCCGCTACGGCCGTACGGTTTACGCTATTGGGGGAAGCATTGGCTCTGCACGGCTCATGGGGCTTCCCGTAGAACGAACACTCATTTCAACCTATGTGCTCAGCGGGGTTTGTGCGAGTCTCGGGGGGATCCTTTTCACCCTGTATACGTCGTCTGGCAACGCCGTTTCCGGTACTGGGCTCGAACTGGATGCGATCGCTGCCGTAGTTATTGGGGGGACCTTGCTGTCCGGGGGATATGGATCGGTATTGGGCACCTTGCTTGGCATCTTGACAATCGGGGTAGTTCAGACGGCGATTACATTCGAAGGCACGTTGAGTTCTTGGTGGACTCGCATTGTCATCGGGCTGCTTCTCCTATCCTTCATGCTCGTCCAACGCGGAATCGAAGTTGCCGCCCGCAGAAACCAGGTCGGATAATCTAGGATCAAATCGAATGACAACCGTCGCTCAGTTATCACCATCAGAAGTCTGGTTCGTGACCGGAAGCCAACATCTCTATGGCCCGGACACACTGCGCCAAGTCGCCGCCAACTCAAAACAGATGGCCCAAGCGCTGTCCGAGTCCTTACCCGTTCAAATCGTTTTCAAACCGGTGATGACGGACCCAGGTGCCATCCGAGACCTTTGCCTTGAGGCGAATCGGGACCCCAAGTGCGCAGGCTTGATCCTTTGGATGCACACATTTTCGCCGGCAAAGATGTGGATCGGTGGTCTCACGCAACTTAGAAAGCCCATTCTTCACCTGCACTCCCAATTCAATCTCGAACTCCCTTGGAACGAGATTGATATGGACTTCATGAATCTTAACCAGGCCGCACATGGTGACCGAGAGGCGGGCCTCCCTCCAAAGCAGCAGACTACCCCTCAAAAACGCGTTGC
>CALMEF010000021.1 GCA_937862825.1 uncultured Armatimonadota bacterium
CAGTCTTCGGAACTGAGGGTTGGGGGTTCGAATCCCTTCGTCCGCGCCACTTCTCCCGGAAGAACCCCATGAAGATCTTCGTTGACACTGGCGACCTTGATGAAGTCCGTTTGGCCGCAGAACTTGGCATTTTGGACGGAGTCACGACCAATCCGACGCTCATCGCGAAGACGGGCAAGGGCTTTCGCGAGACAGTCCTCAAGATTTGTGACCTTGTTCCGGGCGGAGCCATTAGCGCCGAGGTTGTCGCGACTGATTACGAGACCATGCTAAAAGAGGCCTTGGAAATCTCTTCATGGCACGAGCAGATTGTTGTCAAGGTACCCCTCATTGAGCCGGGGATTCGTCTTGTGAAGACGCTTTCTGACCGTGGCATCCGCACGAACGTGACCTTGGTATTCACTCTGACTCAGGCATTATTGGCTGCGAAGGCCGGCGCCACATACATTTCGAACTTTGTAGGTCGGGTTGATGACATCAGTGGCGATGGGATGGACGCAGTTGCTGACACTGTTCGCATGGTTGAGAACTACGGGTTTGAGAGCGAGGTTCTTGTCGCATCAATACGGCACCCGCTTCATGTGGTTCAGTCGATCAACTGTGGTGCTCATGTGGCAACGATGCCCTTCAAGATCGTGCAGATGCTCGCCAAGCATCCTTTAACTGACAGTGGTTTACAACGATTCCTCGATGATTGGAAAAGCGCGGGATTGAGCATTTTCGAACCAAGCCACGCTTAGAAACGGGTAAGACTCCCAGCATGGCAGCACAATGGGAATACAAACTCGCCGCTGGGACCCAAACCAATCTTGAGAAGCGACTCAATGACTTGGCAGAACAAGGCTGGGAACCAATTGGGATTGGGATATCCGACACGGGAATGGGTTGCCTCTTAAGACGCCCTTTGGATCCGAACGCTCCGAAGCGTGAGGAGCGCGGCTCCGTCACCTAGGCAAGGCTCAATCCGGGTATCACTTAGACGCGAATGCGTAAGTTACGCCGTGTTTTGGCGTTCGTCCTCGGATTGGTCGTCGTCGTGGGCGTCGTTGGAGGAATCAAAGCCTATCAAGTTTTGAGTTCCTTTAGGACCGAGGGCGTCAGCATGGGTGAGGTCTGGCAAGGGATTACGAATCCACGTGGGTTGTTCCCCGGACAAGACCGAATCACCCTCTTGTTGCTTGGTCAGGATTACAATCGAGATCGCAAGGGCATTGCCTACACGAAGAATTCGAGAGCCGACACGATCATGCTCATGTCGGTGGACCTTGAAAACAAGGCGATCTCTGCGGTTTCTATTCCCCGCGACACCTTCATTGAGGGCGCTGATGGGAAGCGCGGCAAGATCAACGCCACCTTTGCGCGCGGCGGCGTTGAACTGATCAAAGCGACAATCGAGAAGCAGTTCGCGCTCACCATTGACAACTACCTTGTGGTAAAGCCAGATGCGGTCAGGGAGATTGTCGATGCCGTCGGAGGAATCCAGGTCGAAACGATCGACAAGATGAAATACGACGACAGTTGGGGCGATCTTCATGTCGACCTTCCCAAAGGCCCACAACATATCAACGGCGAGCAAGCAGTTGGCTTCGTGCGCTTCCGCGAGGTGAACCGCTATCGGATGACTGAGAGCGGCCGAATGGTACCGATACGGGTGACGTGCGACGAACCGCTCGGCAGCAACAGTTCGTACAAGCGCTCATCGCGGCTGCCAACACACCGGGCAATCTTTGGAAGGCTGACAAAATCGTGGACATTGGGTTTGGTCAGGTCGAAACCAACCTGAGGCGAACCCAGGTGCTGGCACTGGCGACGATCTTTAAGGGAAGCGGCACTGGAAACATGAAGAGTGCGACCCTGCCAGGTGACGACGACTCGTCTGGTGAAGCGTATTACTACCGCTTGGATGAGCCACGGGCTCGGGCCATGGTTGACTGGTTGATCAAGCACGACGGGGCATCATATCGATCCCTTACTCGTGTTGTGGTCAAGAACGGCTCTGGTAAACCCGGCGCGGCCAGAATCGCTGCGGAATGGCTCGACGATGGGGGATTTCAGGCCTCGTCTGGCGGCAACGCCAAAGCCCCGGTCGAGGCAACCACTATCCAGTTTCGGGTTGCGGCCTTTGAGGATGCTGCCAAACTTGTCGCCAAGCGTCTCGGCGTTGCAAACGTTTCAAAAATGACCGATGTTGATCCTCGTGAAACCTGGAAGCCCGAAATCGAAGTCGTAATTGGAAAGGACATTGTTGATTCCGTCCTTGGACAGTCTCCCTAGCCATGTCAGGTCGACCTCTACGAATCGCTGTATTTTCAGATAGTTGTCTGCCGATTCTGAACGGGGTTAGCATCAGCATTGATCTGCTTGTCAAGGAACTTCGCAATCAAGGTCACTCAGTCCACATCTACACAGCGGCCCACTTTAAGCATAAGGATTCGGACCCGAATACCTTCCGTTTCGCAGCAGTGGAGACTCCTTGGACCAAGAACTATCCGCTCGCGTTTCCGCCCTTCTTCCCCATGCTGCGGAAGTTTCGCCAGAACACATACGACGTCATCCACACCCATACGCCCTTCACCATCGGATTTGTCGGGCTCAGGTGGGCACAATCCCATGAGATTCCGGTCGTCGCTACATATCACACGCTTTATGATCGCTACGCGCACTACATTCCCGCACCGAGACGATATGTGCGTTATAAGATAGCGAAACATACACATTTCTATTACAATCGGGTGGACCAAATCATCACGCCAAGCGAAGCGGCCGCCAAATGGCTTAAGCGGCATGAGGTGGATCGACCCATGCACGTCATTCCCACGGGTGCTCCCAATCGTGCCTTCTTGGACCGGGCCGAAGCAAGGCACGCGCTTGGTTACTTGCCTCATCACAAGGTCTTGCTTTACGTTGGTCGTCTCGCGCGTGAGAAAAACCTTGAGTTGCTCTTTGAATCGGTAAGTTTGGTTTTCTGCCAAGAACCAGATGCGAGGCTCATCGTGGTCGGTGACGGGCCTCATCGTGATGCTTGTGTCACGATTGCCCGCCGATTGGGAATCGGCGACCGTGTTCACTTCGCAGGGTTTGTGCCTCGAGACGAGGTTGATCGATTCTATGCTGCCGCCGACCTTTTCGTTTTTGCGTCGATCACTGAGACTCAGGGATTGGTGATTCAAGAGGCGATGACACATGGACTTCCAGCCATCGCCGTCGTGGGTGGCGGCGCTTCTGCTGCGATTGTCGATGGCCTCAACGGATTTGTGACCAAAAACTCGGTCTCGGATCTTTCACTGGCCATTGGTGACGTGTTACGGGACACAGATCTACTCGATCGTCTTGCGCAAGGGGCCGCGCGGTCAACCAAAGTTCATACGGTGGCCAATATGGCGAACCAAGTTGCGCAGGTGTATCGGCTGGCGATTGACGTCGGAAAACAGTCTCCCTCGGATCGTGCTCTGGTTGAGCCGAGGGAGAGTTCGCTGCAGCCGCCCTACTCGCCGAAGCAGTAGAGTTTGCCGTCAAGGCATCCTACGTATATACGACCGTTATCTCCAATGGCCGGCCCTGACGTAGCAGGAATTTCAGGAAGACTCAGCGAGCCAGTATAGGCGAGCTGGCTATTGAATATTTGAACCCGTTTTTCAAAGTCGATCGCGGACCGTTTCCCATTACCTAGGCTCCAGAACAACCGGCCGTTTCCGTCAATAACGGGTGAGGACCACGTGTGCCCCAGGTAGTTAGAGCCGGGAACGTCGAGGGTCCGATCTACCAAAGTGGTGCCCCCTTGAGCGACCTTGAACAGGTTGTAGTCCGACCCGTGATAGATGTTTCCAGCCGTGTCAATTCCTGGTGTGCAATAGGTTCCGTATGAATATGTGCTCCCCATCCAAAGCGTCTCGCCCGTTATTGGGCTGAGCGCATGGGCCCAAGTCCCAAAGGAGATGATGTTGCCGTTTGGAGCAACGGCGACAGGAGCCAACGTCCGCGAGGCGAACGCCGTCCATCGAAGGGTTCCCGTCGGCGTGTAACTGCGAATACCGTCAACACCCGCCATGTAAATGTTGCCATCAAGTCCCTCAGTTGGTCCCCCCGGAATGTCCTCGCCGAGATCACGTTGCCACAAGATTGTTCCACTGGGGCTAAATGCTGTTAACTGTTGATCAAGCACGCAGTAGATTGTTCCGTTGCCAGCAACTAGAGTGTGGTGGTTGATTGGTTTCGCTGCCTGATGACTCCATACCAGCAATCCTGTTGAGTCAACGCAGAAGTAATAGCCACTCGCAGTCCCCCCGTATATGCGACCGTCGGCACCGACAGCGGGGGTGGCCATGGACAAATCATCAATCCAGGGCAAAGCGTATCGCCAGCGAATCGTACCATTCGGGTTTATCGCATTCAAGTAGTTGGCAGGTTGCTTCGACTCGTCTTGGTTGATCACGTAAATCGTGCCATCTGATGCGAGAACTGGGCCGTGGAGCATCGGACCATTGAGGTTGCAGGTCCACTTTTGGACCGGGTTTGCGGCGACGACGGCGGTCGTACGTCCATCACGTCGGTTGTTGCCATGAAACGTGCTCCAAGCGGCTGAGGCTAATGAGCCCAAACCAAGGGCGGCGATTACACATAGTTGTCCTTTCATATCAATTCACCTTCACCAAGTAGTTCTCGTACCAGTTGGGGCTGACCTCTTTTGTCACACCGACAAAGAGGCAGTTCCCCGCTCCGATCGCGGGTTGGGTCGTACAGGTAGCCCCGACCTTCACAGATATAAAGACGGTCCCACTTGAGCCCCGTAATCCGTACAACCATCCGTCGGTCGTCGCGAGATAAATGTTGTTCAAGCCGTCAATGCTCGGTCCCTCTACAATGGAACTGAAAGCAGGGAGAGTTCGATTCCACGCCAATGTTCCGTTTGACCTGTTGAATGCATTGAGTTGGTTGCTTTGTGGAACAAGCACATGGCCAAGGCCATCAAGGGCACAGCCCCAACCGCCCGGGCCTGCTGCCCAGACTACGGAGCCGTCTGGGCGATATGCGACCGTTCCACCGCGGTTGGCAAAGAGGGTTCCATCCGAGCCAAAGCAGACCTGAGTCCGCACACCTCGGGATGAGCTCAATCCCCACCTTCGGGTCCCGTCCGCACCAAAATAGGTCAGATCAATTGAACCATGCGGCTCATTCGTCCTCACTCCACCAAGGGCGCAATCCCCGTTTGGGGAAACTGCAACATCCGTTTGACTTGATGCCGAGTTGGACCAAATTTGGATACCAAGGGCGTCGTACTTGGCCAAAGTCAGCGCCTGCAACTGAACGATGTCCCCATTTCCCAAAAGGGCAGGTGTGGAGTCGTTTGTGAAGGAACTCGTTCGTTGCACAGTAGCCAATAAGTCGCCTTGAGGGGAAACTTTGATCAACTGTCCATTCGACGAATTCATCCAGGCGTTACCGCCTGCATCCAAGGCTGGACCTGAACGAACACCTTGCGAGGCTCCCCATTGGTACGGCTGGACTTTGATTCGCCATGCGATCGTGCCGTCACCGTTGTAAGCCTGAGCGAACATCTCATTGCTCCACCACTGGTTGTGGAAGGAGACACCCAGGATTGCTTGCCCCTGCCTGTTACATGCGATGGCATAGACTCCGCCGGCCAGTCTCCTAGTCCAAGCAATCTGACCGCTTGCAGGGCCAGGATAGTAGGATTGCCCAGTTCTGGCAGGATTGGCATGGTCCATTTGCCACGGCTGGCTGTTCCTCGGAACCGGGGGACCGACGGCGATCGGCTGGGCAGTTACTGATGCGGCCAGCAAACTCAACGTACCAATCAAGATTCGTTTGTCCATGACATCTAAGATGCAACGTGATCGCGCCAAAATACATGATCTGTGTCATTTCCGCAAATACTTCCGGAGATTGCATCACCTGACCACAGGTCTGGAGTTGGCATCATGCGGCGACCATTGGTTTGTTGGTTTCGATCATTTGCCCTAGTGACATGCCTACTCACCCTCGGATGCGGACAGCCGAAACCAGGCGTAACGGGGTCTTCGCCAGAGCCCAAGGCAGCGAGACCAGATCCGTGGATTCTTGGTCGTGGGCGGGATCAAACTGAACTTACGTGGCTGTCGAACGGCCGGCTTGGGATTCGGTTCGGAGGTGGGTGGCAACTCGACACGGAAGAAATCTATACCGATGCCGAGTACGAGCCGTCGGGAGAGGAAAAGATCCGAAAGACGGTGAGTCGAGAGGGGAAAGCCAATCTGAGCGGCCCAACATTTGTGAGCCAGACGTTGGACATGCGGACCGGCTTGGTGGAGACCATTTATCGGGAAAGGAGCGACGAGAATTTCCAGCGCGTTGTGCTCCATCCCGACAAGCGCATCGTTGGATTCTCTGACAACTGGGAGTGGGAGAACGCGGGTGACTTGCTTGGACCTGAGAAGGGCGGTGGGCTTCCGTTCGAAACGGTCAAAAGAGAAGCCGAGGCTTACTGGAGAAAGGCTTGGGAAACGGACATTGAGATTGACGGTCCAGTAGAGGACCAGCAGGCGATCCGGTCGTTTATGTTTTACTTGCGCATGGCGATGCACCCCAAGGGATCGATGTCGGTTGCGCCATATGCG
>CALMEF010000022.1 GCA_937862825.1 uncultured Armatimonadota bacterium
ATGCGCAAATGGCCGTAGTTTGGGGTTGCCGGAGCGTTTTCATCGGGCTTCCCAGCACTACAGACGAGATCATTCGGAACGCTATTGATGGACTTGTACGTCTAAAGCAACTGAAGGAGGGCGAATCTGTGATTGTCACCGCGGGAGTTCCTGCAGGAATCCCGGGCCATACTAATATGATCCTCACACAGGTGGTTTGAAGCAAGGATGCGAAGAACGTGGAGTTTTGTGGTCTTTCTGGCTGCGGTCGGAACTGGTTTGGCGCTCAGCGTGAAACCATGGCAGGTTTATCATGCTCAGCGTAAGAAGGCCGATGCCGCCCAAGTTCGCGCAGAAAAGGCCCAGGCCGAACGAGCAGAACTGACTCGACAAAAGGCGTTGCTGGATAGCCCGCTGGGCAAAGAAAAACTTGCACGAGAGCGTGGTTATGTACGTCCGGACGAGCAGCCCTTGGATAAGCCGTGATCCTAGCACCTCTTCTCCTGACCGGAACGTTGAGCGCTGAATGGATCATTCACTCTGAGGAAGACTTCCGTATCAAATGGACCTATGAGGTTTCCGCAAAATTTGACCAAGAGTCTGTCACCTGGACGAGGAAGTCCCTTGAAAACACGATTGACGGCGAGGTCATCCCGCTCCCCCCTGATCAAGAGGCTTGGCAATGGACCGTCGCCTACCGACCAGGCGCACACTTGGACCACGGTAAGCGTTTTATTGACTCTGCGGAGCGACGGCTCCAGCGGCTTGTTGACTTCGTGAGACCCCCGTCTGCGTATCAACCCGGAATGTCATGGACTGTGGAGTTCCCGGAGATACCCGTTGATCTCGCACCCAAATCGACTGCCACGTGGACGTTGGGTTCGTTTACCAAAGCCTCTGAAGTGATCCCATTCACTGTTGCGTTCATTGAAGAGCGGCGGTCAAATCAGATGACGGCAGAGGGCAAGGGATTCCTTGATCCGAAAACGGGCTACTTGTCGGAGTTGGCGCTCACTGCCAAGAATGCTCCAGTTCCTGGGGGCGAAAACAGCGGAGCGACATACAAGGTTCTACTCAAACTCGCCCAGCGCAAGCCGAAGTAAGCCTCGCATCAGTTGAGCGCCGCTCGGGTTCTTTGCGACTCCCATCGGCTGGCATCCCAATCCTCCGTACGGGCGAAGCGTCGTAAAAACAGTGTTGCCTACGGAGTAGAGCAACGAAGACTCCCGGTAAGTCCGGGTGTCCACCCTGGTTAACAAGGATCTGCCGCCCGGGAATCGCTCCAAGAGCGCTGGGTTGATCGATCGGTCGGAGCTGACCGCAAGAAGTCGTTCCCAGGTTTCGCGCATGCCGATCGCGTTCCAGAAAACGTCGTCAAACTCATAAGCGGCCTCGCGCCAAAAGGGCATCGGGTCGGTTTCATCGTCAGTGAGCAAAACGACAGTGGGCTCGTTAGGCAAATCACTGGGGGGCCTAAAGGTAATGCGCCCGCT
The DNA here is from genome assembly GCA_937862825.1 of uncultured Armatimonadota bacterium. Taxonomy (GTDB): domain Bacteria; phylum Armatimonadota; class Fimbriimonadia; order Fimbriimonadales; family Fimbriimonadaceae; genus CALMEF01. Next base: position 1,473 of record CALMEF010000022.1, read on the forward strand.
TTTCCCAACTGATTTCAGTCCGGTAAGCCCAGCCGGGTCGACGACTTCCCAATCGACATCGCTCCACTTCTCACAAACCCAGATAGGCCAAGAGTTCGTAACGTCTCCAAACTTGGAACGAAGGAGGTAACCGCCAGGCTCTAACCGTTCAACGAATACGACTCCGACCTGCTTTGAACCTAGCGGTTGGATGGAAACGGAATCCCCACGCCCGGAAGCAACGAGACCGCGTTGACCACCATCCCAAGAGAATCGAATCAGTTCCCATTCAAGGCTTCCTTCCTTTCCAGACTCCGAGTGAAGCCCGACCTTGATCAGGGCTCGACCCTCGAAATGGTCGAATGGTAACTCATAACCCGGTCGATTAGCGCCATTGACCCAGGGAGGGCGACGCTGAGGTATCAGGAACAAGCAGTCGGGTGAGTTCCATTTTCGAACATTGCTGTCGCCGAACCGCGGCTTGCCAAGTTCGTCAACAAAGCCCGCTGTTGAAATGGGCGTGTCTATCCAACCCGTGATCACGTAGCCGCTGATCTCCTCTCGACTTCGAACGGTTTCTTGAACAAATTTCCGGATGAACTCAGCCTTGGCCAGGCTGGATGCCATCAAACGCTTGTGTTCTCGGTCGTGCTCTGGCTTGCCAAATCGGGTCAACGGGAGTGCTGACGGAAAGTCATGCTGCCAACGCACACCTTGGTCGTTTAGGGAGGGGTCGGTGCTGATCCAATAGGGGTTCCTTTCAAGGGTTGCCGCCACGTCTCGGTGAACATCAATGTCATTGAACTCTCCGAGCAAGACAGGAACCCGAGGGCGCGGGCCGGGAAGGAGACTCTCAAGTACCTGGGGGTAAAAAGGCGTGTCACAGTATGGGTGAAAGTCGTCGAAGTCACCGAACTCTCTGGGGTCGCCGCCGTACATCTCGGCACCGCCCGAATTGTCCTTTACGAGCGGAGAGCCCGTCTTGCTCTTCACCATCTCAACCATCTTCTGGCGGAACTCTGGTGGCGTGGCTTCGGAGAGTTCACAACCGACTGTCCATAGGATGATGTTTGAGTGGTGCTTGTATTGCTCGACAACTCGCTCCAGTTCCGTGGCAAAGGCATCCTGAACCAGTGGACTCGGCGAAGGATCCCAAAGCGGAAGTTCAAGCCACGCCGCCATTCCGTTTTGGTCCAGTTCTTCCAGGTACTCATGAGGCGGCACCCAAAGACAGAACTTAACAAGGTTGAATCCGTACGCTTTTGCGATCCTAATCTCTTCCTGGATCACCTCAAGGGGCGGGTTGGAATGACCTAACTCTGGATACCATCCCCAACTCAAAACGCCTCGCGCATAGAACGGCTTTCCGTCAAACCAAATCTCGCGTCCGCGGACCTCAACCCGGTTGTTTGGGTAGTTCGTTTGGGCTCGACCTTGCCGAATGTGAACTGGTTTATAAATGCCACCGAACGTGTGATAAACGTAAGGAAGGAATCCGCTCAGAACATCCTTGACGGGGAACTTCGCTCCGCCGTTCTTCGTGACTTTGACTTCCAGATCAACGGTTTCGCCCTTCCACCTTCCCAAGTTGACTTCAAACGCATCCCAGATTCCGCGATGTGAAGTTACGAGTTCGTTGTTGATGGAAACGAGAGCCTCGTAAGAAACGCCCTCGAACACCAGAAACGGCTCGCCGTCAGGGACTTCCACGTGAGTTCGGTAAACGGCTGGCCCTTCCCAACGAACGTCAACCTCTTGCCGCCATGCGTGAGGTATCTCGCAGGGAATCGGCCCGTTCCCGTAGTCAACGGTCCAGATCAACTTAGTCCGCCTCGTTTGACCCAGCGACCGACAAAAAAGAGGACGACGAATGGGAGAAAGGCCAGGGGAATCCAGAACCAGGTCTTGGTATCCGCAAATCGGATTCCCGAATACAAGGGCAAGCCTGCGAAGAACGCGATCCCGAGTAGGATGCCGATGCACATGAGGACACCCATCCCGAATCCACCAACGGCACGAGCGAACCAGCGCATTCGATGGTGATTATACGTTGCTGAGGGGAACCAATAAGTGGCCACTCCCCCATCCCTCCGCCTCCCCGAGGTGGAGGGTATCGTAGCACAGGCATGTCAAGGTCCGACACCAAGCACTACGTCAACTTGGCCGGACCGGGGTCGGTGGTTTTCGTCACCACGACCTGTCTCGACTTTGCACACATATTCGCCGATCCAATGAGGGCCAACATAATGTGCGCAAGCCTTCTTGACGACTGCTTGCATTACGGAGCAAACCTCGGGGCATTTGTCGTAAGGCCCCACCATATTCACT
>CALMEF010000023.1 GCA_937862825.1 uncultured Armatimonadota bacterium
CCTCGGGGCCTTAGGCCTGTCTTCTCGATCACATGGTCAGTTTGTGCCGTTGCATCCTGAGGGAGGGGACCTTTGGTCCCACGCTAGGGGAGTCTCGGACAATGGAATCGTTGTTGGTAATGCGTCAACCCGCAACGATACCGACTACGATCCGTGGATATGGACAGCGGGTGGTGGGCAAGTCTTCTCAGGGATCATTGGTGCCTACTTTGGCATTTCGGGAGACGGGTCAACAGTTGTCGGTATGGATTACGCCAACAGATTTGCGATCAGGGTCAGGAACGGCGAAGTAGAGCGGCTGTCCCCAAGTTCTCGAGCATGGTCAACCAGTGGTGACGGATCGATTGTTGGTGGGACCAGTGCTACTGGAACACACTCGCAGGCAGCGCTCTGGGACTCGAATGGCAATCGGACACTTCTTCACCAGGAAGGCAACGAACTTTCATCAGATGTTAGATCAGTTTCACGAGACGGATCCACCGCAATGGGCTTTAGTCGCAAGAATGGGAACCGCTATTCGATCGCCCTATGGAACCGGGATGGATCACGACGATTTACCCAGCAATCTGACTACCCTTGGGGAGCTGTTTCACATGACGGCTCAATTGCGTACGCCGTGTTTGGTGCTTCGAATCCGACCCTGCATCGGTTCGTGGGTGGAACATCATTTGAAGACCTCGGGGTGCCATTTGATGAGGTTTACGCTTGCACCCCCGACGGAAGAATCGTTGTTGGCTCGGCACGAGCACTGGAAGGATGGATGCAAGCCCAGATCTATATTGACGGGGAAGGTGCCTATGAGTTTTTTGATTGGCTTGGCATGCACGGCGTTCAAGTCGGAAACTACGCGGGGGGCTTCGTCACGGGAGTTTCGGTTTCTGATGGAAGGCTAATGTTCAGCGGCATTTCCACGGAGCAGTCAGCCATGCGCTTCGAGGCCTTCGTCGCGACGGTTCCGGAGCCGAACACGCTTATCGCATGTCTTGCTGGTTTAGGGATCATGGCACTGCGTCGACGGGTAACGAAGCGTGAGTGGTCTCGATCTTTGTCTTCAGGTGGGCCCAGCAAGTCATGAGCCGTGTTAGCATTTCGCATTGCACCTATGTCGTTTGCCTTTTGGGCATAAGCGGAGGTGCGTCCGCGCAGTTCGTGCCGCTGCATCCTGGACCCGCTTACGAGTGGTCTGAGGGCATGGGAGTATCTGACAATGGCGTTGTCGTCGGCAATGCCGATACACTGGGTGATACAGACTATGAGCCGTGGACATGGACTACAAGCGGTGGTCAAGTGTTCTCGGAAGTCGTTGGTTCCTATCTTAGGCATTTCCGCGGACGGTTCAACTATTGTTGGCCACGATTATGCGAATCGATTCGCGATTCGGGTTCGAAACAATGAGGTGGAGCGTCTTGCCGCGAATGGCCGCGCCTACTCGGCAAGCGAGGATGGATCGACCGTGGTCGGGACTAGTCCGGCACCTGTTGGCAACCCCCAGGCCAGCCTTTGGGATTTCAGTGGTACTAGAACTCTGTTGCACCAGAGGACTCAAGAGTTCAACACTGAAGGGCGTGTGATCTCGCGTGACGGTTCAACGGCTATTGGATTTGGAAGAAGAGCAGGAGGACGTTTCTCGTTCGCTATTTGGAACCGAGATGGGTCAAGGCGGTTCACGCAGGATACGGATACTTTGCCATCGGGCGCGGTTTCCCAAGATGGATCAATCGTGTATACAACACTGGGCTCTTCGACGCAAACTCTGCACAGATACACTGCTAATGAAAGGCCTTGTGGACCTCGGAGTCTCATTTCAAGAGGTTTACGACTGTAGCGACGATGGGAGAATTGTAGTTGGATCCGCAATTGGCAGCGAGGGATGGCGCGAACCCACCCTGTACATTGATGGCGAAGGTAAGTACGAACTCTTCGATTGGCTGAGTTTACATGGCATATCGGTCAGCAGCCACGTTGGTGGCGCGATCACGAGCATGGCAACCAACGGTAACTCAATATTCCTTACTGGCCTCTCAACAGGACAGTCGGCCATGCGTATTGAGGCTTTTGTCGCGACGGTTCCGGAGGCCAGCACTTCAATGGGTGTTGTCCTCGGGCTTGGGCTTTTGGCATTTTGGCGGCGAAAGCCGCGGAATTGAGCCTCGCCTGCGCTTCAAGTTTATTCGCGTCCGATCAGTCAGATCAGACTGATCCGTCTGATCAACCCCGGTGGCAATTCTCAATCACCAGTCGTGTATAATATCGGCCTGCCAACGCGGGTGTAGCTCAGTGGTTAGAGCGCCGGCCTGTCACGCCGGAGGCCGCGGGTTCAAGTCCCGTCATCCGCGCCATTTCCATTAGGCGCCGCGGTAGCTCAGTTGGTAGAGCAAAGGACTGAAAATCCTTGGGTCGCCGGTTCGAGTCCGGCCTGCGGCACCACCCTCCTTTCTTGCGAACGAACGCTGGTGCCCTCGCGTCTGAACCCTTGGAGGTTGGAATCGTGCTCTCAATTCTGATTGCGTTAGCTCAAGACATCTCTGTCAACAGAACCCTTGTTTGTGGCGACAAGCCGTACCTGTTCACCCCGCCTGAATACGTCGCATCCATCGAAAGCCCTCAGATGCGATGGAGCCCGGACGGCAGAATCCTCATCATAGTAGGTCGTGAGTCTGTCGAACGTCCAGCCGCCGTTCTGAGGGTTCTCAAAGGCGAGCCAGTCCCGCAATCGCGTCTGGTCCTTTTGTGGAGCAAGGACACCGGGCGAACGCGCGAGATTCTGCGCTTGGCACCAAACGATGAAGTTGACATCGCCTTTGCGGGCGTGAACTCAGCCCCGTATCTTCTCACTCACTCAACGAACGGCGAAGTGAGAACTGGAGTTGTTTGGAGGATCGTGGAAGAGTCTCGGGCGGTTCGAATATTCGGCCCCAAGCCCGACATCGTCGGTCTGACAGGTTCGCCGACCAAGAACTTCTGCGTCTTCTTTGACTTCGAAGGCGGAGACAATGGTGCGACTCCGTATCTGCTCTTCGGTGACCGAGTTGAGGTTATGGCCACGTTGCCCGCTAAGCACTATCCCATGAGTGAGTGGGACGTGACTGGAACAAAACTTCGGGTCGCAACACCGCGCCAAGGCCAAACGCAACGTGTCTCGTACCTTGACGTGCCCGCCCAAAGCATCGGCGACGTGATCGGGTGGAAGCATTGGGAGCAACCCGGCCCTCATTACGAACTTGGGCTGGGTCCCTTTCTTCAAGCCAGCACTTTTGATTCTGAAAGGAAGTTAAAGCGATGCCAGATCAGCCAGACTAACGCGAGTTCCTTCGAGGGATCGGAGACCGGCGCCTCGATCGCTTTTTACTCAGAAGGTGCAGTGTTCGCGGTCTCGGTCGAGCCAATAGATAAAGTAGCGTACGAACAGATGCTGGCCCGAGCCGAACAGAATGACGCGATGATGGAGGCGAAGCAGACCATGCTCGCCGTCTTGATGCTCGCTGCCGACAACGATGATCGAGTTGGTGCCGCAACCGAGGTCGGCTCGCAACTCGGACCCTATCTTAAGAACGCTTCGATCATGTCGCGGTTTACATTCGCGTATGAGGGGACGTTGGACTTTTCGAAGATCGAGAATCCGGCGGAGTTTGTCGTCGGACATATCCAGACATCGCGAGGGCGTGCGGTGGCTTATGCCGACGGGCACGTGAAGTGGGTCCGAAAGGGGTGACGGGTTCGATCGATTTGCAAATGCGCAGAAGTGTGTAAAAACTTTGCGCTTCGCGAAGCAATCGTCACTTTTCCATCGTCTTCCGGTTAGGTTCGCTTGAGTTCGGCGTGGATGGGGTGGCTGGTTCTGCCTTCAAAGTTTTTTGTGTCGCCCCCTTGACATTCTCGCGCCGGGCTGGTATCATTTCTCCTTGCCGCTGGATGAAAGCCCAGCAGCCCGTGAAGGAGTTCTTTGACAGTTGCATATTGTGAAGCGATCATCGCATCGAGCACTCGTATTAAGTGTTGTTTAACGAGAATCAAATAAACTATTAAGGGTGTGCGACGAATGCCTAGGGACAAGTTGCCGAAGAAGGACGCGTAAGCGGCGAAACGCTCCGGGGAGCTGCACAGAAGTGTTGATCCGGAGATATCCGAATGGGGAAACCCGGCCAGAGTAATGTTTGGTCACCCACATCTGAATACATAGGGTGTGTGGAGGGAACCTGGTGAACTGAAACATCTAAGTAACCAGTGGAAAAGAAATCGAAGAGATTCCGTAAGTAGCGGCGAGCGAAAGCGGAAAAGCCCAAACCAGTCGGCTTGCCGATTGGGGTTGTAGGGCCACTATAACCTTCTTCTAATCGAGCCTTCGTGGCTGGATTAGCGGAAGGTTAAACGAAGATCGAGTCCTGATTAATAGAAGAGAGTTGGAAAGCTCCGCCGTAGAGGGTGATAGCCCCGTATTCTAAAGTCAGTTCGAATTCTAAGTGGTACCTGAGTAGCGCGGATCACGAGGAAATCCGCGTGAACCTGCCCGGACCACCGGGTAAGGCTAAACACGACTTGTCACCGATAGTGCATCCAGTACCGTGAGGGAAAGGTGAAAAGAACCCCGGGAGGGGAGTGAAATAGAACCTGAAATCGCACAACCCGCAAGCAGTCAAAGCACTATGGTGGAGCAATCCGCCCTGTGTGATGGCGTGCCTTTTGCAGAATGAGCCTGCGAGTTACTAGTGTTGGCAAGGTTAAGGCGTTAAGCGCTGGAGCCGGAGAGAAATCGAGTCCGAATAGGGCGTCAAGTCAGCATTAGTAGACCCGAAACTGCGTGATCTAGCCATGGCCAGGCTGAAGTGATGGTAACACATCATGGAGGGCCGAACTCATTGACGTTGAAAAGTCTCGGGATGAGCTGTGGTTAGTCCGGTGAAATGCCAATCGAACGCAGAGATAGCTGGTTCTCCCCGAAATGCATTGAGGTGCAGCGTTACGTGATGTTCTTAGGGGGTAGAGCACTGAATGGGCTAGGGGGCCTACCAGCTTACCGAACCCAACCAAACTCCGAATACCTAAGAATTAACGTAGCAGTGAGACGGCGAAGGCTAAGCTCCGTCGTCAAAAGGGCAATAGCCCAGATCAACAGCTAAGGACCCTAAACGTAGATTAAGTGTGAAACGATGTGGAATTGCATAAACAGCCAGGAGGTTGGCTTGGAAGCAGCCATCCTTTAAAAAGTGCGTAACAGCTTACTGGCCGAATGTGATTCTGCGCGGATAATGTAAGGGGGCTAAAATCTACTTCCGAAGCTTTGGGTTCCACGCAAGTGGAGCGGTAGGGGAGCGTTGTGTACGCAGTGAAGCTAGAGCGTAAGCACTGGTGGAGCGTATTCAAGTGAGAATGCAGGCATGAGTAGCGCTAAGACAGGTGAGAATCCTGTCCGTCGAAAACCTAAGGTTTCTCCGGCTATGTTCGTCAGACGGAGGTTAGGCGGTCCCTAAGGTGAGGCCAGAAGGCGTAGCCGATGGACATCCGGTCGAAAATCCGGACCCAGTGCAAGGGCAATGGGAGGACGCTTTTCGATATCCGATCCCGCACCGTTGGTTGTTGCGGGCTAGGCAGAGGCTGGGCCAGTTGAGAGATTGGCGTAAAGGCCGAAGCCGGGGAAGGGATCCCTTCGGGGTGAACGAACTCGGATTGAGGAGGGCCTAGAAAAGTCCCACAGCAATACCTTGTATCTGACCGTACTGTAAACCGACACAGGTAGGTGAGTCGAGAAGACTAAGACGTTCGAGAGAACTCTCGTTAAGGAACTAGGCAAATGGGCCCCGTAAGTTCGCGATAAGGGGCGCCCCGCAAGGGGCCGCAGCGAAGCATCCCAGGCGACTGTTTACCAAAAACACAGGTCTCTGCTAAGGTGAAAACCGAAGTATAGGGGCTGACGCCTGCCCAATGCCAGTAGGTTAACAGGAGGTGTTAGGAGCAATCCGAAGCACTGAATCGAAGCCCTGGTGAATGGCGGCCGTAACTATAACGGTCCTAAGGTAGCGAAATTCCTTGTCGGCTAAATACCGACCCGCATGAAAGGCGTAACGACTTGGGAACTGTCTCAACGAGAAGCTCGGTGAAAATGTAGCACCCGTGAAGATGCGGGTTACGCGCAGTAGGACGGAAAGACCCCGTGGAGCTTTACTACACCTTAAGATTGTGAGTTGGTTATGCATGTAGAGCGTAGGTGGGAGCGCAAGCATCAATGGAACACCACCCTTGTATATCTGGTTCACTAACCGGGTCCATTATCTGGATTCGAGACAGTCTTAGGCGGGTAGTTTGACTGGGGCGGTCGCCTCCAAAAAGGTAACGGAGGCGCCTAAAGTTGCACTCAGGCTGGTTGGAAATCAGCCGCCGAGCGTATAGGTATATAGTGCGATTGACTGCGAGACAAACAAGTCAAGCAGGGACGAAAGTCGAGCTAAGTGACCCTCTGGTGGTGCGTGGGCACGCCAGGGTTCAACGGATAAAAGCTACCCCGGGGATAACAGGCTGATCTTGCCCGAGCGCTCACAGCGACGGCATGGTTTGGCACCTCGATGTCGGCTCGTCTCATCCTGGGGCTGTACACGGTCCCAAGGGTTCCGGAGTTCACGGATTAAAGAGGCACGCGAGCTGGGTTCAGAACGGCGTGAGCCAGTTCGGTCCCTATCCACTGTGCGCGTAGGAAACTTGAGAGGAGTCGCTCTTAGTACGAGAGGACCGGAGTGAACTGACCTCTGGTGTACCAGTTGTGCCGCCAGGCGCAGACGCTGGGTAGCCACGTCGGGCAGGGATAAGCGCTGAAAGCATCTAAGCGCCAAGCCCACCTCAAGATAAGGTTTCCCATCCTATGAGTAAGGCCCCCGGAAGACTACCGGGTTGATAGGCCACAAGTGTAAAGGCAGTAATGTCAAAGCGTAGTGGTACTAATTGGCCGAGGGTTTAAATCTTGTTAAACAACCCTTAATACGGAGACTCGATGATGATGATCGCTTCAAACCAATGTGCAACTTTCAAAGCGCTTCGGCGCGAGAAAGTTTCTATTCGGGTGATCATGGCGAGAGGGAAACACCCGTTCCCATCCCGAACACGGCAGTTAAGCCTCTCAGCGGCGGAAGTACTTGGCCCGCAAGGGTCCGGGAGATAAGCGCGTTGCCCGGATAGATAATATTTAAGAACCCCACCATTTCGGTGGGGTTTTTTATTTATCCAGATTCCAAGTTCCTGATTTATAATACAGAGCATGTCCAATCGTACTCAACGGCTTACCGCTGGCACGGCCTTCATTGTCGCGGTCTCACTAATGGCCCTCTCGGGCAGATCCGCAATGTCCAGCGGACAATCCGGAGCGCTAGTTCGACTTCAACCCTCGTCACCTGGCGTCGCGCAAGTTGGACATATCAACATCAACGGGTTTGCCTCCGTTGGGAAGTTGAATGGCCAAAACCTGGGCTTTGCTAACACGGTGAAGGGGCTTTCATACACTGGTTCAGATGCGAACTTGCATCCCGGGGGAGCCTATTGGCCCGGAGGGGGAGAGTTCGCCGGACCCAATGGAGTGATCGGTGCCTCATCTGAGAATGGCGGGGCTGGGGTGGGCGGGCTTGCCAACAGCACCAGTGGGTATGCTGGGATCTTCACGAACTCTGGCGGGGGTTACGGGGCGTACATAAGCACCAACGGAACATCGCAGTACGCCCTCTTCACCTTCGGCGGGCTAGGCGCGTATGCATCTCGCCTCACTTTAGGGTCTCCTACAGGGGTGGGGTTTCCGCAGCAGTTCGCGGCTGATTTAGGCGATAAGGTGTCTTTCTGGGGGACCTCAGGGAACCACTATGGTATTGGAGTCCAGAGTGGCTTGCTGCAAGTCCACTCCGACATTAGCGCATCGGATGTGGCCTTTGGCCATGGGTCGAGTGCCGCATTCACAGAGACAATGCGTGTAAAGGGTAACGGCAACGTCGGGATTGGAACGTCAACGCCACTTGGGAGATTACACGTTCGCAGTGGCAACACTTACCTGGATACGATCGGATTTGGTGGAACTCCAAGTGTGGACCTGGCGATAGGCGATACGGATACAGGATTTGACTCGGGAGGAGACGGCACACTCAATCTCTTTTCCAACAACGTTAACCTCGTTCGGTTCACGACAACTGTTGCGGACTTTCGAGTGGCCCACCAGATTCTGAATGGTGCGGGTACCCCCAGAGTCGTTAACTTCATCTCTGGCGACGTCGGGCAAACGAACTGGGGCAGCCCGACGGCTTGGCGAGGACTTTACTCGGGCGGTTCCTCAAATGGTGACATGTACATGGGAGCGTTGAACAACGCTGGAAATGCGTTTATCGGTGGGATTCAGAAGATTGGGGATACGACGTCCATCTGGGGAACATCAAAGTCATTCGTGGAGATCAATCCCGACGATCCCTCGACCGACATCGTCTACACGTGCTTGGAGGGCCCCGAGGCGGCGATGTATTGTCGAGGTACGGGGCAACTCGTGAATGGAAGAGCCCGGATCAATCTGCCCGATCACTTTCGAGCCCTCGCCGAAGAAGGCTCACTCACGGTGATCCTGACTCCCATCTCCTATGACTCGAAGGGGCTGGCGATCGGGAAGAAGAGCCTGTCGGGTGTCGAGTTCGATTGGGAAGTGAAAGCCGTTCGCACAAGGTTCAAGAAGTATGAGGTTGTCCGTCCCTGGACAGATCGGCTAGCGCCCGATTCGGATCGAGAGAAGGCCTGGAAGGATCGGATGGAGTCGATTGAGCGATATCGAGTGGGTCAGAACGACGCGAAGTAAAACGGTTTAAGTCACGCTCATTCGATCGTTTCGGAGCGCGCCATCAACTGGTTTGTCGAAGTCTGCAGCTCAGTCCCACTCAAACCAGTAGTTGTCACGACCCAAACTGACATGCGGAATGTACATCTTATCGTAGAGGTAAGTGCTAACACACCTATTGATCGGTTCGGTCCTCCAACGTCAGACGTCACCAAGTGACCTGGGGAAAGTCCACGATCCAGAACTTGATCGGGCCGCACTGAAGAACTTAGCGCGACAAGCACTGCGTAGCGATTGGAAGTTTGTCGGAGACGATGGAAGGACGGTTGGCGTCGCGAGTGGAACGTACAGCCAGTTGCATGAGTCGCCAGCACTAACGACGGTAGGTGACAGGTTTCGGTTTCGTGGAACTACGGTCTATTCCGTTAGTCAAGAGACCTACCTGCCAAAGAGCAAGCAAAAGTCTTCGTCTGCAAAACCAGTCGGCATCTTGAGCAGTGGTCTCGTGCTGGTAGCAAGCAACCCTCGAGGGAGCATCTGGGAGAAGGCAAGCAAGAACTTTCAGGTGGGCCTCGTTGATCTCTCCCAACGCGGCTCAAAGCCCAACAAGACGCTGTCCATCAACTTGAAGAAGGAGGTGACTTGGGTTGGAAATGCAGTAGGTGGTGGCAAGATACCTGTCACGCTGGAGGACAACACTTATGGTTTTGTTGAGGTGAACTTCCGTACGGGCAATACCATGTTTGTCAAGTCACCTCGTCCCAAAACGCATGTCGGAGTCATCTGGCGGGGCCAACGATACAGTTGGACGTGGAAGGGAGGCGATGCATTTGTCGGCACGAAGAACGGCAAGCCGACGGACTGGGTTGTCGTCGCGGTAAGTATGAATGGAAAGTACGCTTGGGCCATACAATTGCCGACGCTTGATTCGGGAATAGTTCGCCAATGATGCGGTGACTCGATCAGTACGCATCAGACTCCTTCATAATCCTAGGCGTGAAGGTTCGCGAACTGCCGTTACTGTTCGCCATCTTCATTGATCTCGTCGGATTCGGGATGGCGTTTCCCGATATCCAAACCCGCGCAGAAGGCTACTTCCGAGCAGAAGGAGTCCAAAATCCTGGTGCGTTAATCGGCCTTCTGCTAAGTTCCTACTTCGTCACCCAAATCCTCGTGTCGCCCAAGTGGGGGAGCCTCAGTGACCGCATAGGAAGAAAGCCCGTCCTGTTAATCTGCACGGTACTGAGCGCCCTCTCCATGATCGCGTATGCGCTCATTCCAACCTGGTGGGGCATCCTCTTCGCGCGGCTCCTTGCCGGATTTGCCGCCGCAAACGTCGTTGTGGCCCAAGCCTACATTGCCGACACGACCACCGAAGCAGACCGCCAACAGTCCATGGGCCGCGTCTCTGCAGCGATCTCTCTGGGATTGGTCGCTGGCCCCGCAATCGGCGGCCACCTTGCCGAATGGGGCGACCTGCAAGGGGTCGGTGGACACGTCACGATGGGCCTCGTGGCGGCCGGAGCCTCCGCTATGGCCTGCCTTTGGATCGCCTTTGGCGTCAAGCACTTGCCAGTGACAGAGGTACGAAAGCCAGGTGCGCGAAAGGCCATCGACCTTACACTGTTGAAGGACCTTCCCGCCTTACGAGTCCTGTTCATCACCTCGGCTATCGGATGGTTCGCCTTGGCATGCCTGGAAGGCACCTTTGGCCGACTCATCCACGCAAAACTAGGCTATGGACCTCGAGAGTTTGGATGGATATTTAGCTATGAGTCGTTGCTCGGGGCATTCGTCGCATGGTTCCTAATCGACGGCATTAGGCGGAGAATCAAGCCAGCGCCGCTGGTAAGGATGGGCTACTTCCTGCAAGCCCTGGGTCTCGGGCTCACGCCGTTTGCGCCCGGCCTCGGTGCCCTTTTCATCGCCAGCACCTTCTATGCATTCGGTGCAGGCGTCACCAATCCAACTCTCAACTCGCTTTGCTCAGACGCCACACCCGAATCACGACAGGGAGAGATGTTTGGTCTGCTACAGGCCTTTCGCAGTTTCGGCTTCATGCTGGGCCCCCTGTTGGGAGGAATCCTTTTTGACTGGAAAATGGAAGCGCCCTACTTGATCGCGGCAATTGCCGCAATCGTCGCGGCAGGCATGCTCGGGCGAGGCAAGGTCACCAGTTAGAGTCGCTTTTCGTGGTAATCCGTGTGAGCGTCAAA
>CALMEF010000024.1 GCA_937862825.1 uncultured Armatimonadota bacterium
TGGAAATGCTCGTGAGCGTCTCAACAATGTAAGGCTCCGCATTGTAGGTTGGGATGACGATGCCGACTTTCATTCAATAGAAAGCCCCTCTCCCGTTGAGGAGAGGGGTTTGGAGAGAAGGTTAGCGCAGAATCCCAAGGAAGCGCAACAGACGATCCACCACGTAATCCACGTAGTCGTCTTCGTGGTCATGGTCGTCGTCGTGCGAGTGGTCGTGATAGTAGTTTCGTGTACCACCTGCGACAGGGGCTTTGAGTCCGCCTGCGCCACGCTCAGGCTTCGGAGGTCGGGGCAACAACTGATCGGCATTGGCGACGTTGAGAGCAACGACTGCAGCGTTGGTTGACGACTGCACCATGTACTCAGGAATCGCGTTTTCAAAGCGATCGTGTTGCGTGTGCCAGACGAATCCGTAATCAGCCTTGCCTGCCTCGATCGTGAAGAATGCCGGCACGCCTTCCCAAATGAAGGGGGCGTGATCGCTCGAACCTCCAGAGGGCATCGTGGGAACCACATTCAACTTCATGGGCAAATCTGGGAATGCAGCCTGCGATGGTGCCATCGCCGCTTGGAGCATTGGGGCCATGCTCTCCAAGCAAACGTAGCCGCCCTGATAGTTGGTACCACCGTCGTCGTTGAACACGGCACTGACTTTGCTCATCAGAGCTTTGTTTTTCTCAACATAGGCGCGCGAGCCAAGTAGCCCCTGTTCTTCACCGCTCCAAAGAATGAACCGGATGGTCCTCTTGGGCTTAACACCGGCCGAGGCAAGAATTCGCGCTGATTCCAGGGTCATGGTTGAGCCCGTTCCGTTATCGCACGCACCTTGCGAACCTGGACCGTTCCAACTGTCAAAGTGTCCGCAAACAATCACCATCTCATCGGGCCTTTCCGTTCCCGGAATATCTGCAATGACGTTGTATTGCGGGATCGGACCTTTGATGAACTTGTTTTCAATGTCAAACTCGAGTTCAATGTCTCGCTTCGCATTGATTGCAGTCATGATCGTGCTGTAGTCGCTCTTTCGAACTCGAACTTGAACCTGCTTAGGCAAGTTATCCCAAGTCAGACCTGTGAAGCGGCCGCCCGTGTGAACCCGCTCATCAGCGGTGCCATAGATTCGACCAGCGATTGGGGCGTTGTCAAGCAGTTCGTCCAACTCTCGGTTTCCACCTTGCGGTCCACGCAAACCGGACTGAGTACGCATCAGGATCCAAGCACCTTTCAGTTTGGATTCCATCGCCTTGAACTCCTCGACCGTTGTGGGCTGGAGGATCGGCTTGACCTTAACGAGTCCATTTGTGCCCGGGGTCCATGCTGGAGTGGAAAAGACAAAGTCTTGCTTCCAAGGCGCGGTCATTCGAGCGATTTGCCTTTCTCCGCGCTCGAAGCCGACCGGAACCTCACCCCATTTGTCGAGATGGACATTCTGCAGCCCCCACTTCTTGAACTGCTCCATGGCCCACTTTTGACCTCGCTCGAGAGCAGGGGAACCTGTCAAACGGGCTCCAATTTTCTCGGTGATGTGCTTGAGAATATTGCTGGCTTGGTTCTTGTTCTTGCCGATATCGATAACGCGGTCAATATCCGCCGAGTTATCGTTTGCAGCAGCGAGCGAAGCAAGAATCAGTGACGATAGGATGGCTATTCGCTTCATGGTCTCACCAAGTTTGGAGTCTAGCATAGTTTTCAACGAACGGAGTGCGGCAGCTGCCATTTCTGCGCCTCAGCCCCCCATAATCTCTATTCGATGCGAGTCGCCCATGTTTCCTGCGTAAACCTTCCGGAGCCAGACTTTGATGAATCCCTTACCGTGGAAGCGTTTCGAAATCGCGGGCATGAGATTGAAGTGGTTGCTTGGGATGGTGAAGTCGAGTGGCAGGCGTTTGACGTCGCGATCATTCGGTCAACGTGGAACTATCCAGAGGTTCCAACAGAGTTCGCGGGTTGGGTTCAGTTTGTATCTCAACAGACCAGGCTTCTGAACCCTGCGGACGTGGTTCTGTGGAACCTGGATAAGCATTACTTAGCCGAATTGGACGTGCCGGTTGTGCCCACCACTTTTGGAACGTCAGGCGAAATTGAGTTGCCTGCTGAGGGGAAGTTCGTCGTCAAGCCGACGATTGGGGCAGGGTCGATGGACACTCGCGTATTTGAATCGGGTGAGATCAGCCAAGCCAAGGATTGGCTCGACGAGTTCCCAAAGTCCAAAGGCTTTATGGTCCAACCGTTCTTGGAGTCGGTTCTGACGGTAGGTGAACAGTCTATCGTGTGTATTGGCAAAACACCGATGCACCGAATCGAGAAGCGCCCACGGTTTGTAGGGCAAGACGAGTCCGTAACCGGGCCATTTCCCGTTGAGGATGAGTTTGTTCTGATTGCAGAGAAGGCCTTGGAGCGGTTCGCTACCTTGCTTTACGCCAGAGTTGATCTCATCCAGTGCGAAGGAACATGGCTCCTCTCCGAACTGGAACTGATTGAGCCTTCTCTATTCCTATTACAGAATCCGGAAGCGCTCGGTCCCTTCGTAGAAGAGACCGAGCGACTCGTATCGCGGCTTACTTAAGCGCTTTCTCGATTTGGTCCAAGCCAACGCCTAGGGTTGCCTTAGCCAAGGCATCCAGCGATGCACGACTTCCCGTGAAATGGAAGGTTCGGTGGTGGTGGGTGATCGCAGCACCAGGAGTTAGCGCGGCGGCTGGTGAAGATGTTTCCAACTCGTAGAAAGGGCCCATGGGCTTCTTTCCCGGGGCAGGTGGGCCGTCATTGTAACTATTCACGACGTCGCCGCCGAACGGGTTGTCCTGCAGTTCCCACATGGAGTTGACGTAGTCTTCAGTCCCGGGAAGCGTGTACTGAACGACGGTTAGCATTCCAGCCTGAGCGTCCCAACTGCCTAAGCGTTCCACCGCTCGCTTTGGTCCAACGCCGATCTTCGTCCGTTTTTGACCGTCACCTTTGAAGAACAGAACTCCGTTGTCGGCTTTCAACCGATCCGAAGGCACTTTCCCGAAGTAGGTGTCGTTCGCAATCAGACCGCGCTCCGCTTCCGATCCTTCGAGGTAAGGGATAACAATGGTCGTTTTGGGCGAGGGCTTGAACATGCCTAGAATCCAGATCGAAAGCATGCCCGAGTCTTTCGTCCATGACGATGAACCCGTGTTCTTGAGCACGTTCTTCGTTTCGTACCCGACCATCTTCAGTCCGCCAGGCACCTTGGTCTTAAGGTATCGACCGGCAGCCGCCGCATCGAGGAGGTTGACCGAGCGGGTGATATGGAAGTTGAACCGATTCCCCATGTAGTTGTCCAGAGCACCTGAGCGTTCACACGTGATTGAACTCGCGGATGCCTTCACGACGGAAAACGGCTCAGTGTCAATCAGCGCTGGAGTCTGCCAGTGCTCAAGGTCAAATGGTTCACCATTCTTGAAATAGATCGAGAACTGACCACCTTCTGGGCCGAGCCAGAACCGATCCTCGCCGCCGAAAACGTTAATATGCTTTTGTATCTGACCTGAACGAATCAAGTCGTAGTTGATCCAGCCTGCCCCGGGGCCTCCAGCGGCGTCAGCGGCGCTGGTCATGACGCGGCACTGGTATTCCGGAACCACGGCGACGGCAGGGCCGGTCTTTCCACCGAGGACATGCACACCAACGTGCTTCTTCATAAAGGCGACATCATCTTGGAACGTCATAGGAACCTTGGCAATCAGTAGGCTTGCAGCAGTAAGGGCTAGCATTTCTTAAAACCTCGTCGCGACTATACACCGAAATCGTCCCTGGCGGACTAAAATGCATAGAGAATGGTTCGCTTTCTTGCGGCAGGTGGTGTTCTGCTTTTGGCCATCGGGTTGGTTTCTGGTCAAAAGGGGCAGGAAGTGGATTACGTCCACGACGTGTTGCCGATCTTCAAGGCTCACTGTTTGCCTTGCCACGATGCCGAATCGCAAAGCGGCGGGCTTGACCTCACCAAGTACGCAGACGTGAAGTTGCAGGTTAAGCCGGGTAAGCCCGATGATTCGAACCTGCTCCATCGGGTCTTGGGCAAGGGCAATATGCCTCAGATGCCCATGGGCTTTGCTCCGCTCGGCGAAGCCAAGATCGCCACAATTCGAACCTGGATTGCCTCCGGAGCGATTGAAGAAGGCAAAGTCAAGCGAACGCACTGGGCTTATATCAAGCCGGTTCAAACGAAGCCGCCTGTGGTTAAGGGCACTTGGGCAAAGTCTCCGATTGATTCGTTTGTGCTTGCCAAACTGCAAACCAACAAATTGAGCCCAAGTCCGGAGGCCGATCGAGCGGTGCTCTTGAGGAGAGTCTCGCTCGACTTGACCGGTTTGCCGCCCATGCCGAAGGAGATTGAGTCCTTCCTGGCTGACCGTTCGCCCAATGCCTTCGAGAAGGTGGTTGACCGGCTGCTTGCTTCGCCCCACTACGGCGAGCGTCAGGCCCAATTTTGGTTGGACCTGGCCCGCTATGCCGACACCCATGGTTACGAAGCGGACCGCTCAAGAACCGCCTACCTCTATCGTGATTGGGTGATCAACGCATACAACAAGAATCTGCCGTTTGATAAGTTCAGTATCGAGCAGTTGGCAGGAGACCTGCTGCCCGATCCCAGTCTTGAATCCCTCGTTGCCACCGGGTTCCATCGGAACTCCATGTTCAACGAGGAGGGTGGGGTCGACGCGGAAGAGTCTATGTTCGAGACCGTCCTTGATCGAGTTGGTACGACGGCAACGGTGTGGATGGGTTCGACTCTGGCATGTGCGAGATGCCACGATCACAAGTTCGATCCGTTCACGCAAGAGGACTTCTATCGCTTCGGCGCCTATTTCGCCAACAATCAGTTCGAAGAGCGGGGCGATCCCGCAGTTGGGCAACGCAAGTTCTACGAACCGCAAATCACCGTGCTCGGCAACGATCAGAAGGCCAAGTTGTCCACGCTGCAAACCGAACTTGCCAAGGCCAAGGCTGCTTACGACGTCAGTCGAAAGGACATTCAGGGGTTGTTTAGTGAAGCAAGGAGCCTCAAGTGGACGCCAGTTCAGCCGTCGAGCATCAAGTCTCAGGCTGGGACTGTTTTGGCCCGGCAGATCGACGGCTCATACCGAGCCGAAGGGCCTGTTACGCCGAGCGATGTCTATGTGCTCGAAGTCGGGAATGTGAAGGCTACCGGGATTCAGGTCGAGGCGATTCCCGATGACGCCTTTCCGGCCAAGGGTCCGGGGAGGGCGAGCAGCGGAAACTTCATTCTCTCGAAGGTTGAACTGTACGTCAACGATAAGCCGGTGAACTTCGTTGCGGCTGCAAGCCGGATTCAAAACGGCTATTCCGCGAGCGGCCTTTCGGATGACAACCCCGATACCGGTTGGGCGGTGTATCCGTTCCAGGGAAAGCACTCGGCGATCGTGCTCGAAGCCCCGCGCGAGGGTCGGGTTCGGCTGGAGCTCAGGTTCGACTCCAAAACCTGGCCAGAACACCTCCTCGGTCGGTTTCGAGTTTCATTAACCGGCAACCCTGCGCCAAGTCGCTTCGCGCTAACCGACGAGGCTTGGCAACTCATTCAGAAGGACATTCTTTTGCCAAAAGAACTGGAAACGGTCACCGCCGAGTTGACTCGGTTCAGCCCTGAGCGGCTAAAGGTGGACCGCCTGGCCGCGGAGATCAAGACGATTCAGGATATGGCGCCCTCTGCCGCGGTCATGCGAGACAAACCGACCGAGGGGCCGCTTCAGATGCCGCTTCACAATCGCGGCGAGTTTCTGAACAAGGGAACACTTGTTACTGCGATGACTCCGGGGTTCCTCTCCAGCGCAAGCGCGAGGCCAGGAAACCGACTTGACCTCGCACGATGGCTCGTGTCGCCTGAGAATCCGCTCGCGGCCCGCGTTCAGGTCAATCGAATGTGGGCGCAGTTGTTTGGTCGCGGACTGGTGGAAACCGAGGAAGACTTCGGCACGCAAGGCGCGAAGCCAACGCATCCCGAACTGCTGGACTGGCTAGCCGTTGAGTTCGTCAAGTCGGGCTGGAACGTGAAGGCGATGTTCAAACGGATCGTGATGTCGGCAACCTATCGCCAGTCTTCCGCGGGCTCAAAGGACTCGTGGGCGAAGGACCCAAGCAACGAACTCCTCAGCCGTGGCCCAAGGTTTCGAATGGACGCGGAGATGATTCGCGACAACGCGCTCGCCGCCTCTGGCTTAATCAACCGCAAGATCGGAGGGCCGAGTGTCTTCCCCTATCAGCCGGATGGCATTTGGAACAGCCCGTACAGTGGAGAAGCGTGGCGCGAGGCCAAAGATGAGACTCGGTATCGACGAGGCCTGTACGTCTTTTGGAAACGGACCTCGCCGTATCCCTCCTTCATGGCCTTTGACGCCACCAGCCGCGAGACGTGTACGCCGCGAAGAATCCGAACCAACACGCCGCTGCAGGCCCTTGCACTCATGAATGATCCCGTGATGCTTGAGGCCGCAGAGGCGCTCGGATCCGTGATGCGAAAGCATGGAAAGACCGACCAAGATCACTTGCGCGAGGGTTTCCAACGGTGCACCGGGCGAAAACCCGTCGAAGCCGAGATGAACCGATTGCTCAAACTGGTCGCCTCGCTGCGGGCGAAGAAACTTGACGACCCCACCGTGTGGAGACTCGTCGCCAACACGCTGCTCAACCTCGACGAGACGATTACGAAAGGCTAGATTCATGAACCAAGACTCCCTCAGACAACTCACGAGAAGAACGTTCTTTAAAGAACTGGGATACGGCATTGGTGGCGTGGCCCTTTCGAACCTCCTCATCGAGAACGGACTCGCGAACTTTCTGGCCGAAAACCCGCAAGTGGCCAAGGCCAAGCGCGTTATCTATCTCTTCATGGCCGGTGCCCCGTCGCAAGTGGACCTCTTTGACCCGAAGCCGACGTTGCAGAAGTACGATGGCCAGAATTGTCCAGAAGAAATCCTGAAGGGTGAGCGATTTGCGTTCATTCGTGGCACGCCAAACCTTCTCGGCTCACCGTTCAAGTTCGAACAGGTGGGGAAGACCGGCCAGTGGGTGAGCGAACTGTTGCCCCATTTCAAAGAAATCATTGACGACGTGGCGATCATCCGCTCGGTCCATACCGACCAGTTCAACCACGCCCCCGCGCAGATCTTCATGAACACTGGGTTCCAGATTCCTGGACGCCCGAGCCTCGGCTCGTGGCTGAGTTATGGTTTGGGAACGGCGAACAAGGACCTACCCGCTTTTGTGGTGCTGCTTTCGGGGCAAAATGCACCGGATGGCGGCAAAGCCTGCTGGTCAAGCGGGTTCTTGCCGACCCACCATCAGGGCGTGGAGTTCCGCTCGGAAGGTGATCCCGTCCTGTTTGTGTCCAATCCCGATGGGGTCTCGTCTGAAGTTCGCCGCGACACGCTGGACGCCATGCGGGACCTGAACGCGCTGAACCACAAGAGGACGCTGGACCCCGAAATCGAGACCCGCATCGCCCAATACGAACTCGCGTATCGCATGCAAACCAGCGTGCCGGAGCTCATGGAGATCAATAAGGAGTCGAAGGCGACGCATGAACTCTATGGCACCGAACCGGGCAAGAAAACGTTCGCGAATAACTGCCTCCTCGCGCGGCGACTGGTGGAGCGAGGCGTTCGATTTGTACAACTTTATCACCGAGGGTGGGACACTCATGGCACCAACGAGGGAGAGAGCATTGATGGCGCCCTGCCTCGCCTTTGCCGCGAAGTGGACAAGGGAATGAGCGCGCTGGTGAAAGACCTGAAGCAGCGGGGAATGCTGGACGACACGCTCGTGATCTGGGGAGGCGAGTTTGGTCGAACCCCAATGAACGAGGGCCGAGGCGGCTCCCCCTTCAAGGGCCGTGACCACCACCCCCGCGCCTTCACGATGTGGATGGCGGGCGGTGGCATCAAACCCGGCTCCGTCGGCTCAACTGATGAACTGGGCTACAACATCGCCGAAGATGCGGTCCATGTCCACGACCTGCACGCCACCATCCTGCACCAACTCGGCATTGACCACACCCGCCTCACCTTCAAATCGCAAGGACGAGACTTCCGCCTGACGGACGTGTATGGCAACGTGATTGAGAAGTTGGTGAAGTAGCCGAGGCACGGGAGTCGTCCTTTCGGAGTACGCGAACTTGTTCGCGCTTCTGCACCGCTAACAATGTCGCGAAACGACCCAGTGGAGGGCGCCAACGCCCATACCGGTGCTGATGAACTCCTTCTCGCCATCTGTGGTGAGAAGGTCGGGGTGAGGGGAGCCAGCCCACGGCGTCACGCGCA
>CALMEF010000025.1 GCA_937862825.1 uncultured Armatimonadota bacterium
TCACTGAGCGGCTCTTTTTTGCGGATTTAGAACCTATGGAAACCACATTTGTCATCATCAAGCCGGGTGGAGTGACCCGAAACCTGATCGGAGAGATCACCCGACGAATAGAAGCGCGAGACCTGAAGATCGTCGGTCTACAGCTTGTTCGAGCAGACCGCAGTACGGTTGAGGAGCACTATTCGGAGCACCGCGAGCGACCCTTTTTCAAGGACGTTTGCGACTACTTGACCAGTGGCCCGATTGTCCTGATGGCGGTTCAGGGCGTGAATGCTGTTAAAGCGATCCGAACGATGATGGGTGCCACCAATCCCTTGGAAGCGATGCCGGGCACGATCCGTGGCGACTTTGCGCTGTCCATTGACGATAACTTGACTCACAGTAGCAGTGATCCTGAGGCAGCGGCGCGCGAACTCGCGCTTTGGTTCCCCGGTGGCGTCGTGGCCTAGACTCATTCCTCCCCTTTCCTCGATGATTGCGTTTGGGGAGGGGGCAGACTGGCTGGGCGTGAGCCCAGCATCCCAAGGCGGACTGAAGTATGCGCTCCCATCGCGAGGAAATCACCTTTCACCTCGGTTGTGCCGAGATGTTCCAAATCACCCCACGATTCACCTATCCACTCCCTTTGCCTCCTGGTTCCTTTGAACTTAGCGGTAATAAGCGGCTCCGTTCTGATAATTCCGAATCAAAGCGTTGAATTTCGCAAGTTCAGGTGATTAGTTTTGTGAGCATCTCGCGCTGGATAGCGGTGGAAACCATCGTCTTGGTTGGACCCTATCTAATTGCCACTGGGGAAGAAAAGTGTCAGCATGTTTTGGAACACTTTCTTCAAATTGGGCGGAGACGTTTTAAGTGGGCCTTGCTTTGGCCTTGCGCAGCACGAAACCGACCAGTGCGATGACGGCAGCGCTTCCGGCCAGAATCGGAACGACGGGGATAGGCGATTTTGGTTCGGTTATGATCGTTTTTGAAGGTGATGTTGCAGGCTCTTTCCGTGGGCCTGCTGCGAAGTAGCCAAGTCGTTAATGTCGCCGTTCTCAGCGTCTAGGCTTATGGCGAAATGGGCGTCGCTGTAGTCGTAGCAAAGCCGCAAACGGCGTTCTTGGTTCGCCCGTCGGGCACGGTCGCCGAGATTCTTGGACGGGGTTCGGTAAGCAAGGGTTAGACCCTGTGCGATGTCCGCGAGCGTCGGAAGAGGTTCTCGCTGAGTGAACTTTGGTGCATTCGGTCGGTCCGCTGTTATCTGTTCCACGATGCGCTCCGCAGCCTCACGTCGAGATAGTGCTATCGGCGCTGGATCAAAGGTTCGGCCGATCAAACCGGTGCCAATGCTGATCAGCGAACCGTTCATACGGTTTAGAGAAACAGTGATTCCCTCAACACTGGGATGCCCGCCAATTTCTGGGACGAGGGTGACAGTCTGCATGATCTTGCGAGTATCTTGGAACTCGCGAAGGACAAGGTTTGATGTATTGACGCCCATTCGGGACGCGTACTCTTTAGCCTTCGTAACTACCTGCTCTTCAGTAAGGGCTCCCTCCGCAATGGGCTCGTGCTCCCACTCAGGCGGACTAACCCGATGGCGAAGACTGAAACATTGACCGGCGTCAGTAAGCAGAATAAAGAGTTTGTCCGTGGACACGATCCAGACTCCACTGTCTTGCTGCACGACTGGTCTTCGTTGATCCAGTGTGCCAAACTCAACACCCATTTGGGCAGCACCGCGTCGCGCAACGCGAATGGCCTCTGCTTGATCAATGGCCTGAGCACAAGACACGGCCAGAACCGACATTCCTATTCCATACAACGTTTTTGAACACAGTCTCATCTAAGTAATACCAGCCAGTTATCCTGACCGGGGCCTTGTGGCCCGTCCCAGTGTTCGGTTTGCTTTCGCTAAGGACTCCTCATCCAAGCCACCATATAGCCACATGGCTACACCTTCAGGTTGTATGGGCAGGGTTGGATCGTCCATTCTTACTTTGTTGACATATCGGGCATCGATTCTGTCAATAGCTTCCTCTGGTTCAACTCCAAAGGACAATGGCATGTCTTCATCATGCTGCCCTTCAAACCCGTACTTGTCTTTAAAACATACGGCTAAGTTAAGCGCAAAAGTCAGCTTACGATAGGCTCCAAAGTCGTATGACAGGCCGTGCTGGCGACTTGCTTGTTCTGCGATCCATGTTGTCATGTCGCGCAGACTCACTCCGAACTCCGCTTCTGCTTGCACGTAGTCGTACAGATCCCTGACGAGAATCTGCCTCCAGGGCCATGGTATCAGACTAACTTTGCTCTTCACTAGCACATCGTTGTACGCTTTCGCGTAGTCTTCAGGCGAAGTTAGTTCGGGCTCGGGTAAGTAGCCGAGGATAGATCTGCCGATTTCGGTCAAAGACAAGCGCAAATCTCCTGGGCCAATTGGATGAATCACTGTAATCAGTCCCTCTGCCTGACAATCCTCAACAAGATCACGAAACTGGTGATAGCCTCCCTTTGCAAGCGAGAAACTGTTGTCAAGCCTGGTCATCATTAGATTAACGGCTGTTCCAACAGGTGGTTGGTTGAGTCTCACGACAGAGGCCAGTGATTTTACAAGCAGTTGGCGGAGTGACTCTCTCTCGCGAGCAACTTGGCTTTGGACAATGAGGTTAGCCAATTGTTCGTTCAACTCTTGCTGGGACCCGATAGCATCAGGATGAGGTTTTGTCTCAGGACGTAGCGTCGGCGAGTTTGCACCAACTGTTTCCTCCGCTAAGGTAACTGGAGAACTATCTGTCGGCAGACTCTCACCCAGGCTTTCCTGGTAATCAAAATAGGCGTCGCAAGCTTCTTTGAACATCGGTGAGACGCTTCCCTCTACGGCGACTCCGATCACGCGAACTTTGTAGCGCCGCAGTTTGTTCGCCAAGGGCACAAAGTCCCGGTCACCTGATGCCAGCACAATAACGTTTGGGGCAGTCGGTAACAAGGCAATCTCCAAGGCGTCCAAAGCTAACTGAATGTCTGCCGTGTTCTTACCATTTGAGTCGCTTGGGAGTTGAACCAACTCAAACACTTCTTTATATAGTTCCCGCTTCGCTGGGCTCAAATAGCCTTCGCTCCAATCCCCATAGGCCTTGGCAACCATAACCGTTCCTTCACGGCGCCCCAGTTCCCTAATCGCACTTGCACGGAAAGGAATATCTGATTCGCGACATGCAATCCAAATGTTGTCAACATCCAAGAACAGGGCAACATGTGCCTCCTTCTCCTGTAGTCCCTCCGTACCCATGCTCGTAGGTTACCCTTAGCGAGTTAGTTCATTTCGAACAAGTTCGACACGTCGCTAGATGACTTTCGCCTGGCGGTCAACACTGGTCGGCTTTGTCGTTCTAGTGGCTCCACAGTCTCAATATCCTCCGCTGTCGAAGCCTGCAGTTCCTTGAACTTCCTTGCCTGCGGCAACACGCGCCCCTCTAGCGATCCAACGCTCTCATTGAACGAGGCCACCGCTCGGTCAAGGTGGGTGCCAAGTTTCGAGAAGTGGTCGGAGAGTTTGGCAATCCTGCTGTAAAGGTCCTTGCCAAGGTCAGAAATCTTCTGGGCATTCTCCTCAAGTTTTTCTTGCCGCCAGCCGTGGGAAACAAACCGCAGGAGTCCGATCAAGGTGACGGGCGTTGCAATGAGAACCTTGTTCTGAACACCAAACTCGATGAGTTCGGGATCATGCTCTAGAGCGGCTCCATACATGGGCTCGCCGGGTAGGAACATGATCACACAGTCGGGTGTGCTTTCAAACTGGTCCCAATAGCGCTTGCTTCCGAGTTGCTTAATCTGCTCTCGAACCTGGCGGGCGTGGGATTTGAAGTAGCCAACCTTGGTCGCATCATCAGTCTCTTCGATGGCCGACAGATACGCTTCCAACGGCACTTTTGAGTCAACGATGATGGCCTTGCCACCAGGCAGGAGAATCTTCATGTCGGGGCGGAGCGCACCCGACTCGCCTTGGGTTGTTTCCTGCTCAACGAAGTCGCAGTACTCAACCATGCCGGCCATCTCAACAACTCGCTTGAGTTGAATCTCGCCCCAGCGACCGCGTTGATTGGGGTTCCGCAGGGCCTTTACGAGGTTCTGCGTTTCGCTTTGCAGTCGCCGCTCGCTCTCGGTTAGGTTCTTCAGTTGTTCGGTGATGGTCCCGGTCGTTTCGGCGTGCTTCTCGGTGATGGTTCGGATTTGAACGTCAACCTTTTCGAGGGATTCCTTGATCGGCTTGACTAGATTGTCAATGGCCTCTTGTTTCTTCTCCAGTTCACCTTGAGCGGCGGTCTGAATCTTCTTCAGGTTCTCTTCGGCCAGGTGCAGGAACATCTCGTTGTTGCGCTTCAGGGCGCCTTGCGAAATCTCTGCAAATGCCTTGGAGAGGTCCTCCTTGGCCTTCTCCAGGTTCTCGAGTTGCTCGCGGAAACTGCGCTCTCGCTCTTGCAGTTCCGTTTCCAGGCGAGTCTGCATCTGATGGAAGGTAGAGATTTCCTCTCTGAGGGCTTCTATGATGGTGCGACCTTGGCTCAACTCCTCTTCAAGTTCTGGAATGCGACGCGTGCGCTCTTCCAAAGTAGCCCGCTCTACCCGCTCAATCGCGAGCAACTCGGATGCCTCGGTGAACTTGGCCTCCGATTTGTTCAGCATCACTCGTGCCAAGACGGTAACCACAATGCCACCAGCCGCAGCCCCAATTCCAATCCCTGTTGCAAGCGATGCGAATTCCATAGACACCTGTATACCATCATGCGCCGGATTGCGTAGAAGTTACAAGATGAGGACGATGGCTGGACCTAGTTAGAACCCGAAAGTTTTCCACAATCACGTGCCACTGCCCTTCGCTCGCGCATGGCGACGTTTTCTATGGTTAAGAAGAATAAACAAATTTGTGCCGCTTATTGACGGGTTTTGCATTACAATGGGATCATAAGTCATGAAACACTTCGCAGTGGTTTTTGTAGTGACGTTGCTTTGCCAACTTGCGAACGCGCAGTCGTTCAACATTGACATTGACATCGGATTCGGCGGCTATGAGGCCGGTGCGGGCGCTCCGAGTTCATCTTTTGGTGGTGCCGCAGATCAAGTTGGGTACTGGAACCGCATAAGAGACAGCGGTGGCGTCCATCAGCATGCATTGACCACCCTTGACGGAGTGGTCTCGTCCGTAACACTTCAATACAATCAATCTGGGGCCCTTGGTGGTTCAGGGTGGAATGGCAACGACGGCGACCATCGCTTGCTTATGAATGATGGCGTACGAATCACTATCCCAGCCACTTTCACCTTTTCGAATGTTCAAACTGGGCGGTACAGGGTGATTACGTACATGGCGGACCGTAGCGGCGAAGACATTCCCGGCGATGTAACGATTCATGGAGCGGACGTTGAGACAAAAGTATCTGGTGTTGGGGGTATGCCAGGAAATGTTTTCATTGAGGGCAGAACTCACTCCGTTCATGACATCACGCTTTCGACCTCAACTATCGCGGTCCTGGCACGTACCAACCCGTTTAACGGCACATACACGAGTCTACTGGGGTTTCAAATCGTCAAAGTTGCTGTGCCCGAACCCGGTGGACTCCTGGGATTGACCTTGGGGTCAATCATGTTTATCAGTTTAGTGAGAAGACGCCAGAGTTCGTCGAATGGCGAACACTGGTGGCTTGGAGGACAACATGAATAGTAACAAACTTACGGCCATGATAGCAGGCACCCTGCTTTTGGCCGCGACCTCTATCTGCCAAATTGGAACGATTCGCTATGACCATGATGAAGGTAACGATTCAGCCAACTGCATTGCCATGGATGGCTTTGGCAACACGTACGTAGCGGGAACGGTTACTGCTGACGGCGAAGGAACTCAACATGTGGGATTGCTTTCTTTTGTTACCAACTTTCAGACAATCTGACTTATACTGGAAGCATAAGTCATGAAGCAGTGGACCATTGCCGTCGTTTCACTTGCGCTCTGCCAGAGAGCGAACGCCCAATCTCTCAACATTGACATTGACATCGGATTTGGCGGCTATGAGGCCGGTGCTGGTGCTCCGAGTTCTACTTTTGGCGGTGCCGCAGATCAAGCGGGATACTGGAATCGCATTAGGGACAGCGGCGGAGTTGATCTGCATACGCTGAGGAACCTCGACGGAACTACATCTTCGGCTACGATCCAATACTACCAGTCGGGTCCGCTGGCTGGCTCAGGATGGAACGGCAATGACGGAGAACACCGCTTGCTGATGAATGACGGCGTGGAGATAACAGTTCCAGCAACTTTCAATTTTGCTAACCTTGAGCCAGGTCGCTATCAAGTATTTACGTACTTCGCAGATCGTAGCGGCAGAGATGTTCCTGGCGATGTGACCATCTTTGGCGCGGACACAGAGACAAAAGTCTCTGGAGTTGGCGGGATGCCCGGGAACGAGTTCATAGAAGGTAGGACTCATGCAGTGCACGATGTAACCCTCACGACCTCGTCCATTTCGATATTGGTTCGCACTAATCCGGAGGGCCCCCCAGATTCGACTCTTTCTGGGTTTCAAATTGTGCAAGTTAGCGTGCCAGAATCAAGCGGACTAGTCGTCGTTGCCGCTGGATGGCTTGGATTGCTTAGATTTGTTAGGAAGACGAAGCCGTTATAGGCTAAGTCCGATTGGAGGAACAAATGAATATGCATAAAACTCTCGGTGTAGTAGCGGGAACGCTTCTACTCGCCGCTACTGGATTAGGTCAGATCGGGACGATCCGATATGATCACGATGAGGGAAACGATTCTGCCAACTGCATTGCGATGGATGGTTTCGGCAACACGTATGGTAGGAACTAGTTTCACGGTGTCAATCTCAACGCACAAATTTCCAAATTTTGTTACCACTTTTCGGGAATTCTGATCTACAATGGAGACATCAGTCATGAAGTACCTCGCCACGGTCATTGGAGTGACATTACTTTGTCAAACTGCGAACGCGCAGTCGTTCAACATTGACATCAACATTCGATTTGGTGGCTATGAAGCAGGCGCGGGAGCACCTAGTGCTACTTTTGGGGGCGCGGCAAACAGTCCAGGCTTCTGGAATGCAATCAGTGCCGGTGGTGGGCCATTTGTCCATTCTCTTAACGGGCTAAACGGGGAGAGAGTTGACGCCACGTTACAATACAATCAGTCGGGGGCGCTAGCCGGGTCAGGGTGGAACGGAAACGATGGAGACCACCGCCTGCTGATGAACGATGGAACCGTCGTTACGATTCCTCAAACGTTCAACTTTGCGGGTCTCCAGCCAGGCAGATACGAAATCTTTACATACTTGGCAGACAGAAGCGGACGAGACGTTCCCGGCGACGTAACAATCTTGGGCGCTGATGTAGAGACAAAAGTTTCTGGAGTAGGTGGGATGCCCGGGAATGAGTTTATCGAGGGCAGGACCCATGCGGCGCATGACGTGACGCTCACGACGTCGTCGCTAGCCATTCAAGTGCGAACCAACCCGCCCGGACCGCCAAGTTCAACCTTAGCAGGCTTCCAAATTGTAAGGATGCCTGTACCGGAGCCAAGTGGAGCACTTCTGTTGGCTTCTGCACTTACCGTACTACTCGTTTTCAGTCGAAGAAAGCCTTGATTCGCCTGCAAAGGCATTTTGAGCTTGTTTGGAGGAACAAATGAATACTCATAAAACTCTAGGTGTTGTGGCGGGAATGCTTTTGCTTTCCGCTATTGGATTAGGTCAAATCGGCACCATCCGATATGACCATGACGAAGGCAACGACTCTGCCAATTGCATTGCCATGGATGGTTTTGGCAACACCTACGTCGCTGGAACGGTTACCACAGATGGCGAAGGGCTTAACGTCTTGGTCACGAGTTACACACCAGGCGGAAGCGTAAGAACCGGCTGGCCACAGGAGTACGATGGACCTGGCAACGGCGACGACTACGTCGGTGCCATTCACATTGACGAAGACGGCTACGTCTACGTTGGCGGGTCGTCCTACGGCGGGTCAACCAGTGGGTACGACTTTTTCGTCTGGAAACTTGCTCCCAATGGAGACGAAGTTTGGCCTACCTCTGGAAGTTACAGTGGTTACTAGTTCGATGCTCTTGGCGCGATGCGCACGACCTCAACCCTCAACGAGGGTTACATCGGTTCTGTCGGTGCCAAGGTGGATATGGCGGTTCGAAAGTCATCGAATCCCGCTAACCGCTCCATTGCCATTACCGGCGTGGCGCAGGCCCAATCGGGAAGTAACGAAGGCTACTGGCGAACCATTCTCTTCCAGCAGAAGACAACAGGGACACCGGTTGAAATCTTCTCCGGCTGGCCGCAGGACACGAATGGTCATACCACTAAAGACAATTTTCCCAGGGCCGTCGCGGTTGACGGTACTAACGCGGTCGCTGTAACCGGTTTGGCTTATGATTCAGACAGCGGCACGATCCAGAACTTCAGAACGATTCCTTGCGGTTGTGACTAAGGGCGTGAGTTTGAATCAGCCAATTTTTGTTACCACTTTTCAGAAATCCTGATTTATAATGGAAACATCAGTCATGAAGTACCTCGCAATCGCCTCGCTTGCCCTTTGCCGTCACGCAGGCGCCCAATCTTTCAACATTGACATTGACATCGGATTTGGCGGCTATGAAGCAGGCGCGGGTGCACCGAGTTCCACCTTTGGCGGGGCGGCAAACAGTCCAGGGTTTTGGAATGCGATTAGTGCTGGAGGCGGGCCATTTGTTCATTCATTGAACGGGTTGGATGGACAGCGGATTGGCGCAACGCTTCAATACAACCAGTCGGGTCCGCTGGCTGGCTCAGGATGGAACGGCAATGACGGAGAACACCGCTTGCTGATGAATGACGGCGTGGAGATAACAGTTCCAGCAACTTTCAATTTTGCTAACCTTGAGCCAGGTCGCTATCAAGTAGTTACGTACTTCGCAGATCGTAGCGGCAGAGACGTTCCTGGCGACGTGACGATAATTGGCGCGGACGTTGAGACCAAAGTCTCGGCCGGAGGAATGCCCGGAAACGTGTTTATCGAGGGCAGGACTCACACGGTACATGACGTTAACCTATCAACGTCTTCCTTGGTAATTCTTGCCCGTACTAATCCCTTCAACGGTCTCTATACCAACCTCTTGGGGTTCCAGATCGTCAGAGTTCCAGTTCCGGAGCCAAGCGGCCTAGTGATTTTGACCGCTGGCGTGTTTGGCTTGCTTAGATTTGTTAAGAAGACGAAGCCGTTATAGGCTAAGTCCGATTGGAGGAACAACATGAAGATAACAACCGTGCTGGCTCTAACGGCTGGCACACTAATACTTGCCTCGAACGCTCTGAGTCAGATTGGCACAATCAGATTCGATTATGACGAAAGAAACGATTCGGCGAACTGCATTGCTATGGATGGCTTTGGCAACACCTATGTCGCTGGAACGGTGACAACGGAAAGCGAAGGGCTGAACGTCTTGATCACGAGTTACACTCCAGGCGGAGGCGTAAGAACCGGCTGGCCACAGCAGTATGATGGACCTGGTGACGGCGACGACTATGTTGGGGCCATTCACATTGATGAAGACGGCTTTATCTACATTGGCGGATCTTCCTACGGTGGCTCCACCACTGGGTACGACTTCTTCGTCTGGAAACTGACACCGACCGGCGACAAGCCATGGCCCACTTCGGGAAGTTACACTGGCTATCAGTTTGATGGCCTTGGCGCGATGCGCACGACCTCAACCCTCAACGAGGGTTACATCGGTTCTGTCG
>CALMEF010000026.1 GCA_937862825.1 uncultured Armatimonadota bacterium
GGGTCGCAAGCAAACAAGTTTGTCAGCGAGTTTCGCGAGTCCGCACCAACCGGAGTCAATGCGTTTTCCGCCGACTACGTGCTCGAACGCATTGACGAAACGGTCGGCCCCGCTGTCAAGTCCTTGGGCTTTGAATTGAACGCGAAGAAGTGGTACGCGGAGAACCACGAAGCGATCGAAAAAGGTGCCCAGCAAGCAGGTACCGGCATGGCAAAATCAGTCGGCACCAGCGCCCTGATTTTGGTCATCGGCCTGCTTACCGCCTTCTTTATGATGCGGGATGGGCGAAACCTCCTGGAACCGATCCAAAGGCTCTTGCCCTTGTCGCGCGAACAGATCGTGCATATATGCGAGCGGGTGCACTCAACAACGCACGCCGTCCTCGTCGGCATCGTGCTGGTCTCGATTATTCAGGGAACGCTGGCGGGGATCATCTATGCGATCGCCGGTGTTCCCAACTCACTGATGTGGGGCGTCGCCACGATCATCGCCTGCATGATCCCCATGGTTGGGGGACCGATTGTCTACGCACCCATCGGGCTGCTGCTGCTCACGCAAGGAAAGACATGGCAGGGCTTGCTCGTCCTCGGTGTTGGCTTTGGCCTCATCAGCCAAATAGATAACCTTTTGAGGCCGTTCTTCATCGGGGCGAAAACCAATCTCCACCCGATGGCGATCTTCTTCAGCCTACTCGGCGGTGTGCTGGTCTGGGGACCACTGGGATTATTTCTAGGGCCAATGCTTCTCACAGTAGTTTTATGTGTCTTTGAGCTATTAGGTTCAAAAGACGCTAGCAATGATCCGAGTTTTGAATCGGCATAGTTGCGAGATTCCCCCGTTTCTCCTTTGCTACAAAGAGATACATGACTCATAGTAGTGTTCGGCGATTGCCGAGGCAACTACTCATGAAATGGCGAACAACTATTGGAATACCTGCAATTCTGCTGATCTCTTCTATGGCAAGGGCAGATGTGGTGTTATTCGACAACTTGGGGGCGGCCTACACCCAAAACTATACCGGTGAGTTTGTGACCCAAGGACCAACAGGGTCATCCCCAATCACCACACGGCTATTCATGACCAAGATCACGTTCATCAACGGTTCTTCGGGCCAAGACATCACTGGAATCACCTTTTCGGTTTACAACAACAACTCAGCCTCGGTCCGTGCACGTTCACGACTCCGATTTTGGAACGCCGATGGCGCGAGCGGGGCGCCTGGTTCCTACTACACCCCTGGCGGACTTGGCGCGATTGGGTACACGCTCAATCCTATCGAGTTTGAGCCTGGGCTGAATATCGTTGAGACGGGCGTTTCACCTGGCTTCATCGTCCCTCAAAATGGAAGCGCCATTTGGGCTGGATTGACCTTTGATAACTCGGGCACTCCGACAACCGGAGCGCAAATGGCCAACCTCGGCCAGGGCTTGTTCTATTCACCGGCACTGGTGGGCACGGTAGGCAACGAAGTCTTTGAGACCACCAATGCTGGCAGTTTCTTCGGAACCAACAACCCGGCTGGAGCATTTGCTGATCGGAACGTTAACAACCAGGACGCAGCCTACGGGTGGAAATTCACCGCAGTTCCCGAGCCCTCTGGGTTCGCAGCAATGCTACTTGGTGGTTTAGTTATCTTCCGGCGCCGAACACGAAAGTAAGGGAAGCCGATTTCAGGCTTCCCTTTGGTTTTACGACTTGGAGGCGAGTTTCAGGGCAACCTGAACGCGATTCTCGCAGTCCAGTTTGCGCATGATGGTGCTGACCAAGTTCTTTACGCTTTGCTCACGTAGCCCAATCGTCTCGGAGATTCGGCGATTTGGCATTCCTTGAGCGATCATCATTGCCACTTCATGCTCACGTGGGGTGAGCATGCGCGGATAGGTTCCATAGTAGGCTCCTGGCTCGCGGACATGGCTGGTTGTTCCTTGGCCCAAGGCCAGTCGCAAACCTTGGAACAAGTTTGCGGCACCCCCGCTCCGTTCGACAACCGAGTCGGCGTTATCCTTCTCTTGCTTGGCTCCATTGGAGATCATCACAACCTTGACGCCTGCATTGCGAATGTTCTTGATGGACGCCCAATCCTTCGACGACACTGATGAGCCGTCAATGACCATTAGATCGATCGGGATATCACCGACGGAAGCCTCTGCTGATGCAACAGAATCACTGCTTCCGGATACTCTAAACGTGGCTTGATGCGCCAAGATGCTTAGTAAGCCCTCTCTTAGCAGCGCGTCACCACTGACTACACTGACTTTCATATTTTTACCTCTCGTTCTCTGTCCTCACACCTTTCGGTGGCCCCTGAACATTGAACGATTCAGTTTTACCCGGCATTTCGACGTACTTCACGTCAATACGCAAACGCTTTGAAATTTTTCCTTAGAAGTCCTCATTATTAGGTTCGATTGCGTACTTCAGCAGCGCGGGCATGTCCCTCAAGACGCTCCATTCGGGCCAACTTAGCCGTATCAGCAATGAGCCCGGACTCCAGGTTAACCGCCTCGATTGAGGTCACAACACGCAGAAAGTTGAACACGGAAAGCCCACCAAAGGAGCGCGAAGTCCCTCCAGTCGGGAGCGTGTGATTTGGGCCCATTCCATAATCGCCGAACACTTCGGCGCTACTCGGAGAGGCGAAAATGGCCCCGTAGTTATCAAGGCGGCTTTGTTGCTCGGTCGTAAGTTCGGCGTGAATCTGCAGGTGCTCCGGTCCCAAGCGATTCGCACTCGCGATCAGATCGTCGCGATTCAAGACCGTCACGGCCAGCCCATTTCTCAGGGATGCCTCTGCAATCGTTCGAGTTGGCAGATCGGCCAATTGCTGCTGAATGAACCGTTCAACTTGATCCAAGAGTTGGGACGATGTTGACGCCAACATGGGTATTGCGTCGGGATCGTGCTCCGCTTGAGCCAAGAGGTCGGCAGCCACCCACTCGGGATTAGCCGTCTCATCTGCCAGAACCAGCAACTCGCTTGGGCCGGCAAGCATGTCAATGGCCACAACTCCGGAGACGAGTTGCTTCGCAGCAGTGACCCATCGATTCCCTGGCCCGACGATCACTCCGCAGGATGGTATCGAATCGGTGCCAAAAGCCAATGCGGCGATCACTTGTGCACCACCAACGCACAACATACGATCACAGCCCGAGACGTATGCCGCCGCGAGGGTTTCCAGTGTTGGACGGGGAGACGCAACCAAAACTTCCTCCACGCCTGCGGCGCGGGCCGTTACTGCGGTCATCAGCACGCTTGACGGGAGTGGATAACGCCCTCCTGGGGCGTAACAACCCGCCCGCTCGATCGGAAGAACCTTGTGACCCATAACCCCTTCTGGCGTTTCAATCCGCAAGTCGGTCAGACACGTACGTTGGGCTTCCGCGAAAGTTCTTATCCGTTCCGCCGCTCGCTGCAACGTTTGCCGGGCATCCGGTGGCAGCGAGTCGAACGCCTCCTTACAGCGCGAGGGCTCGATGACCATTCGTGCCCCTTCTTCAATGTCCCCAAACACTTCGGCGAACTTTCTAAGCGCAGCATCTCCTCCATCACGGACGCGTTCAACAATGGAACGCGATTGTTCCAGCGTGTCGTTGTCAATTGGACTCAAGCGTAACGTGGGCAGGTCCTCAAGTCTCACTCGTCTCATCATGACTTCGCATCTCCTGGTCGGCGGGTCACTTTCTTCGCTCGCAGGTCAAGGGTGTTCTCAAGTTCGGTAAGACTGCCTCCTGTGCTATAGAGGCGAACCATGGCGAAATAGAGTAAGTCGGCGACTTCGGCGACCACATGAGTACCCGAAGTCGCGTCGCAGACCTCGCTGGCTTCCTCGATAATCTTGCTTCGCAGCAACGTGGGGTCGTCGAGCAAGCGCTTCGTGTATGAACTTTCTGGTGCTTGTGAAAGCCTTGAG
Organism: uncultured Armatimonadota bacterium; assembly: GCA_937862825.1. Classification (GTDB taxonomy): domain Bacteria; phylum Armatimonadota; class Fimbriimonadia; order Fimbriimonadales; family Fimbriimonadaceae; genus CALMEF01. Next base: position 3,911 of record CALMEF010000026.1, read on the forward strand.
GCCAACGTTCGCGCCAGCGAATCAATACCGTGGACGGAACCCCAACACGTGTCGTCTCCGGTGTGGCAAAAGCCCCCAGATTGCTCAACAACTGCCTTTAGGGCATCTCGATCGCAGTCCACTTCGAAGCGGAGTAGCCGCTGGGTCGCACCGCTCTCTCGGCCCTTCACCCAGAGCCCTCTCTTTCGGGACCAGTAGGCTCCTTCTCCGGTCTCAACTGCGTGACGCACGCTCTCAAGATTGGAATACACGAGTCCAAGAGCGACTCCACTCCTGTCGGTCACGACAGTTGGCCACAGACCATCTTCTCGGTCTGAGACTAGCGGCGCGGAGAAGGCTTCCGCCAAATCCAACGAACCGTTGTAGAGGGCCATCCCAACCTGGGCATCCAAACCCAAGCGATCTAACTGACCGACCTCTTGAGCGTTCCGCACGCCGCCGGCATAGGTAACTCGCGCAGGGCCAGCGGCAGCACATAACTTCTTCGCGTGATCAAGGTCAACTCCTGTAAGTCTTCCCTCGTTTTCAACGACGGTCACCAAGAATCCTGCGACGAAGTCGCGAAGCACGCTTATTCTCTCAAGGACCGGGTGACCGGATTGTTCAGTCCAGCCTTTGATGACGACCTCACCTTGAACTGCGTCAAGCGCCGCGATGACTCGATCTTTGGGGAGTTCTCGCAGGAAATCGGGGGAAGCGGATGTGCCAACGATGACCTGTTCTGCGCCCAGATTGAGCCACTCCCTTGCTGACTCTACACTCCGAATCCCTCCTCCAACTCGGCATGGGAAGCGCTGAACCAACTCTCGGACCAACTCGGCGTTACTACCCGTTCCAAGGGCAGCATCCAAGTCAATGACAGCGATTGTTCCGACACGAGAAAACTTCTCAGCAATCGGAATAGGATCTCCTGCCTCAATCGCCAGCCGCTTTCCTCCCACCAGTTGGACAGCCTGTCCGCCTTGAAGGTCAATTGACGGAACGATCATAGTCGCACCTCAAAACCATCATTCCTTAGCGACCGTTTGACCTCACCAATGGTGTACCTGCCCTCGTGAAAGACCGATGCCGCGAGTACCGCACTTGCACCGGCGCGAACCGCGTCTGAGAAGTCGGTTGGTCGCGACGCGCCTCCGCTGGCGATAACAGGCAAGGAGATCTTCGATGAGACCGCTTCTGTCAGGTCCAAGTCGAAACCTTCACCAGTGCCGTCACGGTCCCAAGAGGTCAACAAGATTTCACCAGCCCCAAGGTTCTGAACCAGGGCGGCCCACTCGATCGCATCTACATCAGTCTGTATTGATCCAGCGTTAATCAGCACTCGCCATCCGTCCGGAGTCCGCTTGGCATCTACCGCGACAACGGCACACTGCGCGCCGAACTGCCCCGAAATCTCAGAGATCAGGTCAGGGCACTTGATTGCAGCCGAGTTGACGCCGACTTTATCTGCTCCAGACTCCAGAAGCCTACGAGCATCGTCAACTGCACGAACCCCACCCCCAACCAAGATCGGCAAGCGAACGGCTCGCCGAACCGCTTCAATCGTCCGAAGAGAGGCGAGACGTCCTTCCAAGGTTGCGGAGACATCGAGGATGGTGACTTCGTCGGCTCCTTCCTCGGCGTAGCGGCTGACCAGTTCAACTGGATCACCTGAGTCGCGCAAGTTCTGGAACCGTGTCCCTTTGACCACTCGTCCGTCCCGTACATCAAGGCAGGGAATGACGCGGACGGTTAACAACTTAGCCACCTCTCCAGAACACCTAAGCCAAAGTCGCCGCTGAGTTCAGGGTGAAACTGACAGCCAACAATGTTTCCCCGTTCAATTCCGGCAATGAATGGGGCCCCATAGGTGGCTCTCGCGATTGACCAGTCATCGGGCATCGTCTCGGCGGCGAACGAGTTTGCGAAATAGGCATAGCCCGACTCAAGCACCCGACATCCTTGAGCCTCGACACGGTTCCAACCCATCTGGGGCACTCTGAGATCACCGTTGAACCTGAGAAGCGTGCCAGGAATGAACGCGAGGCCATTCGCTCCGGGTGACTCCGAACTTGATTCGAACAACAGTTGGTATCCCAGGCAGATGCCCAAAGTCGGTAAACCCGCTTCAAGACGATTGATCAGCGGCTGGCTCAGTGCCTGGACGGCGACGGCACCAGATCCGAACGATCCCACACCAGGCAAAACCAGGAAGTCAGCGGCGTACACGTCCTCAGCGCTTGTGACCAAATCGCAAGTCGCACCCAGCGAAGCGAAAGCCTCGATGACTGAGCGGGTGTTGGCAACCCCAGTCGGCAAAAGCGAAACTCTACGCGACAATTTGAGCCAACTCCGTGATGACGATATCTGTACCGCCTGCCGCTTTGATGCGGGGAATGAGCAGTGGAACCTCTGAACGACGAACGGCAACCTTCACCGCATATCCAGCGGAATGGTGAAGCGGTGACACAGTCGGTTCTCGCATGCACGGGAGCATGGTCGTCAAAGTCTCTAAGAGACCCGATTCAACGTTCATTTCCAGCATGACGCGATTTCGGGCATCAAGAACGGACTTTATCAGCAGAACAAAGCCCTCGATACTTGAACGCTTGAGTGGATCTTCCAGCGCTTGTCTGTTGGCATAGAGCTTTGTCGACGATTGCATGAGTTCGTCGACAACGACCAAGCCGTTCGCTCTGAGCGTCGCCCCGGAAGCCGCGATATCAATGATGCAGTCGGCATCTTCTGGCGGAAAGACCTCGGTCGCGCCATAAGACCTAACGAACTTATCGCCCAACCCCCTCCGCTTCATCCAACCGTCTGCAATTCGCACGTACTCCGAAGCAACGATCAAGGGTTGATTGAGATCAACCAGTGTCGCTGGGGCAGCGGCAACCAATGTGACGGGATTGAACCCAGTGTCTAACAGTTCTACAAGATCGGCGTTCAACTCAGCCACCCAATCTGCCCCTGCAAATCCAAGATCCCTGGAGCCAGCATGAAGCATCTCCACGATGTTCTGAGGCTTTAATAGTTTCACTTCAAAGTCGTCCAGTCCAATGGACGGTCGATACTCACGACCTCCGTGACGGAGCCTTAAGCCGGCTCCCTCCAACAGCGCGACGATTTCGGGCTGCATTCGGCCCTTGGGAAGTCCAAGTCTGATTGGGTTCATTTGCTTCATAGGTCTACGAAAAAGGAATCGGCCCCAGCATTCTTGTTGATGCCGGGGCCGATGTTGAGAGTGGAGTAACGTTAACGTTCGTTCCGGCCTATCCGGCTGGTGAATGGGCATGATGGTGATGGCCCAATACGAACATTAGTGAGAGGTTACCCCATTCTAAAATCAGAGGGGGTAGGGTATGATTTGGAACTCGGAGGTGCCCACTATGTTGACCAACAAGACATTAACCTCCCGCACGACGCGATAGAAGCGACGTATCGGCGGGAACTCTCAACAAGCCCGCACACGACCATTTAGCGATACGTACAATCATGTCATACACACTCCACTCTATTGTCACGCCTGAGGATTGGGCGCTTGCGACCGACCTTCGCAACCAGTTCTGGCCATCGTATCCGATGGTCGCAGAGCAAACCATGGCGTATGCCGCGGACGTGCCAACCAAAGAACAGGCAACCAGGCTCATCGTTCGGTCGGATGGTGAACCGATTGCCTACCTTGTCATCCAAAAGGCGTTTTGGTACGCAACCCCAGGACGGTTCGAGGCCCGACTTTTCACTGCTGCGATTGAAGAACCCGACCGTCATCTTGAGAGACTCCTTGGGTTGATATGGTCTTTAGTGAAGTTCCAAGACGGAAACAACCTCGGAATCTGGATTCAGGACGACAAAGAGCACTACATAAGGGCCTTTGAACGGAATGGACTCGTAGCGACTCAGCGAAATCCCGAGTCAGGGATCAATCCACAGGAGTTTGAGGCCGCACCGTACCTTGACTTGCTGCCAAGTCTCGAGAATCTTGGCTATCGATTCACGAATCTTGCTCATCTTGCAGAGGAGTTTCCCGACTGGATTCGACGCAGTTATGACTTAGAGATGGCTTTGATGCGCGATGTTCCCCTTCCAGACCCCTGGGTGGATATACCATTTGAATCGTTCGAGAAGGAGCGACTTTCCCCTTTCTTTCAACCAGATACCCAGTTCTATGCGGTATTTGATGGGGAATGGGTAGCAGCCTCAGGACTTACGCTGAACAAGGCCGATCCGACCGTGATGAACACAGGTCTTACTGGCGTTTTGCCTGCGCATCGCCGCCGTGGATTGGCAAAGGTCCTTAAGGCGCTCGGGCTTGCTGAAGCGAAACGCCTCGGCGTCAAACTAGTGACGACCGACAACGAAGTGAACAACCCGATGTACCTGCTCAATCAAGAACTCGGCTATCACCGCCTTTTTGACTGGGTGTGCTACGAACGAAAAGCGTGAAACCACCCATCATTCGCAGCAACTACCCGAACCGCCACAGGTCTGCTCCATCTCATCCCATTCTTCAGGTGTGACGACAATCGCCGACAGTGAGCCCGATTGGGTTACGTTTCTGGCCACTTGGGCCGCCAAAGTGGTTAGGGAACTACCATCGTGAAACATCTCGACTGAGCCTTCGATCACCCATAGGTTAAGAGCATCTCCACTGCCAAGTTGGCATCGGTAACAGGTTCCAATCGGTCGGATTCGAAGTCTCTTCCGAGAGCCTCGCACCCGCCTTGCTGGACTTGAACCACGAGCGACGTGTTTGACTTGATAGATTCCAGAGATCACTTCTAAGAAGTATTGACCACCATCAATCTGCAGTTCGAGTTCAGTATTCGGCCAGAGGGTTACGTAGTAATCCTCGTCGTAGTCACCATCGGACACCAGGATGTTCGCGTAGCAACCCGAGCCAGTTGATAGCGTGTCGCCATTCACGAAAGTGAAGGATCCGCATCCCATCATCTGGGCGTTTCGGTAGACGCACCCTTCAGAACTCTCGCTTACGAGACAGTAGTTGACCGCCATGGATAGATTCTATGCCGCGCTGACCATAAAACTGATCTTCCCTTGGGTCTTAAGTCCCAGGCCGGCTCCAAATTTGCTTTCCAAATCGCTATATTAGGGATGTGAGGGTTTCGACCAATCACACATTTGTTGCCCTTCGTATCGCGCTAGTCGTCCTCGCGGTGGTGCTTGGCTTTGCCTTCCCATTGACCAAGTTGGGAACTCGATTGGAGTTGAACTATTGGGATCACTTTGTGTCGTCCAATCCCATTTCTCCTTCCAACGACATCGTTATCCTTGAGGCCACAGAGGAGTCCATGAAGGCCTTGGGGCCAGACGTCGCCGATCGCCGCATTGTGCCCAGAGAGATCATGGCTGAGACCATTCGCATCCTTGACAGGTTGAGGCCAAGGGTGCTTGCCATTGATGTGTGGTTTGACCCTGCCTTGAACCGCACTGCGCCCAAGGAGACTTCGGACTTGGTAACAGCACTCCGATCCTTCAAATCGCCACTTGTTTGTGCGGTACGCGATGGAGATGAGGATGCGCACGGCCAAGTAAGATTCGATTTGCCGTTCTTCGCCTTTGAGATTCCAGAGGCACACCTGGGGCACACCACTGTGATCGCTGAGATTGATGAGATCGCGAGGGCCCCAGAAGGCTTTCTATGGGATGAAGAAAGGAGTATCTGGCATCCGCACATTTCTCTCATGGCCTACTCGCTAGCACGCGGCGTTGGAAAGCCAGTTCTGGACCAAGGTCACGGTGTTGCCAAGGTGGGCCATGAGACGATTTCCCTCGGCGATTTCGGCTCGCTTCCCCTGCGCTACTCCTCTCGGGGCGCCATCAAGTTGGTTGAGATTCAGGATTTCCTCGTGATGGCAAAGGATCCCAACCAAAGTCCCAGAGTATCTTCCCTCTTTTCCGACAAGATTGTCGTCCTTAGTGGCTTTCGAGAAACGGATATTCACAACACGCCATTGGGACGCCGGCCAGGTTCCGAAATCGTTGCCTCCGCCATCAATACTCTGCTCGAAGGCTCATCATCAAAGTCGCTTCGATACTCCGGGCCCCTATTGTTAGCATGGATAAGCCTGCTCGCCCTGATGAGTGTTGCCGTCACGGCAGCGGCCCGGCACGTCTGGGTAGGGATTGGCGTACTTGCGATATGCGGTCTGACCTGGCTGATGCCGCAATGGGCATATTCGCTCGTACGCATCGAATTTTCCGCCCCAGCGCTTGCGGTCGCGGTAAGTCTGCTTGGCGGTTTTTCGATCGAGATCACTCGAAGCCGTTTGATTCCCCTTGCCCGACCACCACAGGAGGCAACTGTCCTATTCGTTGACGTCCGCGGCTCAACATCGTTGGTCACAGACAAAGGAATCAAGATCGTCGGCGAGTTGATGGAGAAGGTGTTTAGAGTGCTTTCAAAGGCCATTCGGGAAACTGGCGGCGAAGTTGAGCGCACAACTGGCGACGGCGTGATGGTTGTCTTTCGTCGGAACGGAGAACGATCAAGCGCTGAATCTTGTTTGGCAAGCATCCAGCCCATTCAGCGTGAAATTCAGAAGATAAACGAGTGGTTTGAAGAACGCCACGGCTCGACGGTTGAAGTTCGCATGGGCATTGAGAGTGGTGAAATCGCAACCATGATCATTGAGGGCCGCGGCATGGAGCCCAGCAGCGTTGGCGGCGCGGTCAACTTGGCGGCGAGGCTGCTTGCTTTGGCTCAGGAAGAAGGCCACAGTGTGTTGCTTGGGCCACGAACTCAACAGATGGCAGGAGCGCAGTTTGTCGTGCGCTTTGTGGGTGACCGAGAACTGAAGGGGTTTGAAGGCACTGTGCCAGTGTTCGAGTTCGTTGGGGTTACAGACACGCAAGAAGGATCTGCAAGGCGTCCTGCTCGTCGCTAAACCCGGCGTCAGCAAACCCGAGGGATTCGAGGAGAGCTTTCTCTTCACAGTCGCTGGGAACCGCGGTCGAGACAAACGCGACTTTTTGAGAGCGGGCCAGTAAGAACAGTCCGTCAACCAGCCGATCTTCGACTTCGCCGCGTGCATAGGGTTCGGCAGCCATCGCCAGCTCGGGCACCCCGGGGGACACGAACCCTGGGCCACATGCCTCGTAATCGAACAACCGAAGCCAAGCCGCGCCAACTTCCCGATCACCAGCCATGGCGACCACACCGAGATCACCCTCACGGCCCCACCCATCGAGGTAGACCATCAGGTCTTTCGGTTCAAACTCGTGCCCGGCCTCAAGCCAAATGCGCCCAATGGCCAAGGCCATTGAGCGCATGAAGTCCGCGTCTGACTCAACGATCGGGCGAATTGCGACGCCCATGGTTGCCTACCGCGTCGGAACTTCGAAGAAAGTGATCTTCGGAGCCTGGACCCCCACTGCATCTTCGATTCCGCTGACAACCGCCAAGTAGATCTTGCCACCCTCAAAGTTCTGCGTAACTTGTGGCGTAATCTCATTCTCGGTGTTTGTTCGCCGTGCCACAAAAGTGTATGTTCCGGACGCCACGACAATCTCAGCGCGGTTTCCGAAGGTGATGGCTTCCTGCTTGTATTCTGGGTTGTCACCCGGATTCTGGAAGTCGATCGTCGGCGTTGCAAGGCCCGTGGAACGATTGTAGGCGTGAAGCACGATTAAACGCGCCGAGTTGTTTGGTGAAGTCCGGCTAGTTTGGAGGATGGCTATGCGCTGCCTCTTCAGGGGTTCACCACCGAAGTTTTGGAGACCAAATGCAACGATGAGGTAACTCTTGTCACGCTCAAGGAAAACTGCCTCCGCCCAAGTCGTATCGCCGCCAGCAGACGGAGCGATGCTCATGTCCTGATCTCCAGGCGTGACGCCAAGGAACGGAGTTGGAGGTTCCAGATAAGTTTGCCCGGTCTTGACCTCGACATCGTCGAGGAAGAATGATGTAGGTGTGCTGTCTGGGCTCACGTTGAAGAACATAAGTTCCGGATCGGGCGGTAGCACGGAACTGGTTCCGGTACCACCGCACCCAGCGGAAAACAATACGGCACCAAGGCCAATCCAGCAAAATGCGCGGCGTGTGATCATGGGCAGTTAAGGG
>CALMEF010000027.1 GCA_937862825.1 uncultured Armatimonadota bacterium
CTTTGCCTACCGTGAAAACCGGCGGGACAATCGATTTCCTGCGCCGCGTGACGCCGAATTGACCAAAACAAGGCACATCGCGGGTGGTGTCGGTGGTGCCGTATTGGGTGGTCAGGCAACGCTGTCCGCCTCCGAGCGGCGCACCTCCGACGAAACGCGCTTCCAACCTACGACCATGCAACGAAAGGTTGAGGCCACGTTTGGCCGTGATTTCGGCAATGCGTTAAGCCTTGAGGGCAAGGCAGGTTATGCACGAATAGAACAGGCTGGATTTGCGAGTAGCACTATAAGGACTCTCGCCTTGGCGGGGGCTTACGATTTCAGTCCGGTTACCGGCATTCAGTTTAACTTTGGTCGCCAAGACTTAGACCTGAACGCCATTCAAAACGCATACGTAAGGAAACGGTTGGTCTCATCGGTTAGGCTGTTGCACCGATGGCCCGGCTGGAACTTCCAGCTTGGATTCAGGCACCGCGAGAGTGAACGAGTTCGCAAGGACCAAGCATTTGTAGACGTGCCTAAAACGAATGACTACGAAGCGCGCTTGTCGGGTCGATTGGGACCCGCCCGGGTGACTCTCCGGGGGTCATGGGAAGACCTGACTGCATCCGCACTCATGCAAACCAATGATCAACGACAAATGCTTTGGGATGATCGAACGATGTTCCAAGCGAAAGTTGACTGCGGTGGCGAGAAGTTTGCTTCTTATTCAACCTATACCTACCGCTTCCAACAGAATCGGCAGCGGGGAGTTGAGATCGGTTGGCACAACATTTCTGTGGGCGGCTCATACCTGTTCTCGGACACGGTGAGCGGCTATGCCGAGTTTGCCTACGACAACTTCAGAGTTGTCGGTGGCTCCGAAGTCGGACAAGACCTCGATTTCTATTTTCCCAACAGCCAGTCGGCCTCAGGAGGGCTCAACTGGGCAGTTGACCGTAATTCGTCGGCATCCGCAGGCGTGAACTACTTTGAATCGGGTGACGTGAAGGGAACCCAACTCATGCTGACCTATAGACGTTCACTTCCAAAGGACCAGGCCTTCGAAATCTCTGTCTCACCATGGAGGCAGGATGACCGGCTTTACAACTTAACCGGCTATAAGACGACTTTCTTATCGGTTCGGTATTCAGTGAGATTTTAACCATGACTCGACGAAGTATCAAGCACTTATTCGGAGGACGAAAATGAAAAACCGTTGGTTTGCCACTCTATTCGCTTCCATTCCGGTCGTTGCTGCAGTTCTGGCTCTCCAGAGTTGCGGTGGCGTAGGCGGGACCACCATTGGGAACGGTGGTCAAGGTTCGGTGACCGAGCAGTTTCTCGCTCTACTTAGCGATGAGCAACGCACGGCCACCTCCATCAGCCCGGAGGAATGCGCCGATTGTCACGGAGGTCGAAATCCCGATGACCCCATTTATGCCCATTGGAAGGACACCAAGCACTTCACAAAGGGTGTGACGTGTGAAAGTTGTCACGGTCCGGGAAGCGTTCACAAGGCGAACCCCACCGCAACCAACATTCTCACGTTCCCCAAAGTGACTTCGCCTGTGGTGTGCGGCCAATGCCACGGGCCAATCCACGAGCAGTTCAACTTCTCGCAACATGCGAAGTTGATTCAGTCTCCAGTGGAAGAAGCCATCGCTGATCCTGGTCGGTACGGGCGCAACTCACGTTGTATTGCCTGCCACAGCGGCTTGGTTCGAGCGGAGTTTGTGGACAAGGGTAAAGATCTTGGCACCTTGACCGATGAAGAGATTCGCGAGGTTGCCGAGAACACACTGACGACTGTTCCCCATAGCGCTGACTGTGTCACTTGCCACAACCCTCATAAGAAGACTGGCAATCTGACCCAGAATGGCACCGAGGCACAGTTGCAGCATAAAGTGTTCACCTTGGACACCGAGCAAATCGGTCCAGGCAAATCTGCTGCTGAGTTCACTACCATCGATCACTTGTGCGCACAGTGCCACAATGGTCGTGGAACCGATCCGAGCGATAATAAACTGTCCTCGGGCACAGCGCGGCCGAGCATGCACGATAGCAACCAAATGCAGATGCTCATGGGCTTCGGCGGTGTGGACGGCACAGGTCCTGTTCAACAGAACACAGCCCACGCTCAAGCACCTGGTCAATGTACAAAGTGCCACATGCCCGACTCGCGACACACCTTTACGGTGAGTTTCGATAAGGGATGCGCACCTTGCCATACTCCTGCCGATGCAGCAGCGCGAGCAACGAGTATCAAGTCTGAGATCCTTGGTGAACTCGTCTCCTTGCGAACCCGCATGGAAGCCTGGGCCCAAGGTCAGTTCGGTAACTCGCTGTACTGGGAGTACACAAGCGTCATCAACGCAGAGGGCGGCACGGCTCCCGACCAGAGCTTGGTCCCGATTGAAATCAAGCGTGCACGCCACAACTACTACTTTGTCGTTCGCTCAGGAGACTACGGTGTACACAATGCACCATATGCTAAGCACCTGATTCGCGTCGCGAACGATAATCTAGATGCCTTGAATGCTGGTAAGGCACCGCCGAGCCGGCTGACTACCGACCAAAAGTTGGAGATTATCAAGGCTGATAAGAGGAGGGCACTGAAAGCCGAGATGGAAGATCCCGGCTAACGAGGGATATTGTCTGGGGTCGCGGTTGCGGCCCCAGACTCCTTGAAAGCAGACCAGAGACAGCATGTTAGAACTTGACCCCACACAACTCGTCACACCACCGGAGTGGTCGTTAACAATCGGACTTCTCGGCCGCTTGCTGGTGTTGATCGCAGCAGGGGCCTTTGCGCTTAGTGGTGTCTCCTGGTTTGCTTCCAAGCGATGGCCTGGTGGGGCTAGACTCGGCCGACATTCCTTTAACCTGGCATGCTGGTCGCTAATCGGCTCGTTCTTGACACTTGCCGTCCTGTTCGTCGCGAACCGGTTTGAGTTTGAGTACGTCTTCGGACACGCCGACAGCAAGAATGCGCTTGGCTATCGAATAGCCGGGATCTGGTCTGGGCAGGAAGGAAGTTTTCTCCTTTGGGGTGTTTGTGCCGCCGTCTTTGGGCTGATCACCGTCGGGAAACTTGGGCTCTATCGTCGGTGGTACACCATCGCGTTCTCCTTCTTCTTAGGTGGCATCGCGAGCATCTTGGCTTTCGAGTCGCCCTTTAACCTAAACCTATTTGAAGGTAAGCCGTTTGTTCCTGCTGAGGGCCTTGGGCTGGCCCCGTCGCTACAGAACTATTGGGTGATCATTCACCCGCCAACGATTTTTCTTGGATTCGGTTCACTGACCGTACTCTTTGCGCTCGCGTTCGCTGCCCTGGTTGAGAAGGATTTCGAAACCTGGGTACCGATCGTTCGCCCCCTGGCCATCGTGTCGGTTACGCTAGTCGGACTTGGCTTGTGCATGGGCGGGTTCTGGGCCTACGAAACCCTTGGATGGGGCGGATTCTGGATGTGGGATCCGGTTGAGAACGTAAGTTTCGTCCCGTGGTGTTTCACCGCAGCGTTCATCCATGGCCTCCTGGTTCAAGTGACAAAGAAGAAGTGGCAGATCACGAATTTGCTACTTGCTGGCCTTCCGTTCCTGATCTTCCTGTATGGCACCTTCTTGACTCGATCCGGTTTCTTGAGCGAGGCAAGTGTCCACAGTTTTGCCGAGATGGATCGGTCTGCCCTCAAACTTCTGATCACGCTGATGGGAGGGGCAACCGCCGCCTTCGCAATTCTGTGGGCCGTCCGGGCATTTCAACACAAAAGGGCTGCTGTCGCAGAGCCCACCACTGGTGTGCGCAGAGAGGCCTTTTACATCATGGGAATCACGGCTCTGATGACCATGGGCATTGCCACCACGATTGGCATGAGCGTCCCGCTCCTTCAGGCAATGCAAGGCCAAAAGGCAAAGGTGGTTGAAGAGTCCGTTTACCATCAAGTCCTTCCCTGGATCTTTGTCCCCTTGATGGTGCTCATGGGCATCGCTCCATTTGTCGCGTGGAACGGCTCCAAGGTGAAAGACCTTCTTGGGCGACTCTATACGACGCTTTGCATCACCGTTGGGCTTACCGGACTATTCCTGTTCCTAGCGGTGGTCACCCCGTTTTCAAAACAACTCGACATGGCCCCCAAGATGCTCATGCTTAACCGGTTTGAGGTCAGCGGGTTTGCGTGGATTCTAACTCTCTTCGGACTTTGCGTATTCGTCTTGGTTGCCAACGCGTGGAGAATTCGCGATTTGGTCAAGCGCAGCAAACTCGGCGTTTCTCCATTCCTCGCTCACGTTGGCGTAGCCATTCTGATGGTGGGCCTGATCGTCTCACGAGGATTTGAGAAGAAGGCTCAGTCCATCGTAATGGAGGATCATCCGGGACGTGTCCTCAACTATGAAGTGCGATACGCTGGGATGACTTCCTCCGAGCGAGATCGGGACAACAAGCTGAAACTCGAGTTCTACGATCCCCACAAGAAGGGTAGTCCGCTGTTCGTTGCCGAACCCGGACTTTACAAACTCACCATGGCCAATGGCGAGGAGTCCACGATGGTCTGGCCCCATATCGAACGGGGATGGCTAATGGATACCTACGTTGCCATTGGTCAGCCACAGACAGATGCTAGCCAAGATGTCACCCTTACTGTCGGCAAGGCTACGCAGTTTGGCGGACTGACGATTCGCTACAAAGAGATGACCCGAACGGGTGAGTTCGGAATGTCAGGAACTCGGTTCGGGGCACTCGTCGAAGTGTCTGGTGGGGGTAGGACCGAAACGGTCAACCCTCAGATGGAAATCGCCGAGGCTGGCAAGATGGTGATGCACCCGGCAAAGATTGACGACCAGTTACAACTGGCAATGGTCTCAATGAACGCAGCCGACAAGTCGGTTACGCTTCGGGTCCAACTGACCTCGCCCATGTACCCGGTTGAGGTCTACCACAAGCCCCTAACTGGCTTGGTGTGGTTCGGAACTGGCCTCATGACGCTTTCAGGCTTTGCAGCCGCATTTTACAGACGATCCAGGCGACGTGTACCGGTGGTTATTGAGGAGGCACCTGTGCCGACTCGAAAAGCCAAGGACTTGGTCGCCGCAATTGAAGGAAAAAGAACATGAAACGATTACTTGCTGTTTGCTCAACTCTCGGAATCTTCGCTACTGCGATGGCCCTGTCCACCTTTAGCAAGGTATTCCATGACAAGTACGATGTCAAGGCTGGGTCGAACCTCGCGAAAGCCGCTTGCTCCGTTTGCCACGTTAAGGCTAGTGGCGGCAAGTTGAACGCCTATGGCAAAGACCTGCAGAACGTGATGAAGGACGAGAAGTCCAAGAAACTTACCGCGGCCATGTTGGCCAAAGTTGAGAACCTTGACTCTGACAAGGATGGAACCAAGAACGGCGACGAGATCAAGAAAGACTCAAACCCGGGCCTGTAAGTTCAGTCCCTAGATTCCACAGGAGGTAAGAATCGGTGAAAAAACTAGTCGCGAGTTTGGTGTTGGGTGTACTGGCGTCGGTTGCGCAAGCAAACGGAGAATTCCTGGATGCGTTCTTGACTCATTACAAGGTCAAGGATGATGCTCCACTCGGTGTAATCTCGTGTGGAGTTTGTCACGTCTCAGACTCTGACTTTGCCTTCAACGCCTATGGTAAGGAAATGAAGAAAGCGATGACCGACCGTGGGGCAACCACTGTCGACGCTGCTTTGCTCGCCTCTATTGAGCCGATGGACTCGGACGGTGATGGCAAGTCCAACATCGACGAGATCACCGGCGGCACAAACCCGGGCGACGCTTCCAGCGGCGGTACAGGACCGGCTCCCGAAACGGCGCCCAAAGAGGCAGCGAACTTTCCGCCGAAGCATGCCTACCATCCAGCGATTGTGCACTTCCCGATCGCCCTCTTCATTGGCGGACTGATTCTTGACCTCTTGGGTCTTATCCGACGAGACAAGACAATGCTTCAAGCCGGTTGGTACTGCATTGTCATGGCTGCGGTGACGGCAATTGGCGGAATCCTCTCTGGAGTTGGGGCTATGGCCCTTCAGAAACTGCCGTATCGGGGGCTTATCTACTCCCACTTGACGTATGCGATCGCGTCCTCGGTCATCATGTGGATCATGGTGGCGATGCGTGTTCACCGTCATGAGAAGATGAACGTCCCGATGCGAGTGATCTATTACATCCTCGCCCTTGCTTGCTTCGCGATGATCTCGTGGGCAGGGCACCTCGGCGGCGTGTTTGTGTACGGCGAATAAGCCTATAAAATGAGGCCCCCCGACATTTCGTTGGGAGGCCTCGCTCAACAGGAGGTGATTGTCCAACCGCAGGAACTTCCCACGGCCTCAGGCCACAAGAGCAGGAAAGCGGTCTCCCAACTCTCTCGCTACGTCTACGGAGTTAGCTGTCGGGTTCGGGCCAAGAGTTACCCTAGATGGCTTTCGCCTTCTTTCACCCCAAAAGTTTGGTTCCCCCGTTCCTACCCGGAGGTAGGATTCGACGAATCGGCTTTGCAGCCTTCATTAGGTCAGACGGTTTGAGCCGCGCCAAAGTTCCATGTCCCGGTATACTTTTCATTGAGGTTAACGCAAGTTGCAAGTCTTCTACAACATTGTCCTGGTAGTCGCGGTTATTGTCGCGCTACTTTTCTCGGTTCTCGTCTTTGCGACGGGCAAGGGCGATGCGATGTCTGGTGGCAGTGCCGTTCGAACGACCTTTAAGGGGAAGACGAGCATCGAAGACAAGATCTCCCAGATGACCCTCATTTTGGGCATCTCGTTCATGGTCCTAATGGTTGTACTTGACGTGATCGCTAAGTACAGCGAGAAGACACCTTAGGTTTTTGCCACTTCGGGCAGCCATTTTAGGTTCGCTGGACCGAGTTTTTTGTCCACAATTTCAGGTTCAAATAGACTCAACTTGTCATCATTCACAAGCGTTTTTTCAGTGGAGTCGGGTGTTTTAGGTTCAAAGTGTCACCGCGATTTTCACAAATCCCCGCCGGATGTTGTTTCACGACTTGATTTGCTGCGGCGCTTGATGATCGAAAAACTAATCTCATATCTATAGGCCCTTGACAAACAAAATTGTCAACATAGAATTTCACTGCTTTTGGATACTCCCCGTTTCTCCGAAGGGGAAGACGGGGAGTATCTTTAGGCTAAGCCGACTGTTTTTCGAGTACAAGCGGCTCGGGCTCGATTTCCATTGATGGCATCGTGGATTCTCGGAACCCCTTGTGCAGGAGCCCACAAAGCGCCACGGTAAGCATTCCCAGACCCATCACCATGAAGGTCCAGAAGAGGCCGATCCCATTGACGATCATGCCACCCAGGCCGAGCCCGATCGGCGTGACTCCCATTCGCACCATCGTGAACGCACTGTTGACGCGTCCACGAAACTCATCTGAGACGGTCACTTGGATGTAACTGCTCATCGGAATATCCGCGAAGGGAATTACGAGGCCAGCCATGAAGTTCCAGATTCCAAACCAGAGCAGGCTTCGACTGTACGCCATGAGCGCAACGAACAACCCGACCGCTGCCAAGGCCCAGACATAGTTGATGCCCGGCTTCTTAACATTCGCCTTTCCGACGAGGAGGCCGCCAATAACGAGCCCGACGAAGAACGTCAACTCGAACATGGCCAGCGTGCCCGGCTTGCCTCCGTACCAGAGGTCGTTGGCCTCAACGTATGCTACGAAGAAGGGCGAGATCATCAGGCTCATGAACAGCCCAAGCCAGAGCAGGGCCTTCAGCGTGCCTCGGTCGCCGATGTACCGAATGCCGTCCACGAAGTCGCGCCACGGGTGTGATTCGTGGGCGTTCTCGCGATCGGGCAGGATCGTCGGCAACTTGGCGATGTAGTAGGCCGAGCCAAAGAAAGACACTGAGTTCAGGACGATGGCCGTCGCAAAGAACCACCTTGGAGAGATGGCAAAGAGCGCGGCGATCACCGTCGCGGAAATCGCCAATCCGATCATCGGCATCCAACTCTGGGTTGCATAACTCAGAGCATTGGCGCGGATAATGTCTTCTTTTCCGACCAGAGCCGGGATTGCCGCGTTCTTTGCCGGAAGGAAGAACGCTCTGACAACCGACGTAAAGAACGCAGCAAGGAACACGAAGATCACGGGCATTGACATGCCGTAAATCGCGGCCAACACGGAGAAGGCGACAAGGATCGATCCGCTGGCAATGTCGCTCAGCAGCATGATCTTCTTCCTGTCCATGCGGTCGGCCACTACGCCACCATAGGCGCTGAACAGCAGGAACGGTAGGGTCTCAACCGCGCCGACAAGCCCGACCATAGCCGCACTGCCGGTCAGTTTCTTGACCATAAACATGAACACGACGTAGTACAAGGCGTCTCCGAGTTGTGAGATTGCCTGACCTAACCAAAGATTACGAAACGCACGATGGCGTAAAACTTCTAACATGGACACCTTCCGGGTGAAAAGACATCAGCCATTGCTGGCTGGAATAGAGAGACGAAGTGGCCGGGAACAGACGTCGAGGCCCTTCCCGGAAGTTAATGGCGAATCATGAGTCGCATAGTATACCGATTGATGGCGAGAAAAGTTTCACTTGGTTCATATCCATAGCGCGTTGCAGCAGATGCGCGTTATGGAGGTAGCCTCTCCACGGTGTTGGTGGCGCTTCTCGTTCATCTCGTGGGCACGGTCACCCTTTGGGATCAAACCTTTGGGGCTTACTTGGCTGACCCCTTGTGGCGGGAAGAGAACGCGTATGATGCTGGTCTTGCCCTGATGGTGCCGCTCCATCACTCGTTTAACACTGCCAATGACGATCGAATTACTGCATTTTCAGACCAGGTCAAACGATTCTTGGACTCCAGCAGCACCACCCTCGCCACAAACCGCTTAGCTCGCATCCAGTACCTCTACCTTGTTTCGCGATATCTTGTTTTGGCCCACGAAAACGGAGTTGAACCCCAACTGTGCCCGAGGGCTGCCCAGCGCTTGTATCACTGGGTCAACCGGTATTGGCGAGTGGAGCCCGCTATCCACTATCATCAGCCAACGTTCCCGAACATGAGATCTCGGGTGATCTATAAACTCAACACGCTCAACCCTCCGTACAAACATGACCGGGCGATCATTGACGAGGAACTTTACACGTTTGCCATTGCGGCTGACCTAGCAACTTACGAGCGAATCAGTGGCACATCGAACGCCTTTAGCCCGGTTGTTCACGATATTCTCGACTTTGGGCATCGCATCTTCGTTCAGCGTAGCAATTTCCGACCGAGCGGTTGGCTCTTTGATATCGGTTCTTGGAGTGACCATCGCGACTACGTGCATGCCGGTCAGTTGAGTCTGTTGCCCGATTTGCAACCCTTACCTGTGCCCAGCATTTCGCCGGACAGTTCACACTCTGCCCGGATGCCCCGGTTCTTGCGAAGTCTCGAAGACGCCTATCCAGTTGGTTCTCCAAAAGCGCGATTCTTTGCGAGATGCCGCTCTGAGTTGGAGCGACAATTCGTGGAGCACGTGCTGATCTCTCCCAAACCATGGTTCCCAGGGTTTCGCACTCGCAACTTCCTTGACGGACGAAACGGTGTTTACCGCTATGGGTACTGGACCAACGGTGACCGACTCGGTTACGGGCCTTACGAACTCTCAGGGACGTTCACCCTAGGTTGGTGGGCTTTCTTGGGTACGGAGCGAATCCGACAGGCGTATGCCAGCCAGAGCACGTTGTGGCCCTTAGCGGATTCGGTAAGGCGCACCTACCTCGGGCCGGGAACAGTTAGGTATCAGCATCCGATCCCAAAGATGCCAGAGTGTTTCACTAACGGGGTCCGTGAGCAACTGTGTGTCATGGCATCAGAACTGGACTAGCCCCCACCACCTCAGGCTGCCAACCCGCGATTTGCGTCCATACCGAGTCGTCGTTGGAGCATGACGACAAAACTGTACAATGCACTGCGATCAATGATTATTCTCCTACGCGGAGTTGAGTTTTTTGCCCACCATGGCGTGAGCGAACCCGAGAAGAAGGTTGGCCAGCACTATCGTGTTGATCTGGAAGTCGAGATCGACGCGTTTGTTTTGGGCGACGACCTGGGTGAGACGCTGGACTACGGAGCCATCGGTGATGCAGCAATTCTGGCGGCCCAAGCCCACAGCCGTGCCTTGGTGGAATCCGTTGCCCAAGACACCGCACGAGCCGTTCTAGCGCTTGATCAACGGGTCAGAGGAGTCCAAGTGGAACTGTTAAAGTTGCACCCTCCAGTCCAGTTCACGGCCGCTGAGGCCGGTGTGCGCTTAACCTTCCGCCGCGACGGGTAGTTCGTTCGAGCGACCTTCCATCTCGGTAACGCACGCCGCAATCACGATGTCTCCGGTCACGTTAAGCGTCGTCCGGCTCATATCCAGGATACGGTCAATCCCGAGACAGAGTCCGATTGCTTCGGGAGGAACCCCAACTTGGGCCAGGATGAGGGCGATCATTGGCCATGATCCTCCTGGAACTCCGGCGGTACCAATGCCAGCGACTATGGACCAGCCCATGACGACCAACTGCTGAGTGAGGTCCAGGGAGATGCCATACAACTGAGCCAAGAAGAGCACGGTGATGCCTTCGAAAAGCGCGGTACCGTTTTGATTGGCGGTCGCTCCGACGGTCAGTACAAACGAAGAAATGTCACGTGGCAAGCCGACATCTTGCTCGGCTGATTTCAGTGCTGCGGGCAACGTGGCATTACTTGATGAGGTCGCAAACGCCGTCATCATAACGCCCTTGACTTGACCAAAGAAGACCCTTGGACTCCGCTTGGCAACGAGTTTCAGAGCTCCACTGTAAACGATGAACATGTGGATCGCGAGAGCAACCAAAACCAGGATGGCGTACTTGCCCAACGCCATGAAGGCTTCGCCATTCAATTGGGCGGCAGCCTTGAAGATCAGGGCAAACACGCCAATTGGCGCAAATTTCATCGCCATTTCGATGATGCGCAAGCAGACCGCGAAAAGCCCCTCAAAGAACATTTTTATGGGCAGAGCCTTCTCCGCTTCGACGGAGGCAAGCGCAATACCAAAGAAAAGCGCAAAAACCATAAAGGCGATCAAACCGCCTTCGAGCACGTTGACCGCAGACTGAAGCGGATTGCGGGGAACGAAGTCGACGAGGGTTTGGATGACGCTTGGCGCCTTTTTCGAATCCTCAACCTTCTTGGCAGCATCCTCATTCTGAGCATAGAGTTGCTGCAGGTTGGTCCGCTGCTCCTGGCTGATTCCAGCACCAGGTTTGACAGCGTTGACCAAGAAAACGCCCAGCGCAACCGCAATACCGCTAAGGATCACGGTCATCAGAATGGACCGGGCCCCGATTCGGCCCACCTTGCGTGCGTCTCCGATCTCGGCGATCCCATTCACCAGGGCCGAGAACAGGAGCGGCACGACCACCATGAAAATGAGGCTGAGGAACAGATTGCCGATCGGCTGAATGTAGTCGTTGATCGCCGTCTTCAGGCCCTCATGCTGAGTTCCAAACTGGAGTTGGCAAAGCCAACCGGCCAGCGCACCCAGAACCAAACCAATGAGAATTTTGGTGTGAAGGGGAAGTCGGCGCTTGGTCTCCATGACGGTTAGTATTGCCTAAGACGCGCCGAGAACCCAAAGGGACTCGTAATCTGAGGGATCATCAACCAACTCGAACTCTACCGGCGAACCCACGATTGCCTGCCAACGTTCTTCGAACTCCGCGTCGTCGCGAATAATGCGGTCGTAACTTTCGTTGTAAAGCGGTGGGAACCGCTCGCCAGATTTCTTGATGATGAGTTTCCCGGCTTTCGTCTTTGCCTTTTCGAGAATATCGGCAAGTTCGTAGGGTTGGTCGCCCTTTCCGGTCCGAACCGAGAAGATGAGTTCCGTTCTTTCAGGAAGGACGCAAATCACTTCGATGTCCCACTTCTTGCCCTCCGGACGAAGTAGTTGGCTGAGTAG
>CALMEF010000028.1 GCA_937862825.1 uncultured Armatimonadota bacterium
AATGGACATTGCCAACGCCTCGATGTACGACGGTGCAACGGCAATGGCGGAAGCCGCGATTTTGGCTCATGGCGTTAAAGGCAGGAACCGAATTGCCGTTAGTAAAGCGGTCCACCCACATAGCCTCCAAGTTCTGGAGACGTACTCATGGTCGGTTGATCTTGCAGTTGACGAAATTCCGATCCAGGATGGACAGACCAGCGACTACTCATCGGTGGGCGAAGATACGGCCTGCGTCATTGTTCAGTATCCCAACTTCTTTGGCATCATCGAAGACCTGAAGGCTGCCCGAGAGGCGGCGGATCGTGCGGGTGCCTTACTCATCGTTGTTGCCGATCCCACCGCTTGCGCACTTCTGGTGCCGCCAGGTGAGTTCGGGGCCGATATCGTCGTCGGAGAGGGTCAACCATTGGGAATAGCGATGGGCTATGGCGGACCACTGCTTGGGCTCTTTGCTTGCAAACAAGAACACGTTCGACGGATTCCGGGTCGAATCGTTGGTCGCACAACAGACGGTAAGGATCGGATTGGCTACACCATGACGCTTCGAACGCGAGAGCAGGATATCCGGCGAGAGAAGGCGACCTCAAACATCTGCACAAACGAAGCCTTGATGGCGTTGGCATCAACGGTTTACATGGAAGCGTTGGGCAAGAACGGCATGCAGAGCGTGGCTGAGTCAACCGTTCGAAACACCCAATACGCAATCAAGCAGTTGGTGGGTGCGGGGGCCAGGTTGAAGTTCACCGGTAAGGTCTTTGGCGAGTTTGTGCTTGACTTGGGCCAAAGCGCCGTTGAAGTCAGGGACAGCCTTTTGAAGGAGAACATTTTGGCTGGTCTTCCTCTGGGCGACCTCTATCCGGGAATGGAGAATTGCCTGCTCGTAGCCGTTACTGAGACTCGGACGAAGGAGCAAATTGATCACTTCGCCGCATGTTTGAGCAAGATCTTGAGTTCTTAAAATGAGAGAAGGACGCGAGAGAGAGCGTCCTTCAAACTCTATGCACTTATGGAAGAAGCAAACCGGGCTTGGATCCGGCTATTCGGTGTACCGAACACCAAGGGAAACGCAAATCATAGCCAAGTTAGTTCCCGACTTGCCAACTTTATGAACCTTTTGGCGAATTGAACGTGAAGCAAGAGTCCGAACTCGAAACGTGGCGTAGCATGGTGCTTCGGGCAATGCCGCCGCCGGCGTGGCTTTCCGCCGACGCGCCGCAGGGCGATGTGGTGCTGAGCACGCGTTGGAGGGTGGCTCGAAATCTACGTGGCTTCCGTTTTCCGCACCACGCAACCCAGGAGGAGTTGCGAAATGTCCTCGGCCAGGTCAAGCGAGCACTTCCACAAGCCGAGGGCTTCGAGTTCTTGGAGCGGCTCACCCACGCAGAACGCGACTATTTGGTTGGCTGTCGTTTGCTCAGCCCTGAGTTTCCTCACCGCTCGCCCGCAAGAGCCGTTATTGTTGACCACGGACGCAATCTAAGCCTGATGATCAACGAGGAGGACCACATACGGCTTCAATCGGTTTCCGCTGGCTGGTCCTTGCGCAAGGCCGCGCTGACGTCCCAAGAATTGCTAGAACGGATTGGGTCAAGGCTGGACTTTGCCCAATCAGAGCGATTTGGCTATCTTGCGGCGAGCCCCTACAATGCGGGCCATGGACTCCGGCAATCGGCAATGTTGCATCTCATCGGGTTGGCGCATACCAAGCAACTGTCCAATGTCCTCAAGGCGGTTGCGGCCCGAGGGATCTCGGCACGAGGTCTCTTTGGCGAGGCCAGTCGGGCCGTTGGCGCATTCCTTCAGTTTTCAATCACGCATCCTGCTGAAGCCGAGTTTGTTGGGGCCTGTGAATACTTGATTCAAGCGGAACGTAAGGCACGTTCATCAATCCAGTCCGGGGTGATTCGCGAGCGATTCGACCAAATCGTTGACTACGTGAATCAGTCGCGCACCCTGTCTTTGGCGGATTCTCTCCGCGTGTTAGGTTGGGCCCGACTGGCTACTACCTCTGAAGTGAGGAAGTCCGAATCTCCACGGCTGGTGGATGAGTGGCTTACCGGTCTCGAAGTGCGCAACTCTGCTGACGAAGAGACGGCCTCAAGGCAGCGTGCCGACTTCCTTCGGAAGCGGCTGGAAATGCTCTCTTAGAGCAACAACAGCATGCCCCACTCTGGGCTTTCGTCCGGATCGTCGCAGATTCTTTCTCCGACGACGGTGGCGCCAAACTTGCCATAAAGCCGGTGGGCGTCCTCCAGTTTCTTGTCGCTCCAAATCTCCATCGCCTCCCGGTTGCGGTCGTGCGCTTCGTTGATCACGAGTTCGGTTAGGGCTCGCCCCAGTCCTTGGCCACGTGCGGTTGGACGCACGTAGAGTCTTTCGAGCGAGCAATCTGCACCGGCGACACGGACCTTTCCTTCTTGGATGAAGACGCCACCAGGGTCACCACCGACCTTTTCAAAGAACTCGAGGCCTACCGTTCCAACCACCAATCCGTCAACCACGGCCACCCAAAACCGATGGCCTGCCCCAACGTAGTGTTTCTCCACGTCGTAGAGGTCGGCGCAATAGTCATCCTCATCCCAGGCAAAGCCATACTCCTCAAACACTTCCCGGACGGTTTCGACGATCCCGTCAGTATCCGCATTGGTTGCAGGCCTTATCGTTACGACCGGTGCGTCTGCCATCTGCTCCAATGCGCGTGGTTTTCACAAGCGGGGGGTTGCTCGGTACAGGCCAGCGGCGCGTAGCTATCCAACATGACCGCCAGTTCTTCGGTTCGTTTTGCACCGATTGATGCTTCCATGGCACCGGGCTGGGGGCCATGGGGAATGCCCAGCGGATGAACAGTAATCGAGCCTTCTTCGATACCACGCCGGGACCCGAACTTGTCGTTGCAGTAATACAAAATCTCGTCCGAGTCAACGTTGCTGTGCACGTAGGGCACGACGATCGCCTCGGGATGAAAGTCAAGCATTCGCGGGCAGAACGAGCAGATGACGAACCCCTGACCTTGGAAGGTCTGGTGAATCGGCGGCGGCATGTGGACCTTTCCAACGATAGGCTGGAAGTCATTGATGTTGAACGTGTACGGGAACACGTACCCATCCCAGCCGACCACATCGAGTGGGTGGAAGGGATAGGTATACATCACCAACCGATTTCGAGCTCGAATCAGTACCTGGAAGTCGCCTTTCTCATCATAGACCGGCAGTTCGGTAGGCCCGTGGAAATCCCGTTCTTTGAACGGCGCGTGCTCCAAGAACTGGCCGTAGTCATTTCGGTATCGCTTCGGCGTGATGACTTGGCCGGGCGTACAGATCGCCAACATTCGCACAGGCAGTGAGTCAAACGTCAGTTTGTAGATCGTGCCGCGAGGAATCACAATGTAGTCGCCTGGCGAGAACCGTAAGGAGCCATACATGGACTCCATGAGACCGCTGCCGTCATGGACGAAGAGGATCTCATCACCCTCGGCATCCTTGTAAAAATATGGCATTTGTTCGGCGATGAGCGCTTGATACCAGACCACGTCATGGTTGCCCATCAGCGGAACACGTCCCGTAACTGCGTTGCCTTTTGGCTCCATGCGGGCAGTTTTCAGGTGCCGATGCCTCAGAGGTTCGCTTTCGAGGTACTTGACGGTAACGTCGCCCCAGTCCTCCCAGCCCTTAACTTCGGTGGGCTGGTTGATGTGGTACAGCGTCGACATGGGACCTGAGAAACCGTGAGTTGATACCAACTGCTCAACATAGAGCGAGCCATCCGGTTTTCGGAACTGGATGTGGTGCTTTTTGGGGAGTTGGCCCAGAGCGTGATAGCGAGACATCTTGCCTCGATTTTACTTGACCGGGCATTCGCTCTCCATCTCCAAATTCCTGAGGAATGTCACTCGATACCTTCGGCTATAAGAACTCCTGTTGAACCTAAACCAGATGTTTTGCCACTCAGTTCATTTGAACCTGAGTTCCTGTACCCTCACTTGCTTGTGCCGCAATTCAAAGTTTCGCGCGGTTTGTCAGTGGGCGTGTGGTGGGCGTTGTGTGTCTTCGCCAACCCTATCTACTTGCCTCCCGCAGACGATTTTGTCAACCTAGTTTTTTTGGGGAAGTGAGTCGGGGAATGCGTGAGTCGGTGCGTCGGTTCAGCAATATCGAAACTTCTGCCTGACTTACAGACTCACTACCTTCCCTTTCCGTTTCCAAGTCAGTAACGCAACCCCCAGCCCAAACGCAACGAATGCGGAAGGTTCGGGCACGGGGGTAAGGAGCACTTGGGTTACATACGATCCGCTACTCGCGCGGCCCTGAATCTGGCCCTGGTCGTTGACTCTCGTCAAAGTCTCAACTGATAAGGCAGTGCCAAAACTCAACTCATCAGCCGATGCCCAGGCACCATTTCGAAAGAGGCCGGGTCGTGAGTCATTTATGCTTGAGCCAAGGATTAGATCCATGTTGTTTAGTTGCCTTGGGTAAAACTCTGAACCGAGGATCGTTTCATCGCTTCCCTCTATAAGAAAGCCGTGAAATGGGTCTCCTAGAAATCTACTCCGCCAACCTACGATTTGTCCCCGATCGTTAACGTCATTCAACTCTATGTTTTGGTCGGTAATCAACCTAGATTCTCTAGATGCCACATCATAAATGAACGCACCAGCTCTTCCTCCTTCGCCCCAGTTATAAAGATTTCCAATGAAGAGTCCACCGGCAAAATCGACGATCTCGACAAAATAGTCCTCAGTCGGCCAACCGACTCCTACTGCTGTCTCCCCGTCGGTCAAATACAACTCCTGCCGATTGTCAATTGTATCCGCGAAGCCAGCCATCTGAGAGTCCACCGTGCCCCATATTGCATAGGCATAGGACCCACCATTCAATAATGGTAATCTACTGGCATTGCCGCTCTCATCCCAAAAGACGCCTGTCGGATCGTCAAAGTTGGTATAGGATAAGCCAATCAACCTACCATTCGGTGTTAAGTCCAGCCCCCTCGAAAACTCACCTCCTAATCCAGAATATGTGCTTAGCACACCGCCAAGAAACGTTGCGGCCCTACGCTGAGAACTAGTTCCGGTGATGATATAACCGCCAAGTGAACCATCTTCGGCTAATGCAGTTGCTCGGAAAGAATCCGAAACTACCTGCCGGATGTCGACGGCAGAGTACTGCTGAGAATAAGTAAATCTGGCCAGGCCGAGCACCAATGCCAGTGCCGCAATTCTCACCTCGATCCTCCTTCCAGTTTGTCGAACTTGACCGTAAACGATCCTGAGCCGGAAGGCCTCGCCCACCTCAATTTCACTTTCATTCGGTAATAAGGATTGATAAATGCGAGGTAGTCTGAGTTGTTACCTCCCAGGCTTTTCAAGAATGTGTAGTTAGAATCTGTACCCGTCATCGTTTGCGCGGATGTATCGACTGAGTTCCACGAAAAATCTTGGTAGTTCCATACGGACACCGTTAACGTCGGCGCGGTTCCAGAGAAACTTGCTGAACACTCGACCAGTGCCCGGAGTTTTGAGGTTGATGCCGAAGTCTCGTCGCCAGTAAGTTCGCTCTCGACTACTATCGCATGATCGGTGTCATCTATTGAAGACGTTAGAAAAGTGCCAAAGTAGTGATTGTCCCCAACACGAATGTTTGGAGTGGTGCGCTCACTGTTGTTGTTCGCCGTTCCGACAGTTTGAGTTGATTGTCCACTGCGCGGGACGAACATACTAAGGTCTTTTACAAGGAGCATTTCCGCTTCTGAGGGAATCCCCGTCGTGTCTACCGCGAACATCATATAGTAGCCCGGTGGGCACTTGTTTGGATCAGTCGGACCGTTTAGCGTAACAAAATCATTGAGAGGTAGATTCTCGCCATCGTACAAGACGTAAGTATGCTGATTGGCGTTAAAAGCATGGGTTGTTGAGCCAATCGAGAGCAAAACCACCTTGTTGCCGTTGCGACCCGAGGGTGTTAGAAACTTGGCTGCTAGTGTCTCGCCATAGTAAACAGTATCCATGCCCGAGCCGAGTATGATCGGTTTTGACGGACGAACAGTTTCCCAGTCGTCCCTGCCGCCGTAAGGGGGCGAGAAGATGTGAGCGGAGCGCTTGGATTCTTGCTTTAGATTGTTGTTGACTCCTTCCTGTTCCCCGCCTGCAATGATGACCTTAGCGTTAGGAAGCAAAAGTGACGTTGAGTGGTATGGCCTGCCGATGATTTGAGCGGGATCTTCAAGCGAATCCTCCGGCGGAACAGCCATAGCCGTCCAAGAATTATTGGATGGATTGTAAAGTTCGGGAGTTGCCGCTTCGATGTCGCCTTCAATGTCAGCGGAATTATTGAACAGCCTGTTGCCACCCATCGCCAGAATCTTGCCGTCCGGTAAAGCGACCAGGGTGTGGTTCTTTCGCTCAACGTTCATATCAGCGATGTTTGACCACCAACCTGAAGTCAGGTTTAGGTTCCACTTTAGTGAGGTCTTAACTGCGGGCACCGCTGTCGCAGGATTGTCGCTTCCGGTGCCCGCACCACCAGATCGGTAAACGATCCCGCCGATCATCACGGAACTTGAATAACTGCGACGAACGTTCGCAATCTCGTTTGCCGGGGGCAAAACGAGATAACTCGATCCAGGAGTGCCGAATGCCAAAGAAAGTAGATCCAGCCGCTTATAAGCGCCTCGAAAAGTTACAACTTCGTTACCACTTTGTATCTCCGTGTATTCTCCACCAGCGATCACTAAATCCCCGTTCGTGGGATGGATGAAGGTGTGGGGATAGTAGCCGTCGACCTCTCGCTCTTGGTCATCAAGTCGAGCGATAAATGAGTCTTCTTCGCCAGCAGCAGGAGCCCATATCTCCATGTAATCATTTACTGTTGGTGGTGAAGTCTTGACCCGAGTCCCGGCCATGATCACAATGTGACGATTAGGAAGTTGGAAGCAGGTCGGATACCAACGACCAAACTCACCTGGATCATAGGTATCGCCAGGATAGGCTGTCAGCGGGCCGTTGAACGGAAACGAGTCGTCCTCGGGATCAAACAGATATGTGCCGTAGCCACCATAATCCTGCCCGTTTGTTCCGACCATTCGGTGCCCACCCGCAGCAAACAACTTGCCATCATATGTCCACGTGTGCCCGGAGCAGAATATTTGCGAATGATCGGCGCTTGAGATGTCAATCGGAATTTCGGTGAGAACCTTGTAGTTATAGGGCGTCTCGCTTCCGCCTGTAGCGTCAGAAACTGCCCACACTTTGAACTCAGTCGCGGCACCAACATTAACATTATCTGGCTTTCGCCAGTTCCAAATGATGAGCCGCTTGTCCGGCGAGAGCGACATATGAATAGCAAAGCCGCGACGAGTAGGATTGGTGAGGTTCCAATTGATCTTCTCAGACCAGGTGCCCAAATCCACAGTAGGCTTCCTAGATCCCCCCCCCGGGGTATACGTCTAGGTTCAAACTTGCCTCAAGGCTTAACATAGCGATCAACGACACCAACATTTCTTCCTCCACGGAATCGGCTCTCCCGATCCACCCACCAGGCATTGTACGCCGATTTCTGCCGAAATCCGCATTAAGAAATTACTTTTTGTTTCTGGACGCATCACGCGACGGTTCTGAGTTCGGGGCAAGGGTCCTGGCCTACTCGGTCTGAAACAGGTCTTCGAGGGACTCGCGGCGCACAACAACTCGTGCCTTACCATCCTGCGCAAAGACCATTGCAGGGCGAGGGTAGCGGTTGTAGTTGCTTGCCATCGAGAACCCGTAGGCGCCGGTGCATTGCACCAAGATGAGGTCGCCTTCTGCGGTCGAGTCGGGAAGCATGGCGGCTTGAATCATCGTGTCGCTCTCGCCGTGCCTCGACGAG
>CALMEF010000029.1 GCA_937862825.1 uncultured Armatimonadota bacterium
AGAGTTCACCACGGCTTGGGCAGATTCGTCGGTTCGCGCCGAGTTCAACCAGATTTTAAGCGAGTATGTTGGGCGACCAACGCCACTAACCGATGCTCACCGGCTCTCGGATCAGTTGGGATTTCGAGTCTCCATCAAGCGTGAAGATCTCAACCACACGGGTGCTCACAAGATCAATAACGCGGTGGGTCAGGCCCTATTGGCGAGGAGAATGGGTAAATCCAGAGTCATCGCGGAGACCGGTGCCGGCCAACATGGAGTTGCCACGGCGACAGTGTGTGCGCTTTTCGGTTTGAAGTGCCACGTTTACATGGGCGAGGAAGACTGTAGAAGACAGGAGTTGAACGTCTTTCGGATGAAACTCCTCGGAGCCGAAGTCATTCCGGTATCCAGCGGCACCAAAACACTGAAGGACGCGCTCAACGAGGCCATGCGCGACTGGGTCACGAATGTTGAGAATACGCACTACATCATCGGAACCGCTGCAGGGCCGCACCCTTATCCGTACATGGTGCGCGAGTTCCAAAGTGTGATTGGGATAGAGGCTCGACAACAGTTCCTGGATCGTCATGGAGAGTTGCCAACCGACGCTATCGCCTGTGTTGGAGGAGGCTCGAACGCGATCGGTTTCTTCGCGGGCTTTACAGGCGACACCAATGTGAAACTCTACGGAGTTGAGGCTGGGGGCTTGGGCTTACCATCTGGACAGCATGCAGCACCCCTATCGGCTGGTTCACCCGGTGTGCTACACGGCTCGTTCAGTTACATGATGCAGGATGAAAACGGCCAGGTGCTCGGGACCCATTCGGTTTCCGCTGGCCTGGATTACCCTGGGGTGGGTGCAGAACACTCGTTCCTTAAAGACTCAGGCCGCGTTCGCTATCTCGCAGTCACGGACGAGGAGGCCCTGGACGCTTTCCGATGGCTCGCCGAGATGGAGGGGCTCATCCCAGCATTTGAATCCGCTCATGCGGTAGCGCTGCTGCGAAAAGAAGGCTTGTTCGATCAGAACAGTCACGTCCTTATCAACCTAAGCGGTCGAGGCGATAAGGATATGGAGTCAGCGTCTCGCTTGCTAAGCCTTTAACGACCCTTCGGGCTCTGATCGTAACTCGGAGGGCACGAGGCCGAGATACTCCTTGATGCTCTCTCGCAAAGCCTGGGTCGTCCCAAAGCCACTTGTTGCTGCGATCACATCGATCGCAGTCTCAGAGTTGCAGATGGCCTCCACAGCGATCTGGGTACGGCAACGGTCAACGAACTCGTGGAATCCGTAGCCGACCAACTGCTTGTACACGCGAGAAAAGTGGAATGGGCTGTACCCGACCCGGTCTGCAGCCTCCTTCAACGGCCACGGCGAGGCCGGATCTTGTCGGACCATATCCGACAGTTGCTTCATGTTCGGCGGCAGGTCGCTCGGCAAGGGGGCAAGGTCAACGTCGTTCTCGCTGAGGGCGAGCCGTGGGAATATCTCATGAAGCAGACCGAGGATGGTTGGCTCGGTCAACTTGTCCAATCTTGCCAAGGCTCGATCCAGCCGAGACATGGTCGTTCTGAAGATGGGATTGATCGCGACACTGATCGGACCATTCTTTCGCCGGACCTGAGCGAGAGTTCGCTCAAGCCAAGAAACGAGGTAGGGTGCAGCGTTACTCGTCAATGACACCAGCGTAATGTGATGGTCGCCCCGCGCCAAGTGAACGAGGTGGTTCGCGCGTCCGGTGAAATAGGCCAGGCTCTGCGGCGGAACGACGATCCAGTGCTTCTGCGACTCACTCCAGACCAAAAGCGTGGCGGTACGAGAAACCAACAGCACATGCGCGTCGCCCTGTACGCGAATTCGACAGGCAGACGTCTTTTTGACCGTCCCCTTATGCTCCTCAATGTGGATCGCCTCTGTCGGTAACGGGACCGACCGGTTTAACGATCCATCCGCAAGTGAGGCGCCATATTCCACTTGCAGTCCGGATTGTTCAAGCATGTTTTTGCTTCTACTCCGTTATACTACACGACGCGCGGGTCGTGGCGTTGATTCGAAAGGTATCCTACTCCCTTCCCATGAGTTTCAATCAGCGTTCGCATTTCTGCGGAACTTTGCGCCCCGAGCATGCTGGCCAAGTCGTCACGATCAATGGCTGGGCTCACCGGATACGTGACCTCGGCGGCCTGTTTTTCGTGGACATGCGTGACCGATCAGGGCTCGTCCAGGTCTTTTTCGAACCGTCTGAGTTTGACAACCTTGGTGAGGTCAAGAGTGAGACTTGCCTGAGCATTACAGGTGAACTCCGGATGCGAAGCGAGGTCACTCGGAATCCCAATCTGGCGACTGGAGAGGTTGAGATTGTCGCCCAAGCCTTCACCATTTTGAGTCCATCGCGTGCGCTTCCCTTCCCAGTCAGCGATGAAGACCAAATGGCAACCGTTAACGAAGAGTTAAGGATTAAGCACCGATACTTGGATCTTCGCCGCCCCTCGATGGCCAAGAAAATGGCTTTGCGTGCTGCCGCGATTCGAAAGATCAGGGCTTATCTGGACGAACGCGACTTCCTTGAGATTGAAACGCCGATTTTCACCAAGAGCACGCCTGAGGGTGCTCGCGACTATCTGGTGCCTTATCGACTCGATCCAGGAAAGTTCTACGCTCTTCCGCAAAGCCCCCAACAGTACAAGCAACTGTTGATGGTTGGCGGCCTTGAGCGCTACTATCAGATTGCTCGATGCTTCCGAGATGAGGCGCAACGATCTGATCGTCAACCCGAGTTCACCCAGCTAGACCTTGAGATGTCATTCGTGACGCAAGAGGACGTACTCCAACTGATGGAAGGTCTCACAAAGACCGTTATCAACGAGCTCATCGCAGAGTTTCAACTTGAGAAAGACCCAGTGGGTGATTTCAGGCGGCTGACTTACGACGAAGCCATGTTCCTTTATGGCTGCGACAAACCAGACCTCCGATTCGATTTGCCCTTGTTCGACGTTAGCGAGATTGCTCGTGGTTGTGAGTTTGGCGTGTTCAAGTCGACCGTTGAATCTGGTGGTGTCATCCGAGGCGTACGATTCCCAGGCGGCGCATCCCAGTCTCGAAAGGAGATTGGAGAGATTGAGACGTACTGCAAGGAGTTTGGCGCGAAGGGCATGGCAACGCTGGCGATCGTCAGCGGCGATGATCCCGAAGCCACCCACAAGTTGGCCAACGGGCTAGCCGTTCGGGGCTCCATCGCAAAGTTTTTCAAACTCGAAGAAGCGGAAGCAATTGTGAACGTTGCCCAAGCAGAAGTTGGCGATCTGCTTTGCTTCATCGCCGATACCTATGCAGCCGGTAACAACGTGCTTTACCGCCTGAGGAATCTCGTCGCCGAAAAGGCGGGACTGCGCGATAAGCGGAAACTGAACTTCTGTTGGGTTCTGGATTTCCCTCTCGTCGAATGGGACGAAGAGGCGCAGCGGTGGAACTCGGTACACCATCCATTCACTTCTCCCAAGGTCGAGGATTTGGTTTTTCTTGAAACCAACCCCGAGAAGGTTCGGGCTGATTGCTATGACATCGTGTGCAACGGCAGTGAATGGGCTTCAGGCTCCATTCGAATTCATCGGCCAGACATTCAAGCCAAAGCGTTTGAACTTCTCGGCATTGATGCAGAGACGCAGGCTGCCCGGTTTGGGCACATGCTTGACGCGTTTTCTTATGGCCCACCGCCTCATGGCGGCATCGCTCCGGGAATTGACCGGTTGATCATGTTCTTGCTCGACGAGGAGAATATTCGTGAGGTCATGGCGTTCCCAAAAATGGGCAACGGATTTGACCCGCTGATGAACGCTCCGAGCACGATTGATGCAACTCAGTGGAAAGAACTAGGACTTAAAGTGGTCTAACCTCGGCTATAATTGAGGTTGTGATCCCCACCCGTATCTTGGCCTCGCTTAGTTGTGCCTGCATAGTTGCGGCATCGGCGCAGGCACAATTACGGATCGCAACGTGGAACGTCACCAACTACGCAAGTGGGCGGATTCCCGATTTCCAAACGGTCTATTATGGGACCTTTCAGGGAAGACAGTTCGCCCCAGACGTGTTGCTTGGACAGGAGTTTGTCAGCCAGGCTTCGGTGAACAACTTTGTCAGCCTATTGAACAACGCCGCGGGTAGCCCTGGCGACTGGGCGGCCGCTCCTTTCACTGACGGACCTGATTCCGACGTCGGTTTTTCCTCCCGAACCTCAAGATTTGTTAATGTCCCCACAACGATCGTCTCGTATGGTGGGGCATCTCCAGAACCGCCCCGAAACACTTATCGTCACACTTTCCGACCGGTAGGCATGACGGGTAACGGTGCAACCATCGCAGCCTACAACGTTCACATGAAATCGGGGAGCGCCGGAACCGACCAGACCCGTCGATTGCTTGAGGCACAACGAATTCGGACCGATGCAGAAAACCTTCCGGCAGGAACGAACTTCCTCGTTGCCGGGGACTTTAACATTCAAAGTTCGAACCAGGCCGCTTATCAAGAACTCATCGGTTCACAGGTCTTGAACACAGGGCGTTTCTGGGATCCGATCAACTCTCCCGGTTCGTGGAACAACTCATCGTCCTATCGGTTCATTCACACCCAGGATCCTCTGAACGACATGGATGATCGTTTGGACCTCATTCTCACGTCGGAGAACTTGATTGATGGCGACGCATTTCATTACATTGGCAACCCGAACCTGGCGTACAGCAACACCACGTGGAATGATCCTAACCATTCATACCGTTGCTGGGGAAATGACGGTACGAGTTATGGAAACCCGATAGCCGTCGCTTCAAACACCATGGTTGGCCCAACGATCGCGCAGGCGATCTTGAACACCATTCCAGGAACCACCGGGGGACACTTGCCAGTGTTTCTCGACACCAGAGTGCCTCCGACGATTCAGTCCACGCTCACGGTTGACTTTGGCACGGTTCCTTTGGGTTACACGGCCGTAAGGCCACTGCAGGTTTGGAACAGCGGCGACACCTTAAAATGGGGAGCGAATGGCGTGGCGTTTCTACGATACTCATTCTCAGTCTCCGGTTCGGCCTTTGCGCCAGGCGGAACGTTTTCTTCCGCGGCTGGCGGGACGACAAACTCCCACAACATTACACTGGACACGTCAACGCCCGGCTTGAAAATGGGGACAATCACTGTCCTCTCAAACGACCCCGCTCAACCTGCCAAGCAGGTCAAGTTCTTCGGTCGCGTCCTCGGACGACTTGGGGGCTAGTCTCCTACCAGTAGGGAGGAAACGACCAGCCATCGGTGTTATGGCGGTTCGAAGAGACAAACCTGTATGAATCCGCGGTCCACGAATCGCCGTCGCGAGTCAGGGTCATCGCCATGACAACTTTTTCATCACCCACAAAGGGCTCTTCTACCGTGCCCACCGCTACCACACGCGCAGACTTGCCATTGTAACTCGTCACCTTGTAGTAATTGAGGTCACCTTCAAAATCTGAGGAGGCAACAGCCTCTTCAACGGTCTCTTTCATGGACTTACCCACGGTTCTCGTAGCCACTTCTACTGCGGCGAATGGAACGATCAGGGCAACCACAAAGGTGTTGATCAGCACCTTCCAACTCTTGACCTCATCTCGATTCTTGAGAGGTTTGGCGAGCATATAGATGAGAGTTACGAGGACAGCAAAGCCGAAGCACTCTCCGATGTAAGCAACTATGCCGAACATGGCTAGTTCGGATTATCGGACGTTTCGGGTCAAATTGTTAGGTGACTTATCCAGAGTCCGTTGAATATCTCGCTTCACTTGCTCCACGAGGTTGGCGATTAGGGTTGGACCGAATGCAGGAGTTCCTGACTCGGGCGGGACTTTCCGAAGTTGTCAATCAGCCTCTATTCATCCACGTTGCGGGAACAAACGGCAAAGGGTCGGTTACTGAGTTCGTCCAAAGCCTCCTCATCGCCCACGGCTACCAAACCGGGGGCTACTTCAGCCCTTATGTCTACGATCTGCGGGAGCGAGTTCAGTTCAACCATGAACCGATCCCGGAAGACGACTTCGCCCGAATAGCAACAGCCCTTCGGCCAATCGGCGATGAACTCGAGTCTACGGATTTTGGAGGCCCCACCGAGTTTGAGTTCAAAACAGCGGTCGGTTTCGCATACTGGACCGAGAGGCAGGCCGACTTTGTGAGTCTGGAGGTTGGATTGGGGGGACGGCTGGACGCCACTAACGTCGTCACGCCTGCGGTCGCGGCGATTGTTTCAATCGGGTTGGATCACACGGCAATACTCGGGAACTCGATCGCGGAGATCGCCTACGAGAAGGCTGGGATCATCAAGTCTGGAAGACCGGTTGTCGTTGGTGGCCTTCAGCCCGAGGCAATGGACGTGGTCAATGAGCAAGTGCAAAGCATGGGGGTCCCAGTGTTCCGGTGGGGACACGAGTTTCATTCGAAGTGGCACGGAGAGCGGCTTAACATCCAAACCCCGCTATCGACATATGAAGACCTTGAAATCGGTCTCTATGGTCAAATTCAGGGCCAAAACGCGGCCATTGCCGTGATGTCCCTTGAGGCCGCAGGGATAGCGCTGGCTGCCGATTCTGTTCGATCTGGACTTGCCAGTGCGAAAATCCCTGGAAGGTTCGAAGTTGTCCAATGGAAGGGCAAGACCGTCATTCTCGACGGTGCTCACAACTTGGAGGCCATGAGAGAATTTGTTGACTCATTCAAGTCACGGTTCTTGGGGCAGAAAGCGGCTGTCATCACGAACATGGTGCAAGGCCACTCCTTTGAACGACTGTACACTCCTTTGCTTGATGTGGCTGATAGGGTTGTTGTGGCCCCGATCAAGTTTCACAGAGCCCTTGAGCCCGAGCAAGTCGCAGGACACCTGCGACAGTTCGTTGCAACGGAAACCGCGACTTCGATTGAAGACGCTCTAGAGCGAGTCCTCGCCAGCAATCAAAACCTCGTGATCGTGACTGGAAGTTTCTATCTCGTCGGGGAGATTGGCAACGCAATTCGCGCTCGCTAAGTTTTCGATCTGCGACTCGCAGCACGCTTCGACGATGCCGCACGTTTCACAACGATAGTGGGACCTTTCTTCCCGCAAGACTTGGCCGCAGCGTTCGCATCGGAGTTCAGAGTATCTGAGCATGCTCATCCCTGCTCTCCCTCATGTAAGTGCAATACGAATCGAAACCTGGTTTCGATTCCCGCTTCTGAGGAACTTTGGCGATACGAAGTCACGTTCTTGAAAGTCAGATCATAAGAGGGTTATCATGCGCATCTGCACTTCAGTCTCACTTTTCACGTTGGCCATGCTCGCAACATCGGCTTCTGCCCAGGATTTGAATCGGGCAGTCACCTTTCAGCACCCGCTGTCCTCAACAAAGCGAGTCTTGGAGGCGCTTGGGGCCAAAGTTGGCTTGACGCTCAAAACCGTTCAGCAGACCAGTGATGAACCGCTTTACCTTGACGTCAAGGACCTGCCGGTCAAGACCGTTCTTGACGAAGTTGCCAAAGCAGTTGGAGCCGAATGGGAGGGCACGGGCGCAACCCTCACGTTGGTGCGAGGCAACACCCTGTTGAAGGCCCAGGAATCGAAGTTTGTTGCCTTCCGAGCCGAACAGATCAAGAAGTCCATTGCCGACTATGCCAAGGACCTGACCAATCGACCTACCCTTACTGAGGCTGAGATTCGCTCTGCGGTTGATCGAGAACGAGCCGCCCGTGAAGCCATGATGCGCGATTTCCGCGAGCGATCCTCGGGAGGAGGTGGGGTTGCCGTGCCCATCCGCGCACCTGAACCCACACCAGGGCCCGCACAGCGTGCGTTGGCGAGGCTGCTAAAGGATGTTGATCCGAACTGGATAGCAAGTCTCAAACGCGGTACGCGGACGGTCATGGCGACAAGGAACAACGCGATGCAACGGGCCATGCCTGGAAGCACCGCAACTACTCTCGACAAATTCATTGCCGAATACAACACGTGGGTCGACACAACTGGCGAAATGCCGACCGGCGGAAACGGAGGCGCATCGTTTGCTATACGGATTGGCAACGAAACGCCGACTAGCGAGCGCAAGAATACGGCCAAGCGCATCAGCCAGGTCGGAAAGGCCCACCTCATCTTCAGCAGACAGAACGGTAACACCAGCGTTGACTTGGTGCTCTTTGACTCTGATGGAAAGCAAATTGGCTTTGCATTCCTCTCCCTGGTCAATGACAACACCGCTGCAGAAATCCTTGATCCCAAGTTTGCCGAAACTCAGTTCAAGCCGGACGAGTCGACTCTCAAGTTCGCCAAGGCAGCAACAGGCTCGGCCAACTCATCCC
>CALMEF010000030.1 GCA_937862825.1 uncultured Armatimonadota bacterium
TGCATGCGACGGGACGCTCCAATCTGCTTGCCGCCCTCCGATCCAGACTGGGCGTCGGGTGCGAGCGCACTCCGGACCTTGGGTGCCGATGCACTTGCACGTAGAGTGGAGGAGATTTTCGGTTCTGCAGCCACATAAACCCGTACCAGAATTCTAAGAACCTGGCACTACAATATAGAGATGAATCGATGGCATTCGTCCCTCGTGCTGTTCGTGCTACCAATCACTGCACTGAGTTTGATCGCAGCAAGTGCTTCAGGGGGAGCGCAAAGTGGTGCATTGGTAAGGCTTCAGGCTTCGACTCCTGGTATAGCCCAAAACGGAAGCATCAACGTACTTGGAACCACCATCTCAGGACAGTTCGTCGGGAACGGTTCTGGACTGACCAATTTAAATGCGAGCAGTTTGAGCTCAGGCACTCTACTTGACTCCAGGTTGTCGGCAAACGTACCGCTCAGGAGTACCGCAAACACGTTTGCTGGACTG
This sequence comes from uncultured Armatimonadota bacterium, assembly GCA_937862825.1. Taxonomy (GTDB): domain Bacteria; phylum Armatimonadota; class Fimbriimonadia; order Fimbriimonadales; family Fimbriimonadaceae; genus CALMEF01. The sequence goes on from CALMEF010000030.1 coordinate 487, forward strand.
AATAGGTTTGATGGGTTCGTCGGAATCAAGCGAGATTCGCGGGTGACCTCTAGCGAGTCGTTTGGTATTGGTTCGTCCGCGACGACTTCGTTCGACGGAATGTACGTAATGACTGGAGCAACGGGCAAACCATTTTATGGTTATGCGCTCAATGGAGGCCCGGCAGCCTACCACTACATTGATGGTTCCGACTCGAACAAATGGAAACTGTACAACGGTGGACAGCACCTAACGGTGACCAGCGACGGGAAGATGGGAGTTGGGACAACCAACCCGTTGTCGACTCTTCATGTTAACGGGAGTGCTACGGTTCAAGGGCTCGTGCTTGCACCAGGGGCAGGGGCGACTCGGATTCTAACCTCGGATTCCGCGGGCGTAGCAAGTTGGGCAGACCCTTTGTGGAGGGAGGAAGGCGAAGGCAGTGTCGTCCTGAATTCAACCCGAAAAGTTGGGATCGGGACTACGCCATGGGGACTGTTGGACGTCTCCAAGAATGTTGGACACCCAGTAGGAATTTTTCAGAACAACTATAGCCAACTGTATCCATACATGAAGGCTGGAATCTTGGCAACCGCTGGCGGAACCAGTAGCGCGTACGGGGTGTATGCCCATGCCGATTCGCAAGGAACTACGAGTTTTAGTTTTGGGGCATTTGGTATTGCTGATGGAGAAGGGACGAACTATGGGTTGTATGGGTCTGCAGGTCTTGGCTTGAACAACTACGGGGTATATGGCTCGATAGGCACCGGAACCGGATATGCCGGCTACTTCAACGGTGCTTTGTACGCGAGTTCAAGTTCGTCTGGCGTGAAGTCCTTCCTTATTGATCACCCACTTGATCCTGAGAATCGATTACTTGAGCACTCCTCCGTTGAAAGCAGCGAGAGACTCAACCTCTACCGAGGAGTGCTCGTTACCGACGGCAAAGGGTTTGGCAAGATCACACCGCCTGATTGGTTTTATGCTCTCAATGACGACATTCAGGTGCAACTGACTGTGGTTGACGACTCGGATGATTTTGTCTTGTCCAAGGTTGTTCGTCACGAAAAGGACGGATCTGTGCTGATTCGAACGAGCAAGCCAGGCACTCGAGTGAACTGGATGCTCAATGGAGTCCGAAAGGACCCAACTTCACGCGCAATACCCATGGTTGTCGAACAAGATAAACCGGAACACTTAAGGGGTAAATACCTGAATCCGAGGGCGTACGGATTTAGTGATGATCGCGCCATGTATCCCCCGAAAACGGAAGAAAACAAACGCAATCCGTGAGAATGTTGGGCACCGGCTGCGATGAGTCGGTGCCCTACGTTAGAACCTTACGCCGACCATGATGGCCGGGCTCTTGAGATCAAGCAGATAAGCCCCGACGACCCATCCCTTTGGCAGGGAGTACGTCACGAACGGGTGCTTCGCGTGCCCGTCCAACTGAAGTCCAACCGTCATAGGAGAACCCGACGGTGTGAACTTGAACCCGCCCAACATATGGGCGTGCGACTCGTTGGAACGGAAGCCGACTCCCCCGTAGGCGTTGACGCTTCCCGAAGGCAGAGTCCAGTTCTTTTCAGCAGTCACCCCATATCCAGGATTGCCCGTGCCAATACCTTGAACCCCTGCCGAAACGTTGATGCCTGGAGTACGAGCCGTCTCTTCGGCTATGCGCAACGAAGCCAAGTATCGAACTGCATTCTGCTTCCAAAGATGTGCCAAGCCAACTTGAAGGCGCGGATGAGCCTGATACCACATGAACGTCTCATCAACGGTCACCGTTGTCGGCGCGTACA
>CALMEF010000031.1 GCA_937862825.1 uncultured Armatimonadota bacterium
GATCCGGTCGCCAATCGTTGTGCTCCCGCTGATTCCCGTTTGACTGGCGATGACACCGTGCTCACCAATGCGGACATTGGGCGCGACCTGAACCAGGTTGTCCAACTTCGTCCCGTTGCCAATCCTCGTTTCCCCAGCAGTGGCCCGATCAACCGTCGAGTTGGCACCGATTTCTACGTCGTCGCCAATGTGAACCCCACCGATCTGAGGCACCTTTACGCGCGTCTTGCCGTCCCAACCGAAGCCAAATCCATCGGCTCCAAGAACCACTCCCGAGTGGATGACGGATCGTGCACCGACATGCACGTCTTGAACGAGCACAGCATGGGGAAAGATCACCGCACCCTCCCCAATGGTGCATCCGTCGCCAACATAAGCGTGAGCGTAAACCCTGGCCTTTGCTGAGACTTTGACGCCGCGTTCAATCACGGCAAATGGGCCAACTGAGGCCGTTGGATCAACCTGAGCCTCCGGCGATACCGCAGCCATGGGGTGTATGCCAGGTGCGTATGGTAAGGGGCGCACCATCTCCGCCAACAGTCTCCCGAACGCCGCGCGCGGCGAGTCGACCACAATATGTGGCTTTTCCGTCGACAAACTTGGACAAATCAGAACAGCACCAACACTTGTCGCGTTGGCTTTGGTCAGATATTGCTCGTTTTCTGCGAACGTAATTCCAAATGAGTCGTCCGAGTCGCTGGGAACTGGCCGACGAATCTCAACATCCGCACCGACCGCACGTCCACCGACAAGCGCCGCGATCTCACTTAGAGTCCAAGATTTCTCTGAATTCTCCATTCTTCAAACTCCTTTGTGGCGTCCCGACCCTCTTTGGCACTGTCGCTCATTTGATACCCGTGGACTTTGACAAACACGAGGATGTCGTGTCGCCTTGACTCATCAATAGCGCTCGTATCCAGGTCAACAGTTACCGGAACCGTAGCGTCCCCCTTGACTCGCACTTCACCGCCAGGCTGGGCAGGCATCGTTACATTGCGGGTGGACTCAAGAACGGACTTCAAGACGTAGCGACCCTGAAGTTGCCGACGAGCCTCGGCCGTGGCTCGCTCATCTGCTTCCAACCTCATCAACTCAATCGACTCGCGAAACTCTCGCAGGTTCGCAGCATGCTCTTTTTCCGCCGACAAGATGATGCTGCCAGTCTCATTGCGATAGGCTGCATCAAGTGCGGCGATTTCGCTTCGGAGGGTCTTCGCTCGATCCAGGCGGCGCTGCTCGATTCGGAACTCCTCCGGAACCGCTCGTAGTGACCTTGGATCGGAGTCTGGAAAGTCAGCGAGCATGGATAGTTCGGCAAGCAGCGGTCCACGCTTGCGCGCATAGGATTCGAACAGCGTGATGAACTTTTCGAACGCCGATCCCAAACCGTCCCGTCTTTCAGCCTCGAGTTGTCGACGCTTCTCTCTGGCAAGAATATCAATGTCCCGCAGGTAAGCATCAAGCAAGCGAGCCTCAATCTGAGCGAAGGCTAACTGGCGATTACGATCAACCAGATCCTGAACTCGCCTGAGTCTTGCTGAAGAATCTCCGAGGGTGATGGTTCGCTCAGGAAGCGAAGGAACCGTGAAACTCTGCTCGCGGATACCGATTGAGGGGGCCTCGAATCGGGTCGAGGCCGTTAATGACGTGGTTTCGCTTGGATCAATCCAAACCAACTCGGGCGTCGCGGATTTGCATCCGCTTAGCGATGCGGCTACGAGTAGAGCAACGTAAGGCTTACTTCTTGGCATTCATCGCCTTGAGGGCGGCGTCGCTGAGGTCGTTCGCTCCGTAAGGGGCAACCCCGACTTCAAAAACGATAGTAAAGCCCTGTGCCTTCGCAACTTCTTGAATAGCGGCTCGGGCGCGCTCGACACTGCTCAACTTCTGCTTGTCTGCCCAAGCCTGAAGGTCCGTGGTGAACTCGCGGAACCAGCGCTGCGCGGTGGCCTCCATGTTCTGGCTTCGGGTCGCGTACTCGCTCATCAGTGTTCGCTCTTCCGGGGTGAGATTCGTCTTCGTGCTCATCTCCTTCGACCGCTTATCGGCTAGCGTAACCTCACCTTTGATTCGATCAATCTCCGCTTGGTCCTGGGGGGTGGCCTTATCTTTGAGCATCAAGTCCTTCAGTCGTTGTGCCTGCTCGTTCGTAAGAATCCGATACTGATCGATGAACTCAAGCAGGCCTTCGCGCGCCGCCTTCATCGAGTTGAAGGTGGTCTGATTCTGCTTGCCGAAGTCGCTTTGTTCAACGATCCGGCTTAAGTCGACAATCCCGGTCTTTTCAGCCGATCCTTGGAACCCGCTTCCCAGCATGATTCCTGCCAAGGCAGCCGCAACTACCCATCCCATTTTTTGAAATCCGTTTGTGTTCATGTGTTTGTTTATCTGCTTGTTAGAAAGACGTACCAATCAGGAAGTGAGTACGGCTACCACCTCGTGAGTTGAAGCCGAAATCAAGGCGAATCGGGCCGAGCGGAGTTCGGAAACTGAATCCCAATCCGTATCCGACGTTCATCTTGAACTTGCTGGACTGGGAGAAATCATTCACCGCACCATAGCCGCCCCAGGCACCTGCAGCATCGATAAATGCCACCGCATTGAATGACTTTTGGATGGGGTAGCGATACTCAAGGGTGGTGGCCAAGAAGGTCTTGCCCCAGAATCGATCATCCTGATAGCCGCGGAGCGACTCAGCACCGCCGACGAAGTACTGCTCAAAGAATGGCACTTTGCCAGTCACTGTTCCGCCTCGCGCTCGGAAAGCCAGCACACGTCTGGGCTGGTCCAGTTCACGGCTGGTTCGAGGGGCTTGGTCGGACCAGTAGGTTCGATACTCGACCGTGCCACGCAGGAACGTACTATTCCCCAACAGGGATGTATCTGGGAAGGCACCGCCAACCCGCTTGATGTTGCTGTACCCAGGCTCGATGGAGGCCAACACGTAATCGCCTCTTGCTGGATCAAAATCAACATCGCGTGTGTTTCGGTTCCAACCAATGGTCAAGACGCCAACATCGCCGTCCTGCTGGATGAAGGAGTTGGCGTTGGTGGTTCCAAGATCGCTCGTCTTAATCCCTTCGAACCGGAGGCCGACCGTTCCCGAGGTGTTTGCGCTAAGTGGGCGGGTCAGGCTGAAAGCGCCGCCAGTTCGACGCTCGGTAAAGCGCTCATCCGTTGGCGACGACGATCCCCCAAATCCAGATCCCGAAAATCGGTAAAGAAGGCGACTGTAGAGCGAGACGCTCAACGACGTGTCTCGGTTATCAATGAACGGATTGGTGTAATCGAGATCGATACTCGCTCCGCCTCCGCTGATAGTTTGGAGGTAACTGATTCCCACGGTCTGTCCCGTACCTCGGAAGTTCCGATCAGATAGGCGAATGCTACCGGCGAAGTTGCTTCGAGGATCAACAGACAAACCGACCACCGCATCGCCGGTTCGGGCTTCCTTGACGTCCACGACAAGGTCCTTGGCAAACCCTTGCGGCGCATCTGTTTCAACTGGAACGACCTTTTCAAACCACTGTGTGCTGAAGATTCTCCGTAGGTCGTCGTCCCATTTCTTGATGTTATAAACCTCGCCTGGGCGGGTTTTGATAAGCCTGTCGAAGACTCGGGACTTGGTGCGAGTATTCCCTTGAACCCCCACCGAGTTGACCATCATTTCGCGCACGACGATGCTGACCGTGCCGGGAGAGTCCTCAAGGGGCTCAAGTTGCTCAACGAGGCCGAAATAGCCCTTGGCCGAATATGCTTTGAAGATGGCTTCTGCGCTTGGTCGCTGCTCCGTCAAGTTGAAGGGCTGGCCAACTTGCACAGTGATGACTTTCAGAAGTTCTTCCGTCTTCATCACGGTATTGCCGACAATCCGAATCTCTTTAACGACCGGATACTCAGAGACTTCAACGAGAATCTTCCAGTTGTCGCCTTCTAGAGGGATCGCACGAACGTCAACAGCCTTGAAGAACCCCATGTTCTCAACCGCCAACTTGTCTTGGTCGAGCTGAGCCTGAACATAGGGCTGACCGACTTTGGTGCGCATTCTTGAGAGAATCGCATCCTTGGTCACGGCGGTGTTGCCGCGAATGTCGATTTCAGTGATGATGCTGGGCTGCTGCGCAAAAGCGCTGCAAACTAATGTGAGGATTAGGAAAACCTGCCAAATCCGTTTGAACAAACCTGCCTCCTGTGGCACCTAAGACTATAGCCGTTTTGGGGCTCGAAACGTTCCTGTTTCGGGTGCTGTTTCCTTAGAAGTTTCACACGCTTTGGCGTTTCACATTGTGGAAAACTCAGGTTCGATGGACCTGTGCCCAAACCTCACGTTTGGCATCAAGATCCCTCGCGACTTTACGACCCTCGACGATGTCCAAGTAGATCGTCGCGATTTCGTTGGCTCGCATCGGAATTTGGAGGGTTGAAGAGTATCCGGTTTGCGGGTGACGTTGTGGACAGTTTTGCTTTTTAATAGTTGCACTTATCTCTTCTTCAACTTGTCCCAAGAGGTTGGTCTTGAACACTTTGGCTACTTGGCCGGTAACCGTGAGATGTGCGGTCGTCTCGATGCCGTCTAACTCGACAAGGCGCATGACAATTGGGTGTTCAACGGTGGCACGAGCGTCCAACGTGGCACGGGCGTCTCGCCCGCGGTTTGCATGCCCGTCTCGGGCATGCGGGAATGCATACCCGTCTACATGCCGACCTGCGAACTTTGCTTCTTCGCGATAAAGGGCAGCGATAACGACGTTTTCTTCACCAACTTCAGCGAACGAGAATGGTCTCACCTGCCTACCCGTTTCCTTGCCAATCTGGCTCCAGAAACCTACGTTCCGTTTTCGCCGAAACTCTTGAGCGATTTTCCAACGCTCTGCATGAGATATGGGCCCGTGAGGCACGAAACTGAATTCGCCACCAAGTTTCCAACGATCAAGATCGCGATCTAGCGTTGCCATGTTTTTACGGTAGTACGACTCATCCCAGGGGTCTTCTGCCGACAGGACACATCGCAACGCCCCGTCAACTCGAAACCACTGTTGGTTTCCCCTGTGTGCAACTAGAACTCCCTCTCCCGTCGACGGATCGACAATGTCTACAAAGTTTTGCGCGACGAATGCACCAGTCACCTCCTCAAACCACTGGGCGCTCGTCATCCAGTCACCTTCCGGATACTTCCTCACACCCGATGATCCTTGACCAACTTCGCAAACCGCGTAGGCAGTATCGGAGAAGATCGAAACTTGATCTCGAAACAGAGGAACATCAAGGGTCAATGCTCCCTTAAAGCCTGGACTCACTTTGCGCAGAATGTCCTCTAGGCCCCAGCATCCAAAATCGATGGTGAGCCCTGGAGTTGGGCTTGCGCGATCAAGTTGAATGTGGATATCGGCTCCGCCAGCATCATAGGTCGCCAGGCAATACTGACTATCCTCGTCGTAACCTTGCCCTATTGGAAGGTCCAGCCTATGCTCGCCGATATACAACGTACCCATAGCCCTACCTTGAGGCACAACATTAGGTCCGCCTGGACGCTTCAGCACCACAATTCCGGCCTGTGCGAGGTCGTACGTTGCAACGAGTTCTCGGTCGTCAACTCCTTGCGTAATTAGCATGCCCGATTCACTGACTTCCAGAGCAGTTGCAACACCGCTGTGCTTTGGTCGGAATGGCATTAGACTAAGCGGTGGAACAGAGTCTCGACCAAAGTTCCTATTGGTGCGCCAGCCAAACTGATTTATCTCGGGAAACACGACTGATTCGTCCGGAAACAGCCTGTCCATTTGCAGTTCAATGATGTTGTTTGCCATGGCAAGCGCACGCTCGTACTGCCGCTTGCCGAATCGCCCACAAAGTCCCTCACACTCATCGTTGTCGTGGTGTTGGGCGGCAAGCAACTCGCGCCATGCCTCTTCCAGCTCCCAAGTCGGATAAACGTCCCACTGAGCATAGGGCCGCCCAAGCAGGCTGGTCATCGTGGAAAGCGTCTCCGCCAGCAAAATCGCAGACTCGGCTTCCCGAGACCGATGCCGCATGTCGTCGCCATTCTTTCCAAGAGTCAGACCGTGCCAAACCTGATCCATCGAATAATTGCAAACGGGAATATCTGGCCCGGCCACGGAAACCGCGGGCGAGGGCGCCCGTGCCTCTTGAAGATACTCACCCAAGGTCATTGGCACCACCTCAAATCGATCATCCTGCAAGAACTCTCTGATCTTGGGAATGAGCACTTCGCTGCGGCACATCCAGTCCTTAGAAGGCATTAATTCCACCCACTGCTGAACCAGTGGCATGGTTTTCACGTCAGCCTCCGTCATCATCGATGCGAGCATCGTGTCAACGTCCTCGGGCCATTGATGCAGGTTCAGTTTGTTGCGGGTTGCCGCAAGTATCCGTGTTCCGTCGTGCCCTTCCCACCAGATCACCGGAGAATCTTCAACGGGGACTTCGGGGGTGTGCCAAGTCCACTGGAAATACAGTGATGCCCCAGTGAACCCACAGCCAGCCAACATCTGAGGCAGTTGCGGAAAGAAGTAGAACTCCTCTTCCCAGAAGGTTTTCGGCCAAACTCCCAACAATCGCCGCGCCGAACGAGCGCCATAAATTAACTGTCGAACGTTCGACTCGCCACCGTGAAACAGGCCATAAGGTTGACCATACGAACACCCAACCGGCTCAATAAGGCCCTCCCGGACCGCCTCGCGGAGCAGTTGCAGAGCCTCAGGATCTTCTGCGGCGAGTTTCTCATAGCCAACCCCGTCAAAGTTGACCCCGCCTTTGATTCCCAGTTCGCGGCAATAGTCCAGCATGTCGCGAATTGAGCCTGGCAAAACGTGGTAGCCCCAAAGCCACTGCATGTCCACCCAGTGCATGTGATTGGCGAAGGTAAATGCGATGACAGGCTTGGTCACTCAACGGGTTTACCCTCAAGTATCCTCTCGGTGTGTTCGTTACGTTCGAGGGCCCAGAGGGAGCAGGAAAAACCACGGCGATAAAGGGAATAGCCGAGCGTTTGACTGCCCTTGGACACCAGGTTCTAACCACCCGCGAGCCAGGTAGCGGAACGATTGGGCAGCAGATTCGAAACATCTTGCTTCACGGCGAGGCCATGCACCCGCGATGTGAACTCTTCTTATTTCTGGCTGATCGCGCAAACCACGTGGAAACAATCATTCGTCCTGCGTTGGCGGAAGGCAAGGTCGTGCTGTGCGACCGATATGCCGACTCTACGGTTGTCTACCAAGGATATGGTCGAGGGCTGGACTTGGCCCAACTCCGAGAGTTGAACACTTTCGCCACAGGTGGCCTTCAACCCGATGTCACCTTCCTTTTTGACCTTGATCCAGAAGTTGGCCTGGCAAGACAGTCTGAAAAAGATCGCTTGGATGAGGAGTCAATGGCGTTCCATGAACGGGTCCGCGCAGGTTTTCTTGAGGAGGCAAAACGAGATTCTTTGCGCTACAAGGTGCTCGATGCGACACATACTCCTAAGGAGTTACAGGAACAGTGTCTGACGGAGATGATCTCGCTTTTAAGTTCAAGGTCCGCGGATGGACGCTCATAGTCCTGGGCGCGTCGCTCTCAGTCATCGCATTTGTTTCGGGTGTGCTTGGTGAAAGACCCGACCCTGATGGACATGGAATGATGCATGCCCTTGAGGAGCCAGGATACAAGTTGCAGTTCCTTATTTACCTGGGCTTGATCGCTTGGGGAGTTGCAACGCAGGCGAAATCTCACTACATCCATAGGCGCTGACCGATCTGCCCGATCCGACCACATCTGACCCACAAAAGACCCTCCTAACCCTTCAAGAACCTTTTGCTAACGACCGTCGCCGGCTCACGTCGTCCTCGGATGTCCACTTCACAGGGCGTCTTCAACTTCACACTGGCGTCCAAGAAAGCAAACGCGATTCCACAGTCCAATGTCGGTGAGACCACCCCGCTGCTCACTTCGCCCACCTCGTTACCATCCACGAAAACCTTCATGCCTGGTGACGTTAAGCGCTTTGCATCAAGGCGTACACCCTGCAACTTCGTTGGCGTCCCTTCCGCACGTGCTTTCTCGATGATGTTCGAACCAAGGTAGGGAATGTCTTTCTTGATGACCCATCCTAAGCCCGCAGAGATTGGACTCATGTCATCACCAAGCTCGTGGCCATAGAGAGGCAAGCCAGCCTCGACTCGCAGAGTGTCACGTGAGCCAAGGCCACATGGGGTCACGCCGGCCTCAAGCAGCGCATCCCACAGTCGCCCAGCATCCGAAGCAGCACAAATCAACTCAAATCCATGCTCACCCGTGTAGCCAGAGCATGGCGCGAAGCACTTCACGCCTCCAATCGTGCCTTCGGACAACTGGAAAAGCCCCGCCGAACGCAACTGGTCAGGAATATTGCTAATGCCCGCCAATACCTCGGCCGCTCTGGGCCCTTGGACAGCAATCATCGCGGTCCCCTCAGTTTCGTCTTCAATCTCTACGCCAAACTTGTTCTGGGAATGAAGCCAGGCGACGTCCTTTGCATGGTTCGCCGCATTCACCACCATACGAAACGTCGTGTCGTCTACCCGATAGGTGATGATGTCGTCCACCAATCCACCCTGGTCATTGGGCAACAACGAATAGTGCCCTTGGCCATCCACGAGCCCACGAATATCGTTCGCCGTTACCCACTCGAGAAACTCAACAACCCGCTCGCCCCGGAACCACAACCGAGCCATATGCGAGACATCGAACATGCCAACCCCATTTCGAACCGCGGTGGTCTCGGCGATGATGCCCGCGTATTGAACGGGCAACTCATATCCCGCAAAAGGAACGATCTTTCCGCCCGCTGCAACATGGCGATCATACAGCGGCGTTCTTTTGACGGTTTCTGTGGCGGACATGAGTCAAGTTTAGCCGTTTTGGGGCTTGATCTCGACACTGATGACTAGGACCTCGCCTTCACCGACGTTCTCCATCGTGTGAAGTGGCAGTGGCTCCATCCACATCGTGGTGCCGGGTTCGGGACAAAACCCAGCGGCCTCCGTGTCCAAGGTGACTGCACCCGTTTCGTCTCGTCGAACGCAGTTGCTCCAACTCATGACTGTCGATACTGCGGGCCATTCGTGAGAATGGAGTGGAACAGTCTCCCCAGCCAGGATTCGGGTTCGTAGAACGCGTACCCACTCATTTTCAAACACGAGATCGTGGTGTTCAGGGGCCGCGATGAGCGCGTCGTTATCGCCGAGAGGCATGGCGTGAGCATATCATGCCTGGCGAGGCCAAGACTTCGCGAACCGCATCGCAACTCCGACCAACAGTATCAGCGCGGGAACTTCAACGAGAGGACCGACGACTGCTGCTAACGCCTGGCCAGACTGAATGCCGAACACCGAGACCGCAACCGCAATGGCCAATTCGAAGTTGTTCCCGCTCGCGGTAAAGGCAAGTGTTGCTGCCCTCGGATAATCTGAGCCGGCTCTTCGAGCCATGAGAATGCTAGCCAAGAACATAATGGCGAAGTAAGCGCACAAGGGCAGGGCAATGCGGAGGACATCAAATGGTTGGGAGATGATTGTGCGCCCCTGAAGGCTGAACATAACGATTATCGTGCCCAACAACGCCACGAGGGTCATGGGACTGACTTTTGGAAGGAAAACTTCGGAGTACCATTCGGATCGCTTGGTTCGCAGGGCGATGACGCGCGTGAGCATGCCAGCAAAGAATGGTATGCCCAGATAAATCAAGACGCTGCTAAAAATCTCGCTCATGGACACTTCAACCGCTGTTGATTTGAATCCGAACAAGGGAGGAAGGACAGTTAAGAAGAACCAAGCATAGACGCCAAAGAAAAGGACCTGAAAGATACTGTTAAACGCAACAAGTCCAGCGGCATAGTCGTTGTCCCCATCGGCCAAGTTGTTCCATACCAGGACCATCGCAATGCAGCGGGCAAGTCCTACCAGGATAAGTCCGGCCATGTATTCTGGTTTGTCTGGTAGGAACAGAGTGGCCAATGCAAACATGAGCGTTGGCCCCACGACCCAGTTTTGAACCAATGAGAGCGCAAGGAGTCGCTTATTCTTGAAGACTTCTGGCAAGCGCTCATAGCGAACTTTGGCCAGGGGTGGGTACATCATCAGAATAAGGCCGATCGCTAAAGGTACATTTGTTGTTCCGACCGATAGAGCGCTCAACGCGCCCTCTATCCCTGGAATCATCCGACCAATCAAGACTCCTAGACCCATGGCCAGAAAGATCCACAAGGTTAGGTAACGGTCCAAAAACGCCATGCCCTTGCGCTGAGAACTCGTCTTGTTCATAGCGCTTGAAGACCTTCGACGAGGCGCAAGACGCGTGCCTTAACTTGATCTCGAATCCGACGAACTTCGTCCAAAGGTTGTCCCGCAGGATCAGCCAGACCCCAATCCTCAGTGACGAGAAACCGTGCCGGGCAAGCGTCTGCATCGACTCCGCAGCCCATGGTAATGATCCGATCTGCGGCATCCACCATCGCTTGCGTAATCACCTTGGGTGAGTGTCGCAATAGGCTGACCCCGTCCTCTTCCATCGCGGTGGCGGCAAGGGGGTTGATTCCTTTGCCGCCCATCGTCCCGGCTGATTCGGCGACAATGTCAAGCCCACGCTCCTTGGCGAAGGCGTTCAAGTACGCCTCCGCCATTTGCGATCGTCCCGCATTGTGGACGCAAACAAAGAGAATCCTCACGCAGGCTTAACCGCCCTAATGAAGGCTCCCATGATCTTGCCATCTAAGGCTCTCTTATCGTCATCGTTTAGGGCCTTGACGCCTTGCGGGGCCCACGCGCCTTCGAGTTGTGAGAACTCGTAACGCCGGGTTGGCTCGATTGACGCGTCTACAAACCCGGCCTGAGACAGTTTGGCCAAATACTCGTCATGTTCCAGCGCACCGGCCACACAACCCACGTAGAGCTCCATGTCTCGACGAACGACTTCCGGGAGGTCACCCTCCACCACCACGTCCGAGACGGCAAACCTTCCGCCCGGTTTGAGCACTCGAAAAGCCTCGCGAAGCACTTGGTCCTTGTCGGCAGATAAGTTGATCACGCAGTTACTGATGATCACGTCAACCGAATTGTCCGGCAACGGAATGGACTCAATATGACCCTTGAGGAATTTCACGTTCTCCGCACCGGCTTCGAGTCGGTTTCGCTCAGCAAGTTCTAGCATTTCGTCGGTCATATCCAGACCATAGGCAAAGCCGGCGGGACCGACACGTTTGGCCGAAAGGAGCACATCAATTCCGCCGCCGCTTCCCAAATCCAACACCGTCTCACCTTGCTTCAACTGAGCGAGCACGGTTGG